>CAIQJJ010000740.1 GCA_903872065.1 uncultured Anaerolineales bacterium | reverse complement strand
GCGGTTCGACGCTCGCACGTTGCTTCCATTGAAGTACCACGACCCACCCCGCAGCGCACGGAACTCCCCCGACGCAGGGCCTGTCGGGTTGTCCGCCGGCGAATTGGCGTAATAATCCGCCGCGTACCAATCCGCTGCCCATTCCCAAACATTGCCGGCCATATCGTACAAACCATAGCCATTGGGCGCATAGCTGCCCACCGCACTGGTGTCGCCAATACAAGAGTAGTTATAGTTTGCCTTAGCGCAATCAATCTCATCCCCCCAGGGATACAGCTTCCCTTCCAAACCGCCGCGAGCGGCCTTTTCCCATTCGGCTTCCGTTGGCAGGCGCGCCCCGCGCCACTCGCAGTAGGTTTTGGCGTCATTCCAAGAGACGTAAAGCACCGGATACTCCGCAAACTGCGCATTGCCATAATAACTGGCGCGGCCATACGAACCAGAGTTGGACGGCGCAGAACACACACCGGCCTGGACGCATTCCTGGTAGCGAGCGTTGGTCGCTTCGTACACGTCCATGTAGAACGCGCCCAGGTTGACGGTATGGACTGGTTTTTCATCGCCATTCCCAGTTTCACTACCCATCTGAAACGCCCCGGCCGGGATGAGGGCCATGGGAACGCCGCGGGCGTCGGTAATCAACGCCGGCCAGGGGGTCGCGGAGGGGGAAATCGTCGGCATCGGGGTATGGGTCGGTGTGGACGAGGGAGTTTCGGTGGGCGTGGCGGTCGGCGTGGCTTCAGGCGCAGCGAATGTCTCGGAGGGCAGCAGGGGGGCGGGAGCGACGGTATCCGTGGCCCGCGCCTCTACGGTCGGCGTGGCGGCAAAGAGGCTTCCCCAAATGGACTGCCCCAGGAGGGCCAGGCCGCAAAGGACAATCAGCGCCAGCAGTCCCCCCGTCAGCCAGAGCCAGGCGGGAACGCGGCGGGGCGCGGCCGGCTTGGAGGTCGCCGGCGGGACCTCGCGGCGGACGCTGGCCTTTGGCGCCGGCCTGGGGCCTGTGTCCTGCGCGCCTGCTGGCGGCGCTTTGGGCTTTGGCGCTTCGGCCAGCGGCGGGACAAGCGGGCGGGCCGGCGCAGCGGCCGGCGGCAGAAGGGACAGGTCGAACAAGCGGCCATCCCCGCGCAGGAGCAGCACCGGCGTGCCCCATTCGATGTCGTTGCCCTGGGCAAAGATCGCCTTGCGCGCTTCAGACAGGGCGGCGTCCACCGGATAGCCATCCGCCAGGGCGGTATAGAACTCGTGTGAGAAGATGATCGCCGCCTGGTCGGTGATCTCGAACTGCATGGCGATCACCGCCGGCAGGCCGCGCCGCAGCAAGAACTGCGCCGCGCCGGTGAATGGGTCGGCTTTGCCCGTGCGCGCCCCCTCACAGGCGTTCAGCACCGCCAGGCGCAGGGATTCGTGGTCGTGCAGCAGCGTGCCCAAAACCTGGGCGTTCATCCGGCGGGCATAGCCGTTCTCATCCTCAAAGACCAGCAGCCCGGATTGGGAGGCGGCGTCGAAGCCGCCATGTCCGATATAATGAAAGATGTGCACTTTGCCGCCGCGCAAACGGCGCTGCAGCGTCGGCAGGGTAGCGCGATCCAACCTTTCCAGCGCCACCGCGCCGCGCTTTATCAACGGGCGCAGGCTGGTTTGCAAACGCCGCCATTCGGCTTCCACGTCTAAGGATGGGTAATCTGTGGGGCTGGAGATCATCACCAACACCACCAACGGCAGCGCCGCCGCCGGCGGCTGGAGCGGCTGCGACGATTCCAGGAAGCGCACGATGGGCGTCTTGTTGGAAAGCGACAGGAAATCGCCGCCCGGATCGCACAGGTATTCCCAGGGCAGGTCGTTCAGTTCAGGGGCGTTCAGCTTCAGCCGCAGGCGCAGCCCCAGGCCGCGCCCTCGCGCCGAGGCCAGGCTGTCGCAATAACAGCCGTACAGCGCCTCGCCCATCAGCGCGCCGAAGAGCCTCTCGCCCCAGGCGCGCGCCAGCTTCATCTCGTCCGAATCCAGGGCGCGCAGCCCGCGCCGCGGGCGTCCCACCTTGAGCAAGAAGTTTTCCAGTTCCAGGTCGTTGAAAGGCAGGCTGAAAACCACCTCGCCCCCTGCCCCGCCCGGCGCGTCCAGCAGGCAGGCGCGGTACTTTTCGCCGCGGCGCTCGATCAAGAGGTCGAAATTGAGGTAATTGAGTTTGGGCGCAGGTTGATTCATAAGCGTCCCCGCTGGAGGGAGGGTGGGAGAAGTGATTGACCGATGATGAAAACATTATACACTGCTTTCAAAGCGTCCAGGCTGTCTAGCGATGAACGCAACCGGCTGGGAAAAAGTGGACTCTCAGAGCAGCCGCGCCCAGTCCAGCGCGTCGGCGGCTTTGAGGGTGGCAAAGCGTGTATCGAGGCGGGCGGACAGCGACCAATAGGCCGGCTGATGCGCTTCCCACTCCGCCTGGAAGCCGTCCGTCGCCAGCAGCGCCAGGGCGGGATGGGCGGCAAACTGCTCCAGGTCTATTTGCGGCGCAGGGTGGAACTGCCAGACCGCCCACACCAGCAAGGGAAAGACCGGATGCGCCGCCGGCAAGCGGCGCAAAAAGAGATATTCGCCGGGCCGCGCGCCGGCCTGCAGCACGCCGAAATATTGCAAGGTGCGCATCAGGGCGCTGGCGGAATTGGTCACCACCTTGCGCTCGCCAAAGCGGGCGATCAGCCGGCGGCGCAGCGCCTCGCTCCGGCAGACCTCGCCCGGCGACTGCGCCAGCAAGGGCAGCGCTTCGCGGGCGACCTCGTGCGCCAGGAGCAACTGCGCCAGGTAGACCGGGGCGAGGTCCAGCGCCGAAAAGCGCTGCGCGTACACCGCCCAGGGATTGAAATCGCCCGTCTGCCGCTGCGAGCCGCCGCCCGGCGACAGGACGAAATTGCGCAAAATGATCACCAGGCTGTTGCGGCGAGATTTGGCGCCGGCCACATCGGGCATCGCCTGGGACATGGCGGCGCGCACCAGGACGGAGACCGGCTGCTGCGGCTGCCACAGGCGCAGCACGGCGTGAATCCACTCGGGTTTGACGGGGAAATCCAGGCCGATCATGGACGGCTGACCTCCACAAAGGGGGCGATCAGTTCCTCCAGCGACAGCCCGCCGTGGGTAATGCGGGTGGCGTTGAGGCTGTCCAACATCTGGCTGCCCGGCAAATAGACCGGGTGAACGTCCGCCGGCAGCGACTTGGTGCGAAAATAGCGCAGTTGGCGCTCCTGGGCGTATTCTTGCGCCAGGAGGGCCTGGTCGAAAATGACCACCCGCCGCGCGTAGCTCTCGGCCAGCGCCTTGGGCGGCGTCAGGCCGCAGCCGATCCCCATCAAGTTGCCATGATCGGCAGTGACCCACAGGCGAAAGCCGCTCTGCAGCAAACGGTCGAAAACCTGGACAAGCTGGCTGTGCTGGAGGTGGCTGTTGAGGGTGGCGTAATAAATGCGCTTATCGGCCTCAGGCGGCATGGCGGCGGTGGCGTGCATCACCTCGTCGAACAAATTGATCTGCAAGCCCAGGCGCTGCTTCGTCTCCAGCAAGGGCTGGAGGGCGCTCCAATCCACCTCGGCAGCTTTGAGCGCCAGGTGCGCCACCCGTGCGGCGGAGACATCATGATTGACCCAAAACGCCTTCCAGCGCTCGGCGTCTTTGCCCGTGGTGAACAGCGTCTCGGCGAAGCCGGCCGGCGGCCGCCCGGCAAAAAGCGCCTGGCGGGCAATCGAGGTAATGGTCGGGGCCGGGGCGTAGGCGCAGTTCTCCTGAAAGACCAGGCCGGGCAGATGACGCTCCAGGTAGGCGCGCAGCACCCGCCATTGATCGAGCGCCATGCCATCGAAACACAACAGGGCCAGTTTACCGGCCTTCTTAACGTGCTGGTAAAGCCAGCGATTGACCGCCGCCAGGCTGATCGGCCCTTTGTTGTCCTGGTAATGGTCAATGGCGCTGTAACGCTCTTGCACAAAGCTCCAGAAATGCTCGTCCAGGCGGCGGCGGGCCTCGGCAAACTCGGCGCGGATGACGGCGTAGTCTTTGCCGGGCAGGCGGTTGGCGGTATAAACCACCTCCGCCCACTCCGCCGCCAGGTTGAGCCAATCGCGCAGGTCGCTCTTGCCGGTGGGCAGGTTGTCGGGCTGCAAGTTGGAGAGGTGGGTCAAACGCGCCCGCAGGTGGTAGAGCCTTCTTTCGCTGGCGTCATCGTTCAGGGCGTGATCCTCGAACGTCTCGTCCTGCAGCAAGCCCACCGCCGCCCACTCGCGCCCGGCGCACAGGGTCTCGCGGCGCGCCGGACGGCGCGGCAGCAAGCCCTGGGTGAACAAGGCGCTCCAATAGGCGCGCAAGCGCAGGTCGGCACAATCGAGCGGCGGGGGGGCCGCCTCGCCCTGCTCCGCCAGCAGATAAGCCTGCCACTGTTCGCCCAACCAGGCAAAGAAAGCCGCCTCCTCCTCGACAAAGGCCGGGCGCAAGCCCCAATGGCCCAGGCGCGGCAGCAAGACCATCTGCAGGTGGTTTTGCAGCGCCTGGGGCAGGCGCAGGCGGCGCTGATGCTTCTGGATCAACAGTTCCACCAGGCGCGGCAGGGAGGCCTCCGCCAGAGGGTCGAGGGTAAAGACGGCGCGCAGAATGAATTCCACCGTCTGCGCCTCGCTGCGCCGCATCTCCTGGCGGTTGACAAGCTGCTGATGCGCCTGGTACAGGGCGGCGTAATAGGCATTGTCCAATTCGGCGACCACGATGGCGTTGAGGTGAGGGAACAAGGTCGCCACGCTCAATTCGATGCGCCG
>CAIQJJ010000739.1 GCA_903872065.1 uncultured Anaerolineales bacterium | reverse complement strand
GATGGGTCTCTCACCATCAGGTCGTTTTTTTATGGTTGAGAAAACGCCAGGTTTTAAGTGACGCCGCGCAGCTTCAACTCGCTGGCAAAGTGACAGGCGGAGAAGTGCAGCGGTTCGACCTCCACCAGGGGAGGCGTCTCTTTGGAGCAAATGTCTTTAACGTAGCGACAGCGCGGGTGGAAGTAGCAGCCGGAGGGCGGGTTGGCCGGGCTGGCAACCTCGCCCGGCAGCTTGATGGGGCGGTCGCGCCGGCGCGGGTCGGGTTTTGGCACCGCCGCCATCAGCGCCTCAGTGTAGGGGTGCTTGGGGCTGTAGTACAGATGCTCGGTATCCGCCAACTCTACCAGGCGGCCCACGTACATGACCGCCACGCGATTGGAGATATGCTCGACCACGCTCAGATCGTGCGCCACGAAGATGTAGGTCAGGTTGAAGTCACGCTGCAAGTCTTCCAGCAGGTTGAGCACCTGCGCCTGGATGGAAACATCCAGGGCGGAGACGGGTTCATCGCAGATGATCAGCTTGGGGTTGAGCGCCAGGGCGCGCGCAATGCCGATGCGCTGGCGCTGCCCGCCGGAGAAAGCGTGCGGATAGCGGCTGCGAAACTCTGGCCGCATCCCCACGATCTTCATCAGCTCGGTGACCCGATCGTGGAGTTCAGCGCCGCTGACCACTTTGTTGATCTCCAGCGGCTCAGCGATGATGCGCTCGACCGTCATGCGGGGGTCGAGCGAGGAGAAGGGGTCCTGGAAGATGATCTGCATATTGGAGCGCACAGTGGACATTTGCTTGCGTTCCATTTTTTCCAGGTTCAGCCAGCCCTGCTTGGGGTCGTTGAACAAAATCTCGCCGTCGGTGGGTTCCAGCAGGCGGATGATGGTGCGTCCGGCGGTGGTCTTGCCACAGCCGCTCTCACCCACCAGGCCCAATGTCTCCCCTTTCTTGACGAAAAGATTGACGCCGTCTACGGCCTTCACCACACCCTTGCTGCGCCGGATTAACCCTCGCCGCACCGGGTAATGCTTTTTGAGGTTCTTCACCTCGAGCAGCAGTTCATCACGATTGGTATGGACTAATTCATCGGACATTGGAGGCCTCCTCCACGGTATCAGAATACAGGAAGCAGCGGACGGTGTGGCTCTTCCCGACCACTGTCAGCCCCGGCACCTGTGCGTCGCATTTGCCGCGCATCACCTGCGAGCAGCGCGGGTGGAACGGGCAGCCCTTGATCGCCGAGTACGGGTCAGGCACTACGCCGCGAATGGGCATCAGGCGCTCTTTTTGCCGGCTGCCGACATGCGGAATGGAGCGCAGCAGTGAACTGGTGTAGGGATGCTTGGGGTTGTAGAACGTATCATCTACCGTCGCCTGTTCGACCACACGTCCCAAGTACATGACGGTGACGTAATCGCACATCTGGGCGACGACGCCCAGGTTGTGGGTGATGAAGATGATGGTCATGTTGATACGCCCTTGCAGATCGCGCATCAAGTCCAGGATTTGCGCCTCGGTGGTGACATCCAGGGCGGTGGTGGGTTCATCCGCGAACAGGATGGACGGTGTGCAAGACAGCGCCAGGGAGATCATGGCGCGCTGACGCATACCACCGCTGAGTTCGTGTGGGTAACGCTTCACCACCAGGGCCGGGTTGGCCATCCCCACGCCATCCAGGATGTTGATGGCGCGCTTTTCGGCCTCTACCTTATCCACACCCTGGTGCAGCAGGATCGCTTCCATAATCTGATCGCCGATGGTATACGAGGGGTTGAGCGAGGTCATCGGTTCCTGGAAGATCATGGACATCTCCGCGCCGCGGATGCTGCGCATGACGGGGCCCATTCCTTCCAGCTTGGTCAGGTTGATCTCTTCGATGATCTGGCTCTTATCGTTTTCACCACCCTTCTTTTTACGGAACAGGGCGATATCGCCTTGGACAATCCGGCCAGGCTTGGTGACCATGCGCATGATCGAAAGCGCGGTAACACTTTTGCCGCAGCCGCTTTCCCCCACCATGCCCATGACCTTGCCGCGCGGGATGTCGAAGTTGACGCCGTTCAGCGCCCGCGCCACCCCGATGTCGGTGTAAAAATAGGTGTGCAGATCGCGGACTTTCAGGATGATATCTTCGCCTTCAAGAATGGAGGCGGCTTTGTCGCTCGTCGAGCTGATAGTTTGGTTCATAGTTTTTTTCAGCCTGCCTTTCCGCTTAGATGGAGTAAGGATCAACGGCATCGCGCAGGCCGTCGCCGATTAAGCTGAACAGCCAGACCGTTAAAACAACAGTACCGGCAGGGATCAGCAGCCAGGGGTGCTGAACCACGACGCTGACTTGCTGCGCATCGCGCAGCAGAGCGCCCCAACTGACCGCCGGCGGCAAGATGCCCAGGCCGAGGAAGCTCAAGCTGGTCTCGCCCAGGATCATACCCGGGATACCCAGGGCGGCGATGACGATGATGTGGCTGGCCCCGTTCGGCACCATGTGGGTCAGGATAATGCGCGCGTCCGATGAACCAGCGGCCAGGGCGGCCTGGGTGAAATCAGCGGAGCGGTAGGAGAGGACTTTGGCGCGCAACTGGCGGGCCAACCCGGTCCAACCAACCACCGAAAGCACAATGGTGATCAGGAAGTAGCGATGGACGACGGTGAAGTTTTCCGAAATATCCGGCATGGCCGCCGCCAGGGCTGCCCACAATGGAATTTGCGGGAAGGCGCCCAGCACTTCGATGATACGCTGCATCACATCATCAATGATGCCGCCGAAATATCCCGAGGCCGTGCCCAGAACGGAGCCTAAGATAATGCTGAGGGCGACGCCGAACAGGCCGACGGTGGTTGAGATCTGGCCGCCGACCAGGATGCGGGCAAACATGTCGCGCCCCAGGCCATCCGCGCCCATCACATAAAAGCGCTGCTTGGTGTCTTTCAAGCCAAACAGATGCAGCTTGGTTTTGAAGCCCAATACCGATACCTCGTCGCCTTGCACGAAGAAACTGATCGGGATTTTCTGCGTCTCATCCACGGCAAATTCAAATGCGAAGGTGTCTTTGTTCAAGACGGTTGTGGTGGCGTAGGTGTAAGGCTGCAGGCCAAAACGTCCATCCGGGCCAATAAAGGTGACCGGGCTGGGCGGGCCAAAGACATATTCCGTATCCTGGAACTGGTACCAGTTGGGAGCGATAAACTCACCCAGAAATACGACGATGTAAACGATCAACATGCCCCAGATGCCCAGCATGGCCAGCTTATTCTTGCTGAAGCGGATGCGCATCAACTGCCACTGCGACAGATCGCCGACGTCACTGACCGGCTCATCGAAGAGATTCTGGTTTTCTGCGGGCGGGGGGGTTTGGGGTAAAGGCTGAACTGTTTCGGTCATGGAATTACCTCGCTTGTGTCACTCGTACCGGATGCGCGGGTCCACCCACGCCAGGGCAATATCGGCCAGCAGGTTGCCCAGCACGCCTAAAATGGATAAGAACATTAAGAAGCTGGCGGCCAGGTACAAATCCTGGTTAAGTTGGGCGGTGAAGTACATCGGGCCGACCGTGGGGATATTCATCACGATGGCCAACACGGTTTCACCGGAGATGATGCCCGGCAGCGACCCGCCCAAGATCATGATCAGGGGGTGCATGGCATTGCGCACGGCGTGCTTCCAAATGACCACATTTTCGGTCAAGCCTTTGGAGCGGGCTGTCTGAACGTACTGCATTCCCAGGACATCCAGCAAATTGGCGCGCATGATGCGGCTCAGGCCGGCGGTGCTGCCGAAGGCGATCACGACGATCGGGATCCACAGATGGGCCAGCAGGTCAATAAACTTGGCCACGCTCCAGGGGGCGGTCTGGTATTGGTCGGAGAACAAACCGCCTACCTGCTGTCCCAACGTCCGTTGGGCAAAGACCATCAGCACCAGGGCTACCAGGAAGCTCGGAATGGACAGCCCCAGGAACTGAAGCACGGTGATGATGTAGTCGGGGAGGGTGTAGCGGTGAGTGGCGGAGTAGACGCCAAGCGGAACGGCGATCCCCCAGGCAAGCAGCAAAGAAAAGATCGAGATACTGATGGTAAACATCAGGCGCTGCCCGATCAGATCTTTGACCTCCTGGCGATATTGGAAGGACTCGCCAAAATCGCCGCGCACGAAGCCAGAGATCCACTTCCAAAAGCGGACATAGATCGGGTCGTTCAAACCATACCGGAGTTCAAGCGCCGTAATTTGATCCTGGCTCAGGTTGCCGCCTTGTTGGCGCAGGCGTTGAATTTCAAATTCAACATAGGAGCCAGGGGGTAGTTCAACAATCAAGTAACCGACCACGCTGATAATCGCCAGGGTTACCAGCATGTAGCCGATGCGGCGGAAAATGTAATTGAGCATAGATCCTCCTCACCTTCCTCCCCGCCTCGCTCACCGCCCGCCGGAGGCTCTGTGATTCAACTCTTGTAAGCGGCGAAAGCGACAAGAGGGAGGAATCTCTGGCAATTCACAATGTAGGGTTTTCCTTTTCCCCCTATCAGTATTGCAAGTCAAGCCTACAAACAAGGAAGGAGGGGAATCCTCCCCTCCTTCCAGATGTAGAGACTTTGGGATTAGACGTTCTTGAAAGAGAAGGTCTCAGGATTGGTGATCGCCGGATAGGGGATAATCCAGGGGTTGCAGAAGCCGCCCATCTTGAGCTGATCGCGGGTCGGGACGTTGTCGAGGTCCTTGCTGACGATGATGATGCGCGGGGTGTTGCAGACCGTGCCCAAGAAGTACGGGCCATCGGTCATGTGGATCTCGTTCATCTGCCAGACCAGTTCCATGCGCTTCATCTCATCCACTTCGTAGATGGCCTGGTCGTACAGGGCGTGCAGCTTCTCAATCGGGGTGCCTTTGTATTGCGGGTCATCCACGTTGAAACGCGGCGGCTGGCGATCCCAGGGGGAGATTTCTTTCTCGCTGTTGGCCTTGTCGGTGCCAGCTTGCAGACGCAACTGCCCGCAGAGCGGCGCCCAGCGCTCAGTCTCATCCGGGACAACCCAGGACGGGTAGAGCAGGTGATCAGGGCCATCGCCAACTTCCCAGGCGGTGCGGAAGTCAAGCTGCCCGGCGCGCCAGGAGGGGCCAAAGTCAGCCGGCGGGATCTGGTTGATGATCACATTCAGGCCGATATCTTTCCAGTTCTTCTGAGTGATTTCCAGAACCTTGATAACTTCACCGGCGGCGTCGGCGCCGATATCAACCTTGAATTCGAACTTGGTGCCATCGGGCAGTTCACGCCAACCATCGCCATCCGCGTCCTTCATGCCGATCTCATCCAGCAGAGACTTGGCCTTGTCCGGGTTGTAATCCACGCACAGGGTGCGGAATTTCTCATAATGCGCCTGGGCGTCAGCGTTGAAGTTGAATTCAAACGCCTTGGGGCTCATCGAACCGGTGGTGGGGGTGCCGGTGTCATAGTAGACAATGCGCTGGATGGTGGGGCGGTCAATGGCGAAGGAAACGGCCTGCTTGTATTTCGGGTTGCGGAACAGTTCACGCTTCTTGTCGTCTTTTTCATCGTAGTTCCAGAAATACATCATGCCCGTGCCGGATCCGGTATCCCAGAAGCGGATTTCGTAATTGCCTTTTTCTTCGCTTTCCTTCAGGGTGGCGATATCGCCCAGGGTGAGCTGGTAAGTGTAGACTTCCCAGGAGACACTGCCCTGGCTGACCTGCAGGATGAAGAACTGCGCATCGGGGGAGGCTTTGATGTCCATCCCGTCCACGTAGGGCAGTTGATTGCCTTCGGTGTCCACGCAGTAATAGTAGGGGTTGCGTTCCCAGGTAGAGAACTCGCCTTCCTTGAATTCTTTCAGCATCCAGGCGGTCAGCACGGGGCATTCCGGAGTCTGCTTATAGTCAATCTTGCGATCGTGCTCAACGTAATCTTTGTATTCGCTGTTGTACTTGGGGTTGAATTTCTTGGCGAAGGCGCTGGGGACGATCCATTTGTAGCCGATCTGGCCATTGACCCACATCGCCAGGCGCTTGGCGGTCAGCGGAGAGGGCTTGGGGAATTTGATCGTCAGGGTGTAGTCATCTTTGGCGGTGAAGACCGGCAGCACGCCGCCAATGGCTGGGAATTCGGAAGGCACCTGGTCGGTGTGATCGACATCCAGCACCATATCATTCCACCAATACATCACGTCGGCGGTGGTGCAGGGCGAACCATCTGACCACTTCATGCCCTTGCGGAAATTGAGCGTCCATTCGGTGTTATCGGCGTTGGCGCTCCAGGATTCGACATGACCGGGGGCGACGCCCAGGCCGTCATCCACCCAGCGCAGCGGGGAGTGGCCGTACATACCGGCTGCAGCGCCGCCAGCATGCCACCAGTGGGCCATCTTGAAGCGGCCGCCGTACTTGCCGGTGGTGTTGACCGGCTTGAGGGTCAGGGGGACGTCTGGCAGGCGCTCGCCCAGAGCCGGCAGTTCGCCCGAGGCGACTTTGGCGGCCAGGATGGGCGGTTCTTTCGATGCCACGGCGGTCGGCACCGGGGTGTTGGTGGGCTGCTCCACCGGGCGCGGGGTAGCGGTCGGGGGGGCGGCTTTGGTTGGTTCTGCTTTCGGCGCTTCGGTAGCCTTGGGGGCTTCGGTTGCGGCGGGAGCGCAAGCGGCCAACGCCATTCCACCAATCGTCATGGCGGAAAGGCGCAGGAAATCACGGCGATTCATCTTCTTATTCATTACTTTCAATTCTCCTTTTGATTTTGATACGGGTTAATGTCCGGGGTTTGATGTAGAAGGGATGGGTTTTGACGGTTCAGAATTTCACCTCCTGGTAGGCTGTGTACCGGGTTGAGACGAGAGATGATGGTGGCCGCTTGCCTCACGCGCCGGCTGGCCTGGCTTAAAAAAGTCTGGTAGACCCTTTACAAAAAGGGCATCCAGGCTTTTGTTCATCCAATTGACTTCCAGTTTATCCATGATTTCGCCAAACGCAAAATAACACCTGATGCCAAGAAAGATACAGTAAAAATTACCTAAGGAACAAGATTTAAATAACTCTCCGCAATACATCACTAAGCAAACGTTTGCATCAGACAATTATAAAATTCTAGTTCCTAAGCATCTTATCTAAGTTTAGAAGGCTTGTCAAGGTTCATACGGGTAGTTTAATGTAAGACAAATATCACCTCTGCCGCGGCAGGTAGACGCGGGTTTGCGCCAGGCGCTGCTTCAGGACATAATTCTTCTCGATAGCTTTCAACTGCGCCGGCGTCCAGCGCGCCCCGCGCGAGTCCCAGCCGGAGGGGTCGTAGAGCAGGATCACGGCAAACTTGCGCTCCGAGATGTCGGTCAAAAAGTTCTCCTCGTCCCATACTTTCCCGATGGATAGCTGCTTATATTCAAAGGGCTGGAAGACCAGCGATTTTCCCCCCAGCGGGATCAAGCCCATGAATTCATCCGCCAGCACCGGGCCATTGGCTTCGCGAATCATAGCGGTCATCTCCGCAATATCGGCGCGCTCATTGGCCACCCGGTCGGTAGGCCATTTGTAGTAATCACGCATACTCCAATCGTAAAGCAGAGTGACCTGGTAGGCCAGCAGGAGCATGACGGCGGCTTTGAGCCACCAGCGTTTGCCAACCCACTGCTTTTCTTGCCAGGCGATGCCAAACCAGGCGACGATCAGCCCGGCCAGCAGCGCCAGGGCGGCGGAAAACTCAAACAGGTAATTGACATTCGAGCCATCTTTGCCGATCGTGATCGCTGAAGCGCTCGCCGCCAGCAGGTAGGGCGCGGCCAGCCACCAGGCCTTTTGGCGAAACCAGACCGCTAAAGCGACATAGATGCCGCATAAGACGAGCAGCGAGGGGATATGTTCCCACATCCCATTCCAATAATTCTTCACCGTGTCCCAGAAGAAGGGGTTGACGTTGGCGGTGACGATGTTGAAATAAAAGCCGCCCCCCGACAGCCCATTCAAGAGCAGGAACAGGATCAGCGAGAAGCCGCCCGTCCAGCCGGCCAGTTCGAAGGCGCGCCAGCGGGGTTTGCTGCTTAGAAACCAGACAAAGGCGGCAAAGGGCGCTGCCAGGCCATAGGATTGGCGCGTATAGACGGCAGCGGTCAAGAATAAGGCGACGAGGATCGTGTTCTTACGCCGTTCCGGCCAGCAGACGGCCGCCCACAACCCGGCCCAACTGACGCCCAACGCCAGCGAATCCACGCGCACAAACCCCGACCAGTGCAGGATATAGGAGATGGAGAGCAGAAAAGCGCCTCCTGCGATGGCCCCGATCCAGTCTTTGGTCAAGCGGTAGATGATCAACCCAATGAAGACGGCGGCCGCCAGCAGGCTGAGCAGGTTGATCACCCGCCCATACCAAAAAGCCGGCCCAAAAATCCACACAAAAGGAAGCTGCAAGAGGTGGTAGAGGGGCGGGTAATTGCCGATCGTAAAGGGTAAATGACTGATGTCGGTGGGGTAAATGCTTTGAAAGCGCGACAGGCGGATCACCTGGTCTAAAATGGGGCCTTCGCCGTAATCCACATTGTAGGGAAAAGCGATCAAAATGCGCAGGTAATTCAAAAACAACAGCACGTTTCGTCCTAACGCCAGTCCGAAAACGACAGCGGCCAGTCCGGTCAGACCTCTGGGCAGCCAATGTTTGAGCCAATTCATAGTCTTCTCCTTAGTGTTTAAGGCTGTCCAGCGCGGCTTGCGGCCAGGCGGTGGCGACGCCGCGGCGCTGGAGGAAAGCCTGGAATTCTTTGAAGGTGTTGGGATGCGCGTGAACCGTGTGCGGCTTGACCTGGTGGGCGACGCAGTAAGCGGCCAACGCGCCGGCAGCCTCGCCAATAGACCATTCCGTCGGCTGCAAGCGGTAGGCGCCGTTGCTCAGATGCGTGGTATTGATGTTTTTACACGCCGCCAGCAGATTGCTGCATTCCAGCGGGATCAGCGCTCCGAGCGGGATCTGGTAGGGCAGGGTGGGCGCGTACATGCTGCTGGGATCGCCAACCGCCGGGTGCAGATCCATGGCATACCAGCCGATCCCCACCGAGTCGGGGAAGGCGATTTGATCTTTGCCGCGGTTGGTTTCGGCCAGGATGTCTTGAGCGGTAATGCGGTACAGGCCGCGGATACGCCGCGCTTCGCGCACGTATGGCGCCATAGCCAGGCCGGAGCGCGTGCCAACGGCTTCTTTCAGCAGGCGCAGTTCGGGGTAGCCGAAGCCCTGCCCATCGTCGCGCCACGCTTCGGTTTGCAGCCAATACAAGAAGCCCAGCGAGAGCCGGCGCGCCTCGTCCAAAATTGCCGCCTGGCGCGCCGGGGGCTGATCG
>CAIQJJ010000738.1 GCA_903872065.1 uncultured Anaerolineales bacterium | reverse complement strand
TTGTAACAGTTTCACTTCCTTCATCACAAATCCGAAGAAAACAGAAAGGATCTTGATTATGAAACGTCTGATCGAATTTTCCCTTGAAGATGGCGAGTCTATGCTGATCGAAGTTGAATCCGACGATGAGGGCGGCGGGTTAGTACCTGCTTCGCGCGGGATGCGCGGCGGCCCAAGTGTGGCCGAGAAGGCGACCATGTCTTTTCAGGAAGCAATGGATAAGGTCAAGCCTGCGGCGGAAGTTATTATCAAGAAGTTGCGCAGCTTGAGCGATCAGCCTGACGAAGTCGAAGTCGAATTTGGCCTGAAATTGACCGCTGAGGCGGGCGCGGTGCTGGCGGCGGCAGGGATCGAGGCCAATTACACGGTCAAGCTGAAGTGGATAAAAAGTAAGTGATGTTGCGGATTTCGCACTGAGGGATGCCGGATCAGCCGACGCTCAGTGCATCGTCTTCAGCAACCGATTGGCCACTTGCTCTGCCTCCCAACTCGACATCGGCCGGTAGCCCAACTGGTTAAGAAGCTGAATAAGCGCTGCGTGCCCGCCCCCTTCGCCGGACTCACGCAGCGCGACCGCATTTTCCAATGCCGCGGAGAGTTCCAGATATTGCTCGTCGGTCAAATCAGCCATGCGGCGCCTCAGTCATTTCTAGCGGCACCAGGTGCACCTCAATCCGCGCTTGCAGCACCTCGGCAACTCGTTGCAGAAAAGACAGGCTCGGATGACTTTGCCCGCTTTCCAGGCGGGCGATCGAAGGCTGGCGTGTGCCGACCAGGTCAGCAAGTTGGGCCTGGGTCAAGCCGCGTTGAATGCGCAGCCGGGCAATTTGATACCCTGGTTCCAAAGCCCGAACAACCTCAACGAAATCAGGATTTTGAAGTTGCTCGGTTTCCCAATCCTGAAGAGTGGTTTTAGAAAGTGGACTCATCGCAATTCCTCCAATAACTCTTGCATCCTGTGCAGCGCAGTCTGGATTTCCAACTCGGGCGTTTTTTGTGACTGTTTGCGAAAACCATGCAAGATGACGAATGTTTGATCAACCAGTAAAAAGTAAAAGAACCTGTTTGCACCAGGTCGAAGTTCCCAAAGACGGCCATCGATCCTTTTGGCATGCGGCATGTTGAGGTCTGGGCCGAACTCGGCTAACAAACGCAGCGCATTGTAAGCCTTGGCTCGCTCGTGGACTTGTAACTTGTTGAGATATTCCAGCGCCGGGCTTTTGCCGCGACGATCTTCATAAAATCGGATTTGCCACATCGTGTACTCCATTTAGATTATAACAAATTTGTTATTTAACGCAATGGCCGTTTTGGTCGAAGCGTTAATCCTCCAACTTCTCCACCGCCTCTTCCAAATCCTTCTCCCCCGGCGTAGTGTAGATTTGCGTCGTGCTCAAGTCGCTGTGACCCAGCAGGGCGGCCACCTTTTCCAGCGTCACCCCCTTGTCAATCAGCGACTTGGCGAACGTGTGGCGCAGCATGTGGGCGGAGATGTCGTCCATGCCGGCGGCTTCGGCAAAGCGCTTGATCGCCCGTTGCACCGTCTTCTCCTGCACGCCGCAATTGCTCTGGCCGAGGAAGAAACTGTCCACGCTGACCTGCGGGCGCACATCCAGGTAATCTTGCAGGGCCTTGCGCGCCTGGGCGTTGAGCGGGATTTGCCGGCGTTTGCCGCCTTTGCCCTGGCGGACGATGATCGTTCCCTTGCGCTCGCTTAGCAGCACGTCGTTCAGATGCAGGCCGACCACCTCTTTGACGCGTAAACCAGTATTGAGCAGCAAATAGACGATGCCAGCATCGCGCAGATGCGTCACTTGCAGGCGCGGGTAACGCTGAACGGCGATCTGCACTTCCTTCTCGACCGTTCGCAGCAAGGCCGCCTGTTGTTTGTGATCCAGCCAGCGTGGAGCCAGGGGGGCCTGGCTCACTTTGGTCACGCCCACCACCGGGTTGGCTTCCTTGAGATAAGCGGCCTGCCGCGCCCAGTCGGCGAAGGCGGCCAGAGAAGCCAGGCGGCGGTTAATCGTTTTGGGTTTGGCGGGTTCGTTCAGCAAATGCTGTTTGTAAGCGCGCACTGCCGCCGCCGTCAGGTTGTCGAAGGTCAGCGGCTCGGCGTAGGTGTCCACATACCAGGCGCTGAACAGGCGGATATCGCCGAGATAGCCGCGCATCGTAATCGGCGAACGTTCCTTGGCGATCAGGGCGGTGAGAAATTCTTGCAGGTGTTGTTCGGTAATTTCGGGTTGGTTCATGGGGGTTGCTCCGTTTCGGTCTACCAAAAAGGCGGTTTTCTCAGTCCCAGGTGATGGGTTTCGGCAAACAGCGCCGTCAAGAATAACAGTGGTTAATCTGCCATCAATTTCATCAGGTGGGAGAGGATTTCTCATTTCCAACTTGCTTTTTT
>CAIQJJ010000737.1 GCA_903872065.1 uncultured Anaerolineales bacterium | reverse complement strand
ATCTGATGATCTCGACTTCCATGTCAGGCATCAGGCGCTAACCACAAATTCCAGCAGAATCAGCAAAATTACTATGCGACATTATACAGCCATCTGAAATCGTATGCAATTATTCGGCGCAGGGGTTTTCGTATCTAAGACTTATTTGACCAGCGAGAGTGTTTCTTTGTGATAAGATGAGGTGTAAAAGACCCTAAGGGTTTCGGAAAACCCTTAGGGTCTGAAGATACTATCTATGCGAATTCAGATTCAAGGCGCACGGGAACATAATTTGCAAGGGGTGGATGTTGAGATCGGCGACGGCCTGACGGTGGTGACGGGGGTGTCAGGATCGGGCAAGACTTCGCTGGTCTTCGACACGCTCTATCACGAGGCGCGGCGGCGCTTTCTGGAAGTCTACGAACTGGGCGCGCCCAAGGGCCGCCTGGCGCCGGCGCACGTAGAGGCGATTCGCGGGCTGGGGCCGGCGGTGGCGGTGGGGCAAAACCTGCTCAACCGCAATCCCGCCTCTACCCTGGCGACCGCCTCTGGCCTGCATCCTTTCCTGCGCCTCTTGTACGCCCATTTTGGCGAGCGGGCCTGCGCCAGGTGCGGCGCGCCGGTCAGCCTGCTCAGCGAAGATGAAATCGTGGCGCGCTTGCAGGGCATGGCGCAGGACGAGCCGCTGGAGATCGCCATCCCGCTGCTGCACAATGCGGCCGGCAGTCACCGCACCCTGCTGGCGGCGTTCAGCGAACGCTTTGGACAGGCGGCGCTGCGGGTGGACGACCAGCCGTGGGATGGGGAAAGTTTAGACGCCGGGCAGGCGCACAGCATCGAAGTGATTCTCGACTGGGAAAAAGCGGGGCCTGCAGCGCTCCGAAGCGACGCGCTGCGAAGCGCGGTGCAGCAGGGCGCGGCGCTGGGTGCAGCGGCGTTGAAGGCGCGCGCCGGGCATGGAGAGACAGTGACGCTCTGCCGCGCCCCCCTCTGCGCGGCCTGCGGGGACTGGTTTCAACCGCTGCGGGCGGTGGATTTCCATCGCCCCTGTCCGCACTGTGAAGGCCAGGGATGCTCTCACTGCGCCCAAACCGGCCTGCCGCCCGAAGCCGCCGCCACGCGTTGGGACGGGCTGCGCCTGCCGGAATTCCTGGCGCTGACGGTGGATGAAGCCGCGCCGCGCCTGGCGCAGGCCGTCCATCTTTCGGCGCGCTTGCAAAACGAAATGCTGCGCCGCCTGCAAGCCTTGCAGCGGGTGGGGCTGGGATACATCCAACTGAACCGCCCCGCGCCGAGCCTTTCGCGCGGCGAGGCGCAGCGCGTGCGCCTGGCGCTGACGCTGATCAGCCGCCTGGAAGACATGCTGCACGTGCTGGATGAGCCAACGGTCGGCCAGCACCCGGCGGACATCCAACGCCTGCTGCCGGCCCTGCGGGAACTGGCCGGGCCGGTGGTCTACGTGGAGCATGAGCGTGCCGCGGCCTGGGGAGCGGATCGGGCGCTGGACATCGGGCCGGGGGCCGGGCCGCACGGCGGGCGCGTGGTGTTCGACGGCAGCCCGGCCGGCCTGTGGCAGGCAGAGACCGCCAGCGGACGTTATTTCAGCCTGCGCCAGCGCGTGCAGCCGCCGGCGCTGCGCCCCGCGCCGCAGCAGTTCCTGTGGGTGCGCGGGGCCAGGGCGCGCAACCTGCAGCAAATTGACGTCCCCATCCCCTTGCACCGGCTGACGGTGATCACGGGCGTCTCAGGCTCAGGCAAAAGCACCTTCGTTGAAGAAGTATTAAATGAGTCGCTGCTGGCCGGCCAGGCGGTGGGCTGCGCCGGCATTGAGTTCAACGGAGCGCTCCGCGCAGTGCTGGTAGACCAATCGCCCATCGGACGCAACCCGCGCTCAAACCCGGCTACCTACACCAAGTTGGCCGACCTGATCCGCGACCTGTTTGCTGGCGTGACCGGCCTCTCGCCGTCGCAGTTCTCCTTCAACCGCGCCGAGGGCGCCTGCCCCGCCTGCGAGGGATTGGGAGCCATTGAGGTGAGTATGCGCTACCTGCCCTCCACCTGGATTCCCTGCGCCGACTGCGGCGGAGCGCGCTTCAGCGAAACTGTGCTGGCGGCCAAAGTAGATTTTGCCGGCCAGGCGCTCTCCATCGCCGATTTCTACGCCCGCCCGATCGAGGAAATCCGCCAACTTATGCAAGCGGAGCGCCGGCTCCCGGGCGCGAAACTCCAGGCGGCGCGGCGTATGCTCGAGGCGCTGTGCGAAATCGGGCTGGGCTACCTCGAATTGGGCCAGCCCTCGCCGACCCTTTCGGGCGGCGAGGCGCAGCGCGTCAAGCTGGCCAAATACCTGGGGCAGGCTTCGCTCGACAAAGAACTGCTCATTTTGGACGAACCTTCGACCGGCCTGCACCCGCAAGACCTGGCCGGCTTGTTGAGTGTGTTGGATCGCCTGGCGCGCAGCGGGGCGACGATCGTGATCGTCGAACACAATACGGATGTGATGCGGGCGGCGGATTGGGTGATCGATCTCGGCCCGGGCGCCGGGCCGCAGGGCGGGCGGCTGCTCTATGCCGGCCCGGTCAGCGGGCTGGCGGCGGTGGACTCCCCCACCGGGCAGGCGCTGCGGCAAGAGGCGACGCCGCCAGAAGCCGGCCCGCCGAGGCGCGCATTGCCGGCCGGCGGCAGCCTCGCCCCGGCGATCCACATCCAAAACGCCAGCGTCCACAACCTGCGCCACGTCTCGGTGGACATCCCCAAGGGCAAGCTGACCGTCGTGACCGGCGTCTCAGGGTCGGGGAAGTCGTCGCTGGTGCATGATGTATTGGAAGCCGAGGCGCGGCGGCGCTTCCTGGAGACGCTTTCGCTCTACGAACGGCAGGGGATGCACGAGGGAGCGGAAGCGGAGGTCGAGGCGGTGACGGGGCTGGGCGTGGCGCTGACGGTCGGGGCAGAGCGGCTGGTTTATTCGCGCCGCGCCACGGTGGGCAGTGCGACCGAGATCAGCCATCACCTGGCCGTCTTGCTGGCGGCCCTGGGCGAACGGCGCTGCCTGGACTGCGGCGAGAAGATGAGGCGCAGCCGCCAGGATGAGTGGCGCTGCCCAGGCTGCGGCGCAAGCGCCCCGGCGGCCGCCCCGCGCCACTTTTCGTCTTCGACCTACGCCGCGGCCTGCCTGAAGTGCAATGGGGTGGGCGTGCTGCAAATGCCCAACCCGCGCAAGCTGATCATCGCTCCCGACAAACCGCTGATCGACGGGGCAATGTATTCGCCAGGCTTCTTCCCCAATGGCTACCTGGGTAAACCCTTCAATCACGGCTATTACATGCTGCTGGGCCTGGGCGAACGCTTTGGCTTCGACCCGGCGGTCACGCCGTGGAACGAGATGAGCCAGGCGGCGCAGCAAGCCTTTCTGTTCGGCAGCAACGAGGCGATCACCGTCCATGTCCTGAGCCGCAGCGGACGAGACTACACGCATGAAACCAAATTCCCCGGCTTTTACGGGTTCGTGCGCGATTGGGACGTGGGCGGGACGTACACGGACGCCAAACCCTGCCCGGCTTGCCAGGGGGCGCGCCTGCGGCCCGAATACCTGGCGGTGACGCTGGCCGGGCGCAATGTGCATGAGTTGAGCGAAATGACCCTGGCGGCGCTGGAGGGGCTGTTTGCCGCCCATTTTCACTCGTCGAGCTTCGCGGGCAGCGAGGCGCAGCGGGCGGTGGGGGCCAGTTGGCGCGCCGTCCAGCAGCGCCTCCATTTCTTGAGCCAGGTGGGGCTGGGCTATTTGCACCTCGACCGCGTCGCCGGCACGCTTTCGGCCGGCGAGGCGCAGCGCATCCGCCTGGCCAGTCTGCTGGGCAGTGGGCTGACCTCGCTGACGCTGCTGCTGGATGAGCCAACGCGCGGGATGCACTCGTGCGAGGTGGAGGCGCTGATCGAGGCGCTGCACAAGCTGCGCGAGGAGGGCAATACGGTGATCGTGGTTGAGCATGATCTACAGGTGATGCAGGCGGCGGACTGGCTGATTGATGTAGGGCCAGGGGCGGGGGCGCTGGGCGGGCAGATCGTGGCGCAGGGGAGGCCGGAGGAGGCGGCGCAGGCGGGGACGGCGACGGGGAGGTGGTTGAAGAAAGACCTGACTCCCCAGCCAGACCTAAACCCCCGGCTCCAGCCAGACCTAACCCCCCAGCCCCCTTCCCTAAAAGGGAAGGGGGAGAAGAAAGAGCGACCGGGGCAAGGGGGGGTGATGGTGGTGAGGGGGGCGCGGGAGAATCATTTGAAAAACATTACGGTTCGCTTTCCGCTAGGGCAACTGGTGGGGGTGTGCGGGGTGTCGGGGTCGGGCAAGTCTACGCTGGTGATGGATACGCTCGGACGGGCGCTGGCCCCTAAGAAGCAGACGACGTCGGTGGCGTATGAACCGGTGGATGCCGGCGAGCATGATGCGATTGAGGGCGCGCCGGGGCGCGTGCTGCTGGTGGATCAGTCCAGGGCGGGGATGAGCAGCGCGGCCGGCTTTCTGGGCCTGGCGGCGGCGCTGGAGGCGCTCTTTGCCTCAGGGGAGGAGGCGCAGGCGTTGGGTCTGCCGGCCGGGCAGCTTACGGCGCGCTGTTCGACCTGCGGCGGGCGCGGGGTGATCACGCTGGACATGACCTTTCTACCCGATCTGCACCTGCCCTGCGAGGCGTGCCGCGGCTCCGGCTACTGCGCCGAAGCCTGGCAGGCGCGACTGGATGGCATCGCCCTGCCGGAAGTCTTCGGGCTGACGATTGACGAGGTCTGGAAGCGCTTTGGGACGGACGAACGCCTGGCGCGCCCGCTGCAAGCGGCGCGCGAGGTGGGGCTGGGCTACCTGGTCTTGCGCCAGCCCGGCTACGCCCTATCCGGCGGCGAGGCGCAGCGCCTCAAAATCGCCAGTGAGCTGCAGCGCAAGACCACTTCGCCCTCCGCCAAAGGCGCGCCGGCCTCGACGCTGTACCTGCTCGACGAACCCTCGCTCGGCCAACACCCGGAGGATGTCGCCCGCCTGGTAGGGGTGCTGCGCCGCCTGGTGCAAGAGGGCGGCAGTGTGATCGTGGTTGAGCATCACCCGCACCTGCTGGCCGCCTGCGACTGGTTGATCGAACTTGGGCCGCGCGGCGGGCCGGAGGGCGGTTATTTGATCGCAGAGGGGACGCCGGCGCAGGTGGCCGCCGGTGCGACGCCGACCGCGCCGTATTTAAAGGCGCTGATTTCGAACTACGAAACGACGAGGCAGGAGCTGTGAACGATCATCTTCTCGCGGTTGGCAATCACTGGATGTGGCGCAGGAGTCCCCAATGACCTGGCTGCCTTTGCTCCTGGCCGATCCTTCGCCCTGTTTGCGCTACCTGGTCTTGCGCGATCTGTTCCACCGCCCTGGCGATGACGCTGAACTGCTGGAACTGCTGCCGCAGCGCGAGGCCGATCCGCTGCTGCGCGAGCTGCTGAGCCTGCAAGCGGCGGACGGCTCCTGGCCGGCCGGGGCGCTGGCCATCGGGCGCGCCGGCGGCAGCCGCACGCTGATGACGGCACTGGCGCTGACCCGCCTGGGCTACCTGGGCTTCGAGGGGAGTTTTGCGCCGGTGCAGGGCGCGGCGGAATTCCTTTTCAGTCAACAGCAGGCGGACGGCGGCTGGCCGCTGAGCGAAGAGGCGGCGCTGACGGATGGGGTCAGCGAAATGCCGGCCAGGGAGCGCTATACGATGATCCCGCTGCAAACCGCGTTTCCGCTGCGCGGGCTAGCGATGTGCGGCTATGCGAATGACCCGCGCGCCGAGCGCGCCTACGAGTGGCTGCTGGCGCAGCGCTTGCCAGACGGGGCCTGGCCGACCGGGCTGGCGGCGGGCGGGGTTTTCGGCTTCGTGGGAGGCTACCGCCGCCTGCCGCACTCGCGCTGGGGCCGCCGCTCGAATACAACCGCGGCGCTGCTCTGCCTGGCGCAGCATCCCGAACGACGTTTGAGCGAGGCGGCGCGGCGCGGGCTGGATCACCTGCTCGGACGCGAAACGCGCGAGGCCTACGCCCTCGGTCACGAGGCGGCGCGCATGGTGGGGGCGGAGAAGCCGCGCGGTTTTTTCACCTATTTTGCCCGTTTCGATCTGGGCGTGGTGTTGGATCTGTGCGGGCGGGTGGGCGTCTCAAAAGAGGATGGGCGCGTGGCCGATCTGCTGGCGTTTTTGCGGTCGCTGCAAAACGAGTACGGCCTGTGGGAATACGCCGGGCAGCCGCAAGTCTCGCGCTGGCTGACGTTCGATCTGCTGCGCTCGATAGAACGGCTCGAGGCCGGCGACTGGATGGGGATGGAGCCGCGCACGCCGTTCAGGGCGTATCCGAAGGTGCGGTGATCTCGCCTGTTCTGACTTCCAAAGAAAAATTAGAAACCAGCGACCTGCCGTTTTACGTCAATGTCCGCCGGGAGGCGGTGTCAGTATGAGTGTTTCCTGGCATCAATTCATCGGATGATACGGGAAACGCAAAGTGCGTTGGGCCGACCCGTAAGACCCTAAAGGTCTGAGAGACCTTTAGGGTCTGCACTGGCGAGTCTGCGGAACGTTTCAATGGCTTTATAGTGATTCATAGAGTCGCGCGGCGATCGTGGGGAAGCTGTCCAACGGATTATTGGAACTGATTGAGCGGATTGTCCACCCCAGCGCAGCATCCCGCGGCAGGACGCCTCATCCGTTCAATCTCGAGCACATCGTAGATCGAACTGAACCCTCGTCGAAAGGGCGCTTCTTCGCTTAATGCTACCGGCGAAGCGACATCTCCTGCAACGGTCAGTGCAGCGATGAAATCTATGATTGCATCTGCCCGTTTTGGCAGAATTTGGTATACTGAATCGCGAAACTGTTGGAGAATGGAGGTTTTGTTCATATTATCCTTTTTACCAGCAGTTTCATCTTTTTGTTAAGGTGCAGTTTGTTTATACCTGAACTCTAAACTCAAGAAATAATGAGCGATACAAAAAATATGAAGATCATCCTGGCCGATTTACAACCCCAAATTCTTTCTGCCTGGCGTCAAATCGCCGGCGATAAAGACTATGTTTCTCCCCAACATGGCTCGATCTTTGAGATCAAGTGCGATGCAATGGTTACTCCAGCCAACAGCTTTGGTTTCATGGATGGCGGGATTGATATGGCGGTTTCCCGCTTCTTTGGCTGGCAGATTCAGGAACGCTTACAAAAGCAAATTCAAACCAAACACCACGGCGAATTACTGGTGGGGATGGCAGAAATCATCCCCACCGGCCATGCGCAGATTCCTTATGTGATCTCTGCGCCGACGATGCGCGTCCCCATGATCTTGAACAATACGCCAAACGTTTATCTGGCTATTCGCGCAGCGCTTTTGCTGATCAAGTATGGCCAGTTCGAGGATGGAAGCGCGATCGCGAGTCAAGTGAATGTGGTCGCATTCCCCGGAATGGGGACGGGAGTAGGCCAGGTAACGCCGGACGTATTTGCCCGGCAGATGAAGCAGGCCGTCGAAGAAGTGATCGAAGAGAAATACCGTTTTCCGGCTTCGTGGTGGGAAGCGTCGCAGCGCCACCAGCAGTTATATACGAACAAGATCAAGGATTTGCAGTTTTGACCTTCCGCTCAAGAAAGCGCGGCTGTGAGAAAAGATGAAAATGTTATAATTAACGCATGAGGCAAAATATGCAAGCATATCGTACTGAAACAATCATCGCTCAAGATGGGAAACTCTCTATCAAGGAGCTACCTTTCCGCAAAGGGGAGGTTGTTGAAGTGATTGTTCTGAGCCAGAAACGCAAAGCCCAAAGTACCCCTTATCCCTTGCGCGGCAAACCTTTTGCTTATGATCAACCTTTTGATAGCGTTGCCGCAGAAGATTGGGAAGCTCAAAAATGATCGTCGGAGCGCGCAAGCCATCCACGAATATCACACTCGAATACTCGAATGGGCGCGTTATTCGAGTATTCGAGGATGTATAATCAGGGATGGAGGCAGTGATGAAGATTCCGCTACAAGCCATTCTCTCACAACTTCGCCGGGAATTTGCCAGAATCTTTGGCGACCGCATGGAGGCCATGTATGTCTACGGCTCCCAGGCGCGGGGGGAGGCGCTTCCGGATTCTGATATTGATGTCTTGGTGGTGATCCGGGGTGAATTCAACTACTTTGATTTTCTCCATCGCACCGATGAAATCACGGCCAGAATAGCTCTGGAGAATGACATTGTGATTTCGCGCGTCCTGGTTTCCAGAGAAAAGTTAGAAAACAGCCATCTGCCATTTTATATCAACGTTCGCCGAGAGGCAGTTGCGATATGACCACAGCTTTTTGGCTCGAAAAGGCACAAGAAAACCTGAGCGCGGCGGAACTGCTATATGAGCAACATTATTATGATATCGCTGCGTCACGGGCTTACTATGCTATGTTCTATGCAGCGCAGGCAGCATTGCTCACGAAGAATTTAACCTTCACCAAACATTCAGCAGTTATCGCAGCATTTGGTAAAGAATTCGCGAAAACTGGAGAAATCGATCCCAAGCTTCATCGTTACCTGACTTCAGCTCAGGAAGCGCGCAACCTTGGCGATTATGGCTCAGACGTGTACATTCCTGCTGAAGAAGCAGAGAGGCTGATTGGGTGGGCAAAGGAATTCCTGAATGCGCTCCAAGATTACCTGAGCCGTTAGCTTTCCATTTGACCAATACCTTCGCAAAGAAAACACAAAAGACACCCTCACAAGAAATTACGCTTGCTCTGAAAATCCGCTGGCAGGTTTCCCAACCCGACTTTAAAATAGACCGAAGCCTATGCTGAGGTGACAGTCATGGGGGCGAAAGTGTACTGGAAATGACAAGATATCGTCGCCCCATGACTGTCACCTGCGAGCGCCATTTTCATCCCTCGGGGTGCTGCCAAAGCATGGTATCGGTTATGATCGCAAGGAGACGAACGTAATGAGCGATGTAAAAGAGTACATTCAGAAACGCGCCGAACGGGATGCGGAATTTGCGGAAAATTATGAAACAGGGCATGCTGATTTCAAGGTTATGAAAACTGTCGCTACGTTTGAAAAAATCCACCATGAACTAGAGGCCGGCATTCACCTGCCGAAATGCCAGCAATGCGGCTGCATGCGCGGGGCGCTGGAGGTGTTCGGGCAGCCAATGCCTGGGCTGGGCGGCGAGGCGGCCCGATTGGCTGAGACGGTCGCCGGGTGGCGCGCCCTGCTCAAAGATGTGCGCTACGCCTGCCTGGGCTGCGAGGTGTGTTACGCGGCGCTGGCCGAAAATACGTTCAGCCAGGCGTTCCCGACAGTAATTTTACCGCCGGCCCTGGTATGCCAAATCCAGAGCAGCCCGGGGGATTGGCCGGCGGTGTTGGGCGAGTATTTTGTGCTGGACGGACGCGCCGCGGCGGCGGTTTCAACCCTGGCGGACGCTCCGCTGGCGGAAGAACTGGCCCGCCTGAAACCGGCCGGGCTGGCGATCACCGGCAAGACCGAGACTGAAAACATCGGCGTGGAAAAGGTGGTCAAGAATCTGATCGCCAACCCCGCCCTCCGCTTTCTGATCGTGGCGGGGAATGAGTCGCAGGGCCACCAAAGCGGGGATGCGCTGCTGGCCCTATCGCAAAACGGCGTGGACGAGGGCGGGCGGGTGATCGGCGCGGCCGGCAAACACCCGGTGCTGCCCAACCTGACGCCGGCTGAAATCCGGGCTTTTCGCGCCCAGATTCAGGTGATCGATCTGCGCGGCTGCACCGACGCGCAACAGATTGCGGCGCGGGTGAGCGAACTGGCCGCGCCGCGCGCCGGGGTAGGGCCGGCCAGGTTCGACGAGGGGCTGCTGATCCCGCTCACGCTGGAAGCGCCAGCGGCGAAGGTCGCGGCGAGGCCGAAAGCGGCGGCGGCGCTGTCAGCCGAGAACTGCGCCGACCCGCAGTGCGCCTGCCATACGCCAGCCCCCATCACGCCGCCGCGGATCGTCGCCGGCGATGGCGCGCGGGACATCCCACTGGACAAGGCCGGCTACTTCGTCATCCTGCCGGCGGCGGAGAAGAAGCGCATCCAGGTCGAGCATTACGGATACGATCACGCCTTGCTGCATGTGATCGAAGGCGCGAGCAGCCGGGCGCTCTACCTGCGCATCATCGGCGAGGGCTGGGTGACTGAACTGAGTCACGCCGCCTATTTGGGAAAGGAGCTGGCCAAAGCCGAACTGGCTTTGCGCTATGGCTTCCAGTATGTTCAGGATGGCGCGTGAACATGCCGCGCGGCGTTTTTCGTAATGGACTTCATGTTTGGGCAACACCCCAAACGATGAAAATTTCTTCCTGATCTTCCTGTGTTCCTTTTATTTTCACAGGAAGCCCGGGAAGATCAGGAAGGTAGGTCTATTTTCATAACACTTCCGAAGTCCAAAGCAGACTTCGGGAAAAAAACCCCTTTCAATGGACTTCATGTTTAGCAACACCCCAAACGATGAAAATTTCTTCCTGCCTTCCTGATCTTCCTGTGTT
>CAIQJJ010000736.1 GCA_903872065.1 uncultured Anaerolineales bacterium | reverse complement strand
GCGACGATCTTTGTCGAAGCGACGATCTTTGTCGCGGCTCAGGATGCCTCGCACGCAGATAAGCGCGCTGAGCTTGTCGAAGCGCCGCCAGGATGCCTGCGCGGGACAGGTTAAGGGGTGTACTGCTTGAGGCGCTGGGGATAATTCTCTTGATAAAGCTGCCAAAAGCGGTGGATGGCGGGGGATAGGGCGGGCAGGGGGCGGCCCAGGGCGGCGGCGAGTTTGTGGGTGGAAAGGGTGAGGTTGGGCGAGCGGGCGGCTTTGAGGCCAGATTGAGCGACGGGAGTGGGGGTAATCAGGCCAGGGTCGAAGCCAAATTTTTGGGCGATGGCGACGCCAAACGCATATTTGCTGATGGACTCGCTGCTGACCAGGTGATAGAGGCCGTGCAGGTTTTTAGCGAGCATTTCGATGAGTAAGGGGGCGATGTCGTTGACGAGGAGGGGACAGAAGAAGACATCGGTGAAGCCCATCATGGGAAGGCCGGCGGAGAGGTTGCGGACGAAGAGTTCTGCCAGGCTGCGCCGGCCGGTGAGGCTCCAGCCGAAGAGGTTAACGCGGGCGACAACAGCCTGCGGATCGGCGGCCAGAACAGCCAGCTCGCCGGCGCGTTTGGTCTGAGCATAAACGCTCAAGGGGTTGGGCGCATCTTCTTCAGTGTAGCCACCCTTGACGCCGTCGAAGACAGCGTCGGTGGAGATGGAGACCAGCCGCGCTCCGCCCTTACTGACATGATGAGCCAGCAAGGCGGGAACTTCGGTATTGATGCGCCGCGCCCATTGGGGGTCGCTCTCGCAAGCGTCAATGATGGCTAAAGCGGCGCAGTGAATGACCCAGTCGGGCTGGGCGGCATCCAAGAGACGTTCAATCTGACCGGGGAGGGTGAGATCGGACGTTAAGACGTTGAAGGGGGTGCGCTGAAGAGGATGCTGGTGGACGACGCCAAAGACGGTATGCTGCTGACAGGCTTCGAGGGCCAGGTTGAAGCCCAAGAGGCCGGAAGCTCCGGTGATCAGAATACGCATAGGGAAAAAGCAGACGACGAGGCACTAGGTTTGCTCAAAGGGGGCGACGATAGCGCGAATTTCTTCAGGGGTGAGCCAGACGGGGTTGTTGTCGCTGGCATACCGGAAGCCATCCGGGAGAGGCTGGCCTTCGTAAGAGAGGTCACGCTGCCAGAGGGAGAGGGCAGGTTTGACGATGAACATATCGGGACGTTCGAGGGCCAGGCGGGCTTCGTCTTCGTGGATCAAGACCTCGTGCAGTTTCTCGCCGGGGCGGATGCCGGTAATTTCAATCTCAGCCTGGGGGGCGATGAGACGGGCGAGATCGAGAATGCGGGTGCTCGGTATCTTGGGGACAAAGACTTCGCCGCCCTGCATTTGCTCAGTACAGCGGATGACGAAGCGAACGCCCTGTTCGAGGGTGAGCCAGAAGCGGGTCATGCGTTCATCGGTGAGGGTCAGTTTGCCAGTGGGACGCTGGCTGATGAACAGAGGAACGACGCTGCCGCGGCTGCCGACGACATTGCCATAGCGAACGCATGCGAAACGAGTAGCGGTGCCGGCGGCGTAAGAGTTGCTCTGGACAAAGAGTTTTTCGGCGGCCAACTTGGTGGCGCCGTAGAGGTTGACGGGGTTGACGGCTTTGTCGGTGCTAAGCGCCATCACTTTTTTGACGCCGGCGTCCAGGGCGGCTTCGATGACGTTGCTGGAGCCAAGAATATTGGTTTTGATGGCCTCCATGGGGTTATATTCGCAGGCGGGGACTTGTTTTAAGGCGGCGGCATGGATAACGATATCTACACCGTGCATGGCGCGGCGCAGGCGCTCAACATCACGAACATCGCCGATGAAATAACGCAGGGAAGGGTGGTCGAAGCCGTGAACGCGCATTTCATGCTGTTTCAGTTCGTCACGGCTGAAGATGATCAGCTTGGCGGGATGATAATCCTGGAGCATGGTGGCGACAAACTGTTTGCCAAAAGAGCCGCTGCCGCCGGTGATCAGAACGACCTGGGTTTGCCAATCAATGCTCATGAAGATTTTCCTTTAGGGGCTTCTTTGCACAAAGGCTTCTTTGCACAAGACGATCAGGGGGTATTGGCCGTTGCGCCCCAGGAAGTGGGGAAAGCGTTCTTCCAGCCAATACAAGAGGCGCAGCAGAAAACGCCCGCCGAGACGCTCATGAATGAAAGTGCGCAAGAAATGGACATTAACGCTGCGCCAGACCCAAATTTCGCAAGGGATGTGGGCGGCGATCTGGCGCTGAAACCAGGGAGCGTCGTGTTTTTTGACGAAGGTTCCCTTTTGAGCGGTGGGGAGTGGGGAGCAGGGAGGGGCGAGTGGGGAGTGGGGAGTGGGAAGTGGTACAGAACGCCGCTCTCCCTCTCCATCGCTGCTTTTCGCGATGGGGAGGGCCGGGGTGGGGTCTTGCTGGGGGGTGGGGTGCGCTACAGACCGCTGTCCTTCGACAAGCTCAGGATGCCTGTGCTCGCGCCACCGGCGGACGAACTTAACCATTTGATCGGCAGCATGCGCCAACGGAGCATACCCCCAGCCATTGACGATCACCGCCGAGCGGCCGGGGGCCAGCACGCGGTAAAGTTCATCATACGCGCGGGCATGCTCTTCAATGGGCAGATGGTGAATGGTGTGCAAAGAGACGACGCCGTCGAAGGCCTCTGCTTTGAAAGGCAGGTTGGCGATGTCGCAAACGACGAACAGGCCGTGAGCGCCAATACGCCGGCGGGCCTCTTGCAAGCCGCTTTCCGAGATGTCTGCGCAGAGGCGGTAGCGGTAGCCCTGGGAATATTCCAGGTACTCTGGATACTGAATGGGGCCTGAACCGGCATCCAACAG
>CAIQJJ010000735.1 GCA_903872065.1 uncultured Anaerolineales bacterium | reverse complement strand
GGGCGGATGGCACACTGTGGACGGCGTTGAGAAAGGCGGGGATGCCCTCGACGCACTTGTACGAGATGGCGCTAAAGTTCTTGGCCTGGCAGATGGCGACGGTGGCCAGGTACATACGCACGGCGCGAGAGATAGCGGCGTCGGTTGGGCGGCCGAGCGGATATTCCCAATCGGGGGTGATCTGCGCCACGGCGCTCGCCACCGCGTCGTCGGAGATGGCGGACATGGTGCGCTCCAGTTGGAGCATGTCAAACGACTCGACCTCGATGCCGGTCGCGCCGCGCAGGCTGGTAACATTGAAGCCGGTGGTGTACAGGCCCATATCATTGAAGCCCAGGATGCCGATGCGGGCGGTGCGCAGTTTCTTCATCACCTGGGCGGCGCGGCCAAATTTCAAGATGCCGGCCGTGTCCATGGGCTGATCTGGCCCGTTAAACAGGTATTTGAAGCGGATGCCCCAGCGCTCCATCGGAAAGCGCAGGGCGGTGGAGCCAGCGCCGGCCGCCGGCGAGATCAGCACTTCTTGATCGGGTTGGGTGGGATCGCGTTCGGTGAAGCCGCCCTTGCTGTACAGCACGATCGGCTCGTTGCGAAACTCATACAGGATGCGCGTGGCAGAGCGCGGATCGATCCAGTTGATCACATTCACGATCAGGAAATCCCACGCCTGCGCCTTCAATTCCTGGATGGCGCGCGCCTCCTGCCCCAGGGCAAAGACGGGGTCGGTGCGCACCAGTTCGAGGCCGGCCGCCAGCAGTTGGCGTTCGGCGTCGGCGCTGATAGCAATCAGGCGATCGGGGACGTAAAACTCAGTACCGAGGGATACGTAACCGGCTTTTAGTGGTTCCATGCTCAAGCCTCCTGAGGTAGGGATGCCCGGCGCAGGCCGGATGTTTTACCAAACCGGACGCGCTTTCGGGCGTCATAAGAAAAATGGAAAGAGACTGCTATTTTAACGCAAAGCAGCGAAGAATGCTTAAACAAACATCGGCGCTAAACGATCGTATAGTTCGACATAGCGGGCGTACTGCTGCTGGTATACGGCGGCGTAGGCCGGGTTGGGCTGGATGACCGCTTTCGTCTGGAGCATGCTGGCGACGGCTTGATCCAGATCGGGGTAGACGCCCACCGCGTGCGCGCCCAGCATGGCCGCCCCCAGGCAAGCCGCCTCTTCAACCGCCATGGTCTGCACCGGCTTTTGCAGCACATCGGCCTTGATTTGCAGCCAGAGCGGGCTGCGCGCCCCTCCGCCCAGGCTGCGAATCGCATGGACAGGAATGCCCAGCCCCTCCAGCAGATCGAGGTTGCGCTTGAGCATAAAGGCCACCGCTTCCAGTAAGGCGCGGGTGAAGTGGGGGCGCGTGTGGCGCAGGGTCGCGCCGAAGAACACCGCCCTGGCGTTGGGATTGAACTCCGGGCAAAATGCGCCCTCCAGGTGCGGCAGCGCCAGCAGGCCATCGCAGCCGGGCGAGACCAGCGCCGCGGCGGCCGTCATGTCGTCGTAGGGGTCGCGTCCGGCGGCCAGGGCCGCCTGCATTTCCAACGGGAAAAACTGATCGCGCAGCCACTTCAAGGCCATGCCGGCGGTCTGCCCCCAGGGCAGCAGGCAGTAAGTATCGGGGGCGGCATGGAAATAGCACGGGACGCGGCGCTGCGGATCGAACAAGGGCTGCTCCAGGGCAGCGACGATGCCCAGCGCCCCGCCGGTGCTTTCGACCACCACGCCGGCGCTCAAGCCGGCGCCCAGGGCGGCAATCGCCTGATCCATCGAGCCGGCGACGGCCTGCGTGCGCGGCGTCAAACCCAGGGCGGCCGCCGCCTCAGGCAGAAGCGGCCCCACAAGCCGGCCCGGCGGCAGCAAAGTCCCCAATTGGTCGGGACGGACGCCGACAAAGTCCATCATCTCCGGCCACCAATCCTTGCTGCGGATGTCCAGCAGGAGGGAGGAAGTCTGCTGCGCCAGCGAGGTAACCGCCTGGCCGGTGAGACGGTAGAGCAGGTAATCTTCGAGCCACAAGAACTTCGTCACCCTGGCGAAGACCTCGGGCTGGTTGCGGCGCAGCCAGAGAAATTTGCAGGCCGGCCAGGTGGGGGCGACATCCGGCTGCCCCGTGCGCTGAAAGACTTCATCCAGCCCAAAACGGTCAGCGATCAGGCGCGCCTCTTCGACGGCGCGGTTGTCGAGCCAGACGATGGCCGGCGTAAGCGGCGCGCCGCCGGCGTCTATGGGGATGAACGTCTCACCCTGGCTGGAGATGCACAGCGTGGCGATCTCGGCCGGGACGGCGGCGCTGCGCTGCAAGACCGCCCTGACGGACAGGGTGAGCGCCTCCCAATAGGTGGAGGGATCAAGTTCGACGCGGTTGGCGGCCGGCGTTAACAGAGTGTATTCCTGGCGTTCCAGCGCCAACAACTGGCCGCGCGCATCAAAGAGCGCCGCCTTAAGCGAGGTGGTGCCAACATCGAGGGAGAGAAAAAGAGGGGACATGGTTTATTGACCCGAAACGCTGTCTACATTGCGGAAAAGATGCCTCAGGCGGGCAGTGACCTCCGGCGAGAGAGGCGGGGCGGCGATGGAAGCCAGGTTTTGCCGCAGGTGATCGGGATTGCCCGTGCCGGACAGGATGACCTGCGTCCCTGGCTCATCGCGGCAGAAGCGGTACGCTGCATCGGGGATGGAAAGCGCCCCACCCTGCAGGACAAAGCCCAGCGGATCGTCGCCGTCCATCTCATCCGCCTGGATCTGTCCCTGGGCGATCAGTCCAGCAATGACTTCCTTCAACCGTTCGGGACGACTGAGCGCCAGGCGCACCGCGAACATGATCTGGATGCCGATCTGGCGGCGCAGCGTCTCGGCCAGCACCCGCTCGCGCGCCGACTGGTTCAAGAGATTGAAGCCGACCATGATCACATCCCACACGTCATCTTGCAGGGCGCGCTGGAGCATGATGTGCTGCGTATCGGAGTGAAAAGCCTCGGTGATACCCAGGAAGCGCACCTTGCCCTCGCGCTGCAACTGCTGCATGGCGGGGACGATCTCGGCCCGCAGATAATCGTACTGCTCGATCTCCACCGCGTGCAGGCTGTAAACATCCACATAGTCCGTCCCCAGGCGCTGGAGACTGCTCTCCAGGCTGGCGCGCAGTTGAGCGGGGGTGATGGGCGGCCTTTGGGCGTCGCTCCAGGTGGACTTTTTCGTTGAAAGAACCACCTCATGGCGCGGGACGCCGCGGATCGCCTGCCCGATGAGGCCTTCGGTGCGATAAGCCTCAGCCGTATCAATGAAGTTGACGCCGGCGGCCAGGGCCTGGCGGATGACCGCCGCCGATTCGCCCTCGCTGCGCCCGCTGCTCTGCCCAAGCTGGCTCGGCCCGCCGCCGCCCAACCCCAGGCGGCTGACCTTCAATCCAGTACGACCTAAAATTGTATACTCCATCAAAAACCTCCAGGTTGTGGGATCAACGCGCCGCGGCAGGAAACTGCGGGGCGTACTGCTGAATAAAGGCGTCCAGCAGGGTGTGATATTCTCGCGGATTGTTCCCCAACGCGCCGCCGTGTTTGCCGCTCCAGTTCACCAGGTAGAGCGCCTTGCGGTCGTGGGGGATGCGATCGTAAATGGCCTGTGAGTGGCTGGCAGGGGTGTAGCTATCCTGGGCCTCGTGCAGCAGGAAGACTGGCGCAGCGATATGGGCGGCGGAGTCCTCCGGGCTGACATCCCACGGGTTGAACCAGGCGCGCAGCCCGCTGACCGCCAGCGCGCCCGGCGCAAGGGGTAAGATCGCCGCGCCGTAGCGCTGTTCGGCCTGCACGGTGATGATCGCCGGCAGGGAGCGGTAGGGCGAATCCGCCAGGATGAAGGCCAATTGCGGGCGCTGCGGGGCGGCCTGCAGAATGGCCGCTGCGCCGTAAGAGATGCCCACCAGGGCCAACTGCTGATCGGGCAGACCGGTGCGCTGCTGCAAATACTCCAGCGCCGCCAGGACATCCTGGCGTTCGTAAGCGCCAAAGGTATTGGCGTCGCCGCCGCTCGCCCCGTGATGGCGAAAATCAATCATCACCAGGTCGCAGCCATAGGGTTGGAACAACTGGCTGAAACGCAGCATGCTGGAACGGTCGCCGCCGTGGCCGTGAAACAGGGCCGCGCCGCAAACGTCTCCGGGCAGATCGAAATACCAGCCGGCCAGCGTCACGCCGGCGGACTGAAGCTGGATTTCTTCGGGGGCGGGCAGATCGTAACGAAATACACTGCTGGCTTTCGGGCGACTGCCCTCCGCGGGAGGACGGGGAAAAGAGATGATCGATTCGGAAAAATACCAGCCGGCGCCCAAGTAGGCAAGCACGAGCAAGTCGAACAATCCGAGACCGATCCACAGCAGATACTTCTTCGCTTTCATTTCACTTTCATCAGTTCCTTTTCACGTTCAAAAGCGCCAGCCGCTCACAAGCTGAGAATGAGCTGACGGCGCTCCAGCCAGGCCAGCGATTTGCATCGCATAAGATGGGGGAATCTGCTCACCGGCGCGCGTAGAGACGCCCCAACGGGGCGTCTACTGCTGGCCAACTTGCTTGCGCGGGGAAAGCGCCCTACTTGCCGCCCTGATGCAAGTAGAACAAGACGTAATTTTCGCGCCCTTGCGGGTCGCGCATACCTTTGACAAAAAAGTTTTCATTCATGACCGGCTTAAAAGGCAGTTTGTCATTGCTCAGCCAGCCGCCCAGGGTCGCCTGCATGGTCTGCGGGTTGTGCATGGTAGGGATAAACTGTTGATTGGAGATATTGATCTTGGCTTTGTCTTTGTCAGCTTTCTGCATCAACTGCTTGAAAGCCGGGTTTTGCCCTTGCAACATACGGTCAGCGGCTTGCACCATCTGCACCAACGTGTTGCTATCCAGTTTTTCAGGTGTAAACCCCATAATATAAACAGCTTGTATGGTACCCATAAAAAACTCCTTAGGAACAAAGTTTAGATAACTTTCCGCAATCCATCGCTAAACAAACGTTTGCGCCGGACAGTGATAAAATTCTGCTTCCTTACTTGTCTTGACAAAACACCTGCCCCTATTGTATCGCGATTTCGCCTTAAGTCGCGGCGAAAACCGTTTAAGTGGCCGTATCACAATATAAAGATG
>CAIQJJ010000734.1 GCA_903872065.1 uncultured Anaerolineales bacterium | reverse complement strand
TCCACTCCGCTATAAGTTCAATTTCTTGACGCCAAAGAACTTCGGCCTCTATTTTCAAACGCTTCGGAATGGAAATAGCTTATCGTACCGTTCCGAACTAGATGTCAGGCTCGCGGAAGGAGAGTAAAATCCCGGTCTTATCCTTCAAACTTGGGACAATTCCATCCCATCCGCCTGAGTACCCCCCCGGTTCTTTGCCCCCCTTTTCCCCCCCTTTACGGACTCGGAACAAATGTTCTGCTACAATGAGTCTGGATCCGCCTCATCCCCTCCCCTGCGCACGACGGTCAACTCCTCCCATCCCCCCTCGCCTTCCTTCTCAGGTGTGCCATGCTGCTGACCGATGAGCAATGGGCCGTCCTCCAGCCTATCTTCCCCCCCGCCCGGGCCACCCGCTGGTCGCCGACCGCCTCATTCTTGACGCCGTCTGCTGGAAGCTCGCCACCCGCGCCGCCTGGTACGACCTGCCCCGAAGCCCCACCCCACCAGACCGTCTCCCACTGCTACCGCCAGTGGCTGCGCTCCGGCATCTTCGATCAGGCCCTCGCCCTCCTCCGGCGCGACCTGAAAGAGCGCGGCGGATTCGACCTGGCCGCCGCCTGCCGCAACGGCGACATGATTCTGGGCAGGCGAGGCCGGTGACTGCGGGTTCGCGCCGCCCCTCGCCTCATCGGCACCTGGCACCTCGCCACCGCCCGCGTCCTCCTCGCCCGCATCGAGAAGAAAGCCGTCCCCGCCCCTCCTCTTTCGCCGCCGCCAACCTGCACCTCGAATTCCTCGCCCTCATCACCCTGCTCACGGTAATTCTCAGAATGAAGGTGCAAGGCGCTTCGGCAGCGCAATAACTGGCAATTTCATGACCCAGAGTGCCTTGCACCTGTTGCCGCAAAGCCAAACTGAGAACTGCTGCACCTGCGAATATTTCAGCCCGGCGGCTGTTATAATTAAGTATGATCCGCCTCACCATTCGAGCCCGGCTTTGGACTGATCTTTCTTGCGTTTTTATCGCTCGTGCTTATCTCCGTGGCCGTCACCTTCTGTGGGCTGCAAAACCCAGGAGCAGGACGCGTTGCTGGTGAACCTGGCCGGGCGCCAGCGCATGTTGGATGGAGGCTATCGCCGGGAAGGCGCTGGCTATCGAGCACGACGGCTACGCGGCCCGCGCCCTGAAACTGGAACAGGACATGCAGAGCTTCACCGAGACGCTGGCGGCGCTGCGCCAGGGCGCCCCGCCGCTGTGCCTGACGCGCCGCACCTTGCTGGAGATCATCCGCCAGGCGCCCGAAAACTGCCGGGCCGGCATCCTGGAAAACCCGCAGGAATTCGCCGTCCAGGCGGCGCAGATCATCAGAGCCTGCCTGGCCGAGCAGTTGATCGATGGCATCCGTTATGAAAAGCTCGGCGAATGGTACGCGATGACTCAATTCGAGGCCGAGATCGAAAGCTGGCAGGCTTACCTGGAACCGGCGCATAAGGCGCTGTATGATGGAGTCATCTTTGACTCGCAAGTCGAGCGCCGGTTTGTCCAGGACCTGGAGCGGATGCAGGAAGTGCAGTTATACGTCAAACTGCCGCGCTGGTTCACCGTTCCCACCCCGGTCGGCGACTATAACCCGGACTGGGCCATCGCCTGGCAGCCGCACGACGAACATGGCCAGCCGACCGGCGCGCCCCTGCTCTACCTGGTGCGCGAGACCAAAGGTACTCACGAACTGGACGCCCTACGCCCCGACGAACGCCGCAAACTACACTGCGGCCGGCGGCATTTCCAGGATGCCCTGGGTGTGAGTTTCCAGTTGGTAACTGACGCCAGCCAACTGCCTGGTACATAAGCAAACGCTGGCGGTGGCGCTTGCACATTTAGAATTTCGGGCTTAAAATTAAACGCAGTCGAACCACAATTCTGCTGCCTGCATCCTATCGCCCTGCTCATCCGTGCCAGTGGGAGATCGCTATGTCCCAATCGAACCGCCGCAGCCTGCCCCATTGGTTACAGACCGAAATCCAGCCGGATCGCTTGCTGCCCGGCATCACCTCCGGCGCCATCCTGGGCCTCACCGAGGTAATATTCTCCATCTCCCTGGGCAGCCTGGTATTTTCCGGCGAGCTGGCGCCTTTCCTGCAGCGCGGGG
>CAIQJJ010000733.1 GCA_903872065.1 uncultured Anaerolineales bacterium | reverse complement strand
CGCCATGATAGGTCGCGCCGTTGGCATTGCCATTGCAGTCTATCCTATCATTCAAGGCGATGATTGCATTGCCAGCCGCGACCGGGGTGCGCGAGTAGATCCGTGTGATCGCTCTAACGTTGTTGTGGATGGCGCCGCCAGAAAAAACCTGGATGAAATTGGTCTGAGAGGTGGTCGAAATTTCTGCCGTAATTTCAAGATAGCCTTCGCCGCCTTCATAAGCCTCGCGCTGGCCGCAATCCGAGATGTACACGCCATTGCGATCAGTGACATCGGTGTCAAGCACCGCGCCATTGGCGCTCGCCCGGGCAATCGCCGCCTGGATGGCTGCATTTTGGGCGTCTACCACCCGCGAATCCGCGCAGTTCCAGCCTGAAGAGGTTACACCGCTGTTATCCATACTCAACGCAGCCACACTGGCGCCGGCCAGGGCATACATATCTGCATTGTTTTGCGCTGCACGCCGATCAGTGTACACCGTGCCGCCGTCCAAAGCCAGGGCGACAAACCCCAGGAAGACGACCATACCAATGGTCATGATGATCAAAATCTGACCTTTTTCAGAACGATTGTGCTTCATAACACACCTCCAAATCTCCATCTTTCTTATGTAATATTTCACCGCATCCAGCGGAAATTCCTAAACTTTTTTCGCCGCAGCACCTTAGACAAACCAGCAGGGTTACTCGCACGGCGGCTTCATAATCATCTTCGTCTCACTGGCTTCCAGGTGTAAGGTCTGGCGACCCAGGATGGCACCCAACATGGGCATGGTGATCGGAAATTGATCGTAACGGACAGTCACAGTAACCAGGTTGATGTTGTTGGCGCAGCGATCGCCCGTGATCACCACATCCACATTCACCGCTGTCGTATCTGACAAGGTCACTGGGCCGCCTAAACCATTCGTCGAAGCAGTGCGCGCCCGAGTGATGATGATGCTGTCCGTCGCCGGATTGATCATGCCATAGTTGGCGCCTTCTTGAGCGGCGTCGCGCAGGACACTCGTCGCAGCGAACGCACGTCCTAAATCCACAACACCGGCCAGTAAGGTCAAGATCATAATGATGACAACCGAAAACTCAACCAGCGCCTGGCCGCGCTCCGTGTATTTCTTGAGAACCTTTTCTGTCTTCATTGCGCTTATACCTGTTGAAAATATTCCTATAACAATTGCTGACCATTGTCACTTACTGAATAAAACGCAACAGGTTATCCTTCGTTACATAGTCATCCAGTGATTGCTTCAGTGAGTGCTTCAGTGATTGCTTTGCTCTTATTACTCATTGCAGCTTGTTGATCTTGCTTTAGCCAGTAAAACGCATAGATTTTGTCCGGGTTACAGCTTCAGCAACAGGTTATGCAGAAAAACCCTTTGCATTTTTGATAGGCGGGCGACAGCAGCCAGGGTGAGTAAAAGTCACCTGGCTGTCAACAAAATGTCAAGCGGCAAATCAAGGGCAGGTGTAGAATGGAACTATACCCTACAGGAGGCTGCTATGTTTCGCAAGCTTATCACCTTATTCAGCATGATTGCACTGCTCCTCGCCGGCTGCGGCGCGGCTGCGCCGCAGTTGAACGCCATTGACCGCGCTGCAGTGCAAAAAGAGGAAATCGCCGTTGCGCCAGCCGCCGGCGGCGCGCCCAGCGCCAACCAGCCAGCCGCCAGCGCTGAACGCCTGGTGATCAAAACGCCAGCATTGCCATTCTCGTAGATGACCCGGCGCTCTCCGCCGAAGCCATCAGCCAGATGGCCGATGAATTGGGCGGGTTTGTCGTCTCGTCCAATATCTACCAAACAACCGCCGCCAACGGCGTCAGAGCGCCGCAAGCGACAGTGACCATTCGCGTGCCGGCTGAAAAGCTTAACGAGTGCTTGCAGCGCATCAAAACTGAAACCTCTCAACCAGTGATCAGCGAAAACGTCGCCAGCGAAGATGTCACCGCCGCCTATACCGATCTCCAGTCGCGCCTGCGCAATGCGGAAGCGGCTGAGGAAGAACTGCGCACCTTTTTGGACACCGCCCAAAAAACCGACGATGTCTTGAGCGTGTACACGCAGCTCAAAATAGTGCGCGAAGAGATCGAGATCATCAAGGGGCAAATTCAATATTACGAACAGTCCGCCTCACTCTCCTCCATCAGCGTAGAATTGCGCGCCAATGCCGCCGAGCAGCCGATTTCAGTGGGCGGGTGGCAGCCGGTCGGGGTGGCAAAAGAGGCCTTAGAAGCGCTGATCGCCGCCTTGCAGGGGCTCAGCAACCTGGCGATCTGGTTCGTCATCTTCTGCCTGCCCTTGCTCCTGATCGCCGGCATCCCCTTGACTCTCATCGTGGTTTTTCTCCGCAGCCAGGCGCGCAAGATCAAAAAGCAGGCCCCCGCCAGCCCCGCCCGCTCGCCCGAGCCGCAGGGCGGCGACAGCCCCACCCAATGAGATTGAGATTG
>CAIQJJ010000732.1 GCA_903872065.1 uncultured Anaerolineales bacterium | reverse complement strand
GGGATCGCCGCCAGCAGGAGGAAAAGGCTGACAATCGGCCAGTCGAACAGTGTCATCAGGTCGAAATCAGCCCGCAGCCGGAGCGCCGCCAGGCAAAAGGCCATCCCACACAGCGTAAACAGCCCCAACGCTGCCAGGTTGAGCAGCAGCAGGCTAGGTCTGTTGGAGAGATCGAGGGTCGTCTGGCGGGTGTAGTTGGCCGGCAGGGTTTTGGTGGGGGCGAGTTTTTCCATCGTTGACCTCATTGCAGCGCCGCCAGGGCCCGTTGAGCGTCGTTGAGCAGGGCGAGAATATCGTCTTGCCCCGGCGCAGACTCGTTGTAGATTGTCCTTTCGATGATCAAGCAGTCGCGCCCGCACTCCAGTTTGCTGGCGGAGCGTTTGTCGGCCAGCCAGCGCAGGCTTTCCAGGCGTTGGCGCGTCAGGTAACTTTCGGCGGCGTGCCCATAGCGAACATCTGCCAGGACCTTGATCATGGGTTCCAGGTTGGGGGCTTCATTGAGTTTAATCTCCACCAGTTCGTTTTTCCACGGCGCTTGCCCGGCGGTGCTATCATCCAGGTCGTCGGAGGGCTGCCTGGGTCTCAACATGATCTGGGCTGCCTGGCCGATAATTTGTTCCGTCCGCGCCGAGACCACGCGCCCGGCGATGATCATGCGCGGCAGGCGCAAATTGGGCGAGATGACCGCGATTGACCTCGTACCCAAATAATGGGCATGCCGGCGGGCGGTTTCCAGTAGAACGAAGTAGTAAAACGAGGTTTCGGAGCTTCTTTTTTCAAACAGGGCTTCCAGTTTAAATTGTTGATAGGGTCCATAGCGGTAGATCGATTCCAGCCGGTTTAGCAGCGCCGGCGAGGGCTGCAGAACTTCTGTAAAGCCGCAGGCGGTCAACATCCGCCGGCGTGAGGTTTTGAGATACTGCAGCAGCCCGGCGATCAGGGCGATCATGCCGCCAACGGAACACAGCAGCATCAAAACAAGCAGTATTGAGGAGGAAGAATTTGCATTATTCATAGCGATTTTCCTTGAGATTTTTCGTAAGATTTCCTTATTCTCGCAAATTTGCCAGTTGCAAGATAACCTGCTCTGTTATACAATCAAACTGATGCCTGCGGTCAAAATTCATCTGAAAGGAGGTGAAACCGTATGTTATTCTTTCCGCGCGTGACGCAGCCTTCGCAGGAGGGCGGTCAGGGCCTGGTCGAGTATGCTTTAATTATTCTTCTTATTGCTTTGGTAGTTATTGCTATCATAGGCCTGATCGGCTCCCAGTTGAGCAACGTCTTTTCAAATATCGCTTCCGGTTTAATATTCTAATTAGAGCATTCATTTTACCCTATAAATCGCGGCGGCGAGCAATCGTCGCCGCGATTTGTTGACATTTCACCCGCCCTCGACTAAACTAGCCGCACTCTTGCCTCTTGACTACACTAGCTGCACCCTTGCCTCTTGACTACACTAGTTGTACTCTCGCCGCTCGACTATCTAGCTGTACTCTTGCCCCTCAATTATACTCTCTTCCCTTCAGGAGTTTTTGTATGGATTTAAACAATGTCAATGATAATATTACCCGCCGCATCCAGGCGATGAATGAACGCGTCGCCGCGGCCCGGCAGGCCGGCTTGTATTTTTACAATCAGCCTGTCTCCGAACTGCACGGCGGGGCGCATGTACTGGTCAATGGACGTGAAATGGGGATGTTCGCCTCTTATTCCTACCTGGGTTTGATCGGCCACCCGCGCATCAACGCTGCCGCCAAGGCGGCGATTGACCGCTATGGCAGCGGGACGCATGGCGTGCGCACGCTGGCCGGCAGCCTGGCTTTGCACAAGGAACTGGAAGAGACTATCGCGGCTTTTAAGAGCGCCGAGGCGTCTGTCGTCTACACTTCTGGCTATGTCACCAACCTCGCCGTCATCTCAACCCTGGTTGGGCGTGAGGATTACGTCATTTCGGATAAGCTCAACCACGCCAGCATTGTGGATGGGTGTTTGATGTCGGGGGCGAAATTTTTGCGCTTCAAGCACAATGATATGGCCGCCCTGGAAGAGCGCCTGAAGCAGTGTCCGCCCGATTCCGCTCGCCTGGTGGTGGCGGATGCGGTGTTCAGCATGGATGGCGATGTGATTGATTTGCCCAAAATCGCCGCCTTGTGCCGCCAATATAACGCCTGGCTGATGGTTGACGAAGCGCATTCGGTGGGCGTGCTGGGCAAAACCGGGCGCGGCATCGAGGAACACTTCAACCTGCCCGGCGTGATTGACATCAAAATGGGCACTCTGAGCAAGACCATCCCCTCGGTTGGCGGGTACATCGCCGGGCGGCGCGAACTGATCGAATATTTGCGCCATGCCAGCCGCGCCTATATCTTCTCCGCCGCCCTGCCCCCTGCCCAGGCCGCCGCCGCCAAAGCCGCTTTTGAGGTCATCCTGGACGAACCCTGGCGGGTGGAGAAGCTGAATGTCAACGCTGCCCAGTTCATTAAGGGTCTGAAGGCGCGCCGTTTCGATACGCTGGCGACCGAGACCGCGATTGTGCCGGTAGTGTGCGGCGCAGACGAAGTGGCCTACAGTATGACGCGTTACTGCCAACTGCGCGATACCTTTGTGCTGCCGGTTGTCTCGCCGGCGGTGCCGGTTGGCCTGGCCCGCTTGCGCGCTACCGTCACCGCGGCGCATGAGCCGGACGAGATCGAGCGCGCCATGGATGTGATTGAGCAGGCCGGGCTGGAACTGGGAGTGATTCAGTGACCGCCGCCTTGATCCTCAAACCGGGGCGCGAAAAATCGCTGCTGCGCCGCCATCCGTGGGTCTTTTCGGGAGCGGTGGATCGCCTCGAGGGCAGCCCGGCCAGCGGCGAGACGTTGGCGATCCAGGACGCGCAGGGCCAATTCCTGGCCTGGGCAGCGTACAGCCCGCAGTCGCAGATTATGGCGCGGGTGTGGTCGTTTGACGCCCATGAGACCATCGCGCCGCAGTTCTTTCGCCGCCGCCTGGCGCAGGCCATAGCCGCCCGTCGGGCGATCACGGTCGCGCCCCCGGCCGGGGTCAAGCTGGTGGAGGATGGCATTTCGTTTTCCCATGCGGGCAAGCATTCTTTTCCCGCCTGCCGCCTGGCGCATGCCGAATCGGACGGTCTGCCAGGCTTCATCCTCGATCAATATTATGATACGGTCAGCCGCAGCGATACGCTGGTCGCCCAGTTTCTTTCCGCCGGGGCGGAATATTGGCGCGCGACCCTTGCCGCCGAGGCGATGGAATTGACCGGCGCCAGCCGGCTGTTCGATCGTTCGGATGTGGACGTGCGTCAGTTGGAGGGGCTTGACCTGCGCGTCGCCCGCATCAGTGGAGATGAGCCGCCGGACGAGATCTGGATCGAAGAGTCCGGTTTGTACCTGGCGGTGGATGTGCGCCGCGGTCACAAAACGGGTTTCTACCTGGATCAGCGGCGCAGCCGTGAGCGTGTCCGCGCCCTGGCGGCCGGGCGCGAGGTGTTAGATTGTTTCTGTTATACGGGAGGCTTCAGCATGAATGCGCTGGCCGGCGGGGCGACCTCCGTGACGGCGGTGGACGCCTCGGCGGATGCGCTGCGCCTGGCGCGGCGCAATGTCGAGTACAACAAGCTGCCGCTTGAACGAGTCGAGTTCATTGAAGGGGATGTTTTCCAGACGCTGCGCAAAATGCGCGACAGCCGCCGCACCTACGATCTGATCATTTTAGACCCGCCCAAGTTTGCCCAAAACGCGGCCCAGGTCGAACGCGCCGCGCGCGGCTATAAGGATATTAACCTGTTGGCATTCAAACTCTTGCGTCCGGGCGGCTTGCTGGCGACCTTTTCTTGTTCGGGCGGCGTCGGCGCGGAGTTATTTCAAAAGATCGTCGCCGGCGCGGTGCTGGACGCCGGGACGGATGCCCAGATCATCGAGCATTTTCAGCAGGCCGCCGATCACCCGGTGGCGCTTCATTTTCCCGAGGGGGCTTATCTCAAAGGGCTGCTGCTGCGAAAGGTCGCTTAATCCCGCGGCCAGGGGAAGTCTGTGGAAACGCCGGGGGGACGCAGCCAACTTAACCAGCCGCCGCCGCTTCTGCGCCTGGGCATGGGCTTCTCGAAGATGGAAAGCACCAATGTGATCATCAGCAGCCCAACCCCTGCCCATTGGATCAGGCTCAGGCTTTCGTTGAGCAGCCAGTGCGAGAAGAAGATCGTGATCAGCAGTTCGCCCAGCCCCAAAATAGCCGTTTGCGTCCCCCCCAGGTGTTTGACGCCTAAAAACAAGGTCAAGCGCGACATAAAAGTGACCGCCGTCAATCCGAGCAGCGCCAGCCAGCTTGTCGCCGCTGGCAGCGCAGGGAAGGTGATGAAAAACAAGGCGGGCAGGGTAGTGGCGCTCATTGCCAGCAAGGTGTACATCGTTACGGTGGGGGCGGGCATATCGAGCAGCACACGCTGGTTGATCGGCAAATGCAGTGCGTAGAGCAGCGCCGAAACAAGCATCATCCAGACGCCGGTTAAGTCCAGTCCGCTTTGCCCCTCCAGTGTGGTGTTAGAGCCAGGCGCCGCCTGTAAGAGTAAGAAGAGCGCCGGCAGCGCCAGGCCCAGGCGGAACAGGGTCAGGCGGCTGGGCTTTTGGTGATCGAGCCACAGCCACAGGGCCACAAACACGGGATACACCGAATAGATCACCTGTCCCAGGCTGGCCCCAATCCGTCCCAGGGCGCTGTAATAGAGCAAAGAGCCCATCCCGTTGATCCAGCCGGCGATCAGGCAGCCCAATAAGCCGGCCGGGTAAATGAATAAAAAGGAACGCCGGAAGAAAAAGATAAACGCCAACATGAGCAAACTGGCCAGGCCGGTGCGCACGACGACCACAAACAAGGGGGGCAGCCCCAGGGTGATGGCCATTCGTCCGAAGACCGGCGACAGCCCCAGGAACAGCGAAGAAGCTGCCGCGGCGGAGAGGCCTGAAGCAAGGGCGTTGTTTTTTGACATATTGGCGGGTTTTCAGTTAACGCAGCAAAGCGCGCACTTCGTCGGCCAGTTCATCATTCATGAACTCGCCTTTTTGCATCAATTTGTGCACGCGCCCTTGCAGCCGTTTTTCTTCTGCAGGGGTGAGTTCTTTGGCGGTGACTACGATCACCGGGATATTGGCGGTTTGCGCGTCTTTTTTCAGCGCATCCAGCACAGCAAAGCCATCCACCTGAGGCATCATCAAATCAAGAATCATCAAATCGGGGTGTTCTTTTTGGGCCAGGGCAATCGCCTCTTGTCCATCCGTCGCCTCGTAGAGCGTGTAATCGCCCTGGGATTGTAAAATACGGCGGATCAGGCGGCGCGCGTCCGGCGTGTCATCCACAATCGCCACGCGTGGGAAGCGCTCTGAGCTGACCCGGCTCAAGGCGGCCAGCAGCCCTTCTTCGGGCGTTTCTTTGAAGGCCTCGGCCGGCGGGACGACGATATCGCGCGACCAGTTTTCACCCAGGATCATCTTTTCAATCGGCATGGTGTGGCCGGTGCAGTTGACGACGACCACCTCATCGGGCTTAATGATCCCGCTGCGCGCCAGTTTGATCAGGCCGGCAAAGGCGACCGCCGCCGCCGGCTCCATCGAGAGGCCTTCCATCTTGGCCATGATGTGGATGGTGCGGAAGGCGTCTTCGTCGCTGACGCTTTCAAAAATGCCGCCCGCGCCGCCCCTGGAGGGCAGCATCCGCTGCCGCAGCAGGCTGTAGGTGCGCCCAGGGTCGCCGGTGGAGAGGGTGGCGATGTAGGTGCGCGGCGCTTGAATGGGATCGGCCTTTTCCAGTTCTTGCTTCCAGGCATGCACCATTGGGGCGCAGCCATCGGTTTGGATTCCCGCAATCGCCGGGATGCGATCCGTCCAGCCCATCTGGTAGAGTTCGTTGAACCCTTTTAGCACGCCTTGCGGGCCCAGCCCGCCGCTGACCGCCTGGATGTACCAATCGGGGGCGCGCCAGCGCTGCGGCGCGGCCTCCACCTGCCCGGTTTGCGGGTAGCGCGCGCCGATCAGTCCCGTCAATTCCTCGGCGATTTCATAGGCGATGGTTTTCATGGACTCAACGGACAGGATCGAGCGTGAGCCGCGTTCAAGGTATAGGCCGCGCTGCCGCGCAAACTCGGCCGCCACCTGCTTCACCTGATCATACGAGGCGGTCACTTTCACCACCTGCGTCCCGTAAATTGCCACTTCGCGCATTTTTTCGGCTGGCACCAGGCTGGTGAGGAAAGCCCACAGCTTAATGCCGGCGCGGGCTGCGTATGCCGAGAAAGAAATGGCTACATTCCCGGTTGAAGAAAGCACCATTTCGGTGATGCCGGCGTCTTTCAACGCGGTAATGCTGACCGAGGCCTGGCGATCTTTAAACGAATTGGTTGGCCCCTGGCGTTCATCTTTGATATAAATATTAGGACAACCGAGCATCATACCCAGGTTGGCCGCTCGAAATAACGGGGTTCCGCCCTCGCCCATGCACAAAACCGGGTTCGGTTTTTGAATGGGCAGCAGTTCGCGGTAACGCCATAGATCGAACGGCCGGTTTGCCAGTCGGCTGGCAAGAGTCTGGCTGATGGCATTCAAATCGTAGCGCGCCTCACACCATTGGCTGCCGCAGCGTGGGCAGGCTTGTACCGTTGGATGATAGGTGGTCCGCTGTCCACAATCCAGACACTCAGCGATGACTTGGTATGTCACGAGGCAACTCCTTTTTTAATTGAGCGAATTCTCACAGCCTGGCCGAGAGGCTTAACTTTTAAGGCGCTCCAGCGCGTGTTCAAGGCTTTTGAGCAGGTCTTCTTCTTTGAACGCATTTTTGCGGATCAGTTCCTGCGAAATTTCCGCCAGGTGGCTTTGCTGCTCTGCGGTCAGATCGCCGGCGGTGAAAACGATGACCGGAATATCGCGCAGCCCGGCATTCGCACGCAGTGTTTCCAGCAGGGTGAAGCCGTCCAATTCCGGCATCATTAAATCCAGGATGATGGCGTGAGGCTTTTGAGCCTGGATGGCCGCCAACCCCGCCGGCCCGCCATTGGCCAGGCGCACTTCAAACTGATTTTTATCTTGCAGAATTTTCTGCACCAGGCGCAGATCGTCCGGGTCATCGTCAATCACCAACACATCGCGGATGCTGCCATCGCGATTGAGCCGCTTTAATGCTCGCACCAGGTCATCTTGCAAGATTGGCTTGGTGAGGTAATCTGCCGCGCCCAGGCTGTAGCCCTTATCCTGCGCATTGACAATGCTGCACACAATCACCGGAATGTCGCGCGTGTCTTGATCCGCTTTCAGCGCCTCCAGCACTTGCCAGCCGTTGAAATCAGGCATCATGATGTCGAGGGTGATAGCATAAGGGGCCAGTTTCTTTGCCATTGCGACAGCCCGCACCGGTTCGCTTAATGCTACCACATGATAGCCCTGATTCGCCAGGTAGCGTTCGTAAAGGCTGATCACCTGCCGGTCGTCATCAATCGAGAGAATGATTTTCTTCCCATCTTCGCCGGCGGCCGGTTCGGTGTAGGGCAGCGGCAGAATGACGGAGAAGATGCTGCCCTGGTTCACCGCGCTGACCAGTTCGACGCGCCCGCCGTGCATTTCGATCAGGCGCTTGGAGATCGACAGCCCCAGGCCTGTCCCGCCAACTTTGCGCGTCAGCGAACCATCTACCTGGGTGAACGGCTGGAAGAGGCGTTTCTGATCTTCAGGGGCGATGCCCGCGCCGGTATCTTTTACACTGATTTTGACCTCTGGGCGGCCCTCAGGCGTCGTCTGCACCGCCGCGCTTAAGGTGATCGAACCTTCATCGGTGAATTTGGAAGCGTTGGAGAGCAGATTGATGATCACCTGGCGCAGTTTGGTAGCGTCGGCGCGGACGGGCGGCAGGTTGGGCGCGTACTGCTTCAGCAGCTTGATCGGCTTATCCTTGGTCAAGCCGATGGCGTAGGACATGGCGCTGTTCAGCATATCCACCAGGTTGACATTTTCTTCAAAGACCAGATCCATTTTGCCAGCTTCGATCTTCGAGATGTCCAGGATGTCATTGATCAGATTGAGCAGGTGTTGGCCGGCGCTGTTGATCGCCGTCAGGTCCTGCTGCTGCATTTCTGTGATCGGCCCATCAATTCCTTTCAAGATTACCCGCGAGAAACCGATGATGGAGTTAAGCGGCGTGCGCAATTCGTGCGACATGTTGGCCAGGAACTGCGACTTGAGCTTATCCACCTCTCGCAGCTTTTCAGTCGCCTGGCGCTGTTCCTCATAGAGGCGGGCGTTATCCAGCGCCACCGCCGCCGCGTTGCCCAAGGTCATCGCCAGGTTAAGTTGTTCAGCGCTGTAAGGGCGGCTGCGTCCCCAGGTTTCCAGCATCACGATCCCACCCGCCTGCCCTTTGACGGCCAACGGCAGGAGCGCCAACGTTTCAATATTGTTGCTCTTCATCATCGCCAGCTCTATCTGATCGGCGTAAGGATCGCTGGCCTGCAGGATCATGGGCTGCAAAGTGCGCAGCACGCGTAGAATGGCCGGCCGTTCTTCAGTGTTGATGATCGTCCCGACATCCTCCGAGAGGTAAGCCGCGTCCGGGCCGGCTTCTTTGGGGCGGGCAAAATCGGCGATCACCTTCAGTTCGTTGAGTTTGCGCACACTTCCAGTGGCAGTTTCGCTCACGTTGTATGTGCTGATCAGGCAGCGTGGCGCATCCAGGACCTCAATGAACTGGCGGGCGATGATGTTGGCAATTTCGTATAGTTCCAGCGGGGCGCTGGCAAGCGACTGGCTGACACTGTACAGCACTGACAATTCTTGTACACGCTTGCGGCTTTCTGAAATCGCGATCTGCGCCATTTCGTAAGAGCGGGCGTTATCCACTGCCACAGCGATCTGGTCGGCCAGGGTTTGCAGCACAGAGACATCGTCGCTGCCGAAGGCGTCCAGCTCGTTGGATTGTACATCCAGCGCGCCGATGACGCGATAACCGATCTTGAGCGGCAGGCCAACCTCGGCTCGGGTGTCTGGCAGCAAGGGGTTGTGGCGGTAGGTGGGACTGGCCAGCACATTGTTAAGCACCAGGGGGGAGCCAGACTGCGTCACATACCCTACCACCGATTGCGAGCCGACTGCCAGCTTATACCCGCGCCGTTTCATATCTTCGCCAGCCTCGCCAGTTGACTCGCGGATGAGGGCGTTCAAACCCGTTTCATCCAACAAGAAAATGGACGCATGATAGTAGCCGTAGCGCTCACGGATCAGATTGACCGCGCGACGCAGCAGAATGTCCAGCGCCAGGGTGCCAGAGGTGTCACGCGCAATTTCCGCCGCGGTTTCCAGTTGGGCAGAGCGGCGGCGGCTTTCGTCAAGCAGGCGGATATTTTGAACGGCGATGGCTGCCTGCCCAGCAAGGCTCATCAACGGGCGGATGTCTTGCTCAGAGATGGGGCTTGTTTGATGATATGCAGCGATAATGTGGCCTACCCATTGCCCGGCCACATTGAGCGGGATGAAGAGCAGGCTTTTGGCGCGCAACTGTCCCACCAGCCATTCTGAAGCAGCCGGGTCAAGGCGTGAGTCGCTCAAAGCGTCCTCAGAATAGGTGGCTGTATCGGGCAGCATGAATTGGGCGGCGCTGCTCCAGTTGCCGAGAGGAACATCGGCTTTTTTGCCGGCGGTTTTTGGGCCAGCGCTCAAGTCGGGGGTTGACCAATCCGCAATGAGCTTGAGCCAATCGGGCTGCTTGTCCGATGTCCAGGCATGGTCGAACAGACCGATGGTGACGCGGCTGATATTTGGGTGGCCAAGCACTGTTGTGCGGCGCAGCAGCTTCAAGATATCGTCATAGGATCGCGCCGCGTTCAAGCCGGTGCTGGCGTTATACAGCAGTTCTGTTTCGGCCAGAGCGCCCTGAGTCTGTTCATACAGGCGTGAGTTTTCAATGGCCGTCGAAATTTGCGCCACCAGGGTTTCCAGCAGGGAAAGTTCTTGTGTGGTGAAGACACGGCCTGGTTCCGTGATGTCTAACCCGATCGTGCCGATCACCTTTCCGGCGGTGATGATTGGGAAGATGCCAATGCACTCTACCTGCCGGCGCGTCAGCACCTCGCGCACCACTGCCAGGCGTTCATCGTGCTGTACATCCGGGATGATCAGCGGGCGGCGCGTCTCCAATACTTGCTTCGTCGTTGGATTGCCCGTGACTGGTAAGATCGTGCCGACTTCAGGCGGAACGCTGCCGGTGATTTTTTCCGCCACGATGGTCAGCCGGCTGCTGTCCTCGTTGAGCAGGGCGATCCCGACACTGCCCAGGGAGAAATTTTCCAGCAGAGTAGAAGCCACAATATCCAACGATTGGCGCAGATCGCTTGAAGTCACCAGGGAAGCGACGATGCGGTTGATTAAGGCCAGCTCTTCACTGCGCTGCTGCGCTTCTTTCGCTCTCTGTTCAGCCAGTTCAATGCTGCGCAGGTTTTGCACCGCGACCGCCGACTGGCCGGTCAAAGCCATCAGGCGGCGTACATCGGCTTCATCAAAAGTCTTTTTCTCCGCGTAGGTGATGTTGACGAAACCAACCCACTGGCCGCCGACGAGCATAGGAACGAGAATGGCGCTCTGCGCCTGGAAGCGCTGACGATACAGGCTGCGCATGATCTGATCCAGGCGTGGGTCGGCGTCAATATCTTCAATGATCAGCACTGCATCGGTACGCTGGACTGACTCACGCAGTAGTGTGATCGAGGGAAAGGTCTGGAACGGGTAGCGATCAGGAAGTTCAGCAGCCAGGGTAGTCCAGCGCGTCAGCACATCAATCCACTCCGGCGGCTGCGCTTCGCTCCAGGCGCGGTCGAAAAAGGTGATCCCGATCAGATTGGATCCCTGGCCGGCGATGGTATGTTCGCGCAGCACGCTCAAGATTTCCTGGTATTTCATGGCAGTGCTTAAGTCGGAGCTGGCGTTGTACAGGCTTTCGGTTTCCTTCAGGGCTTGCTTGTTTTCGTCAAACAGGCGCGCATTTTGAATGGCGATCACTGCCTGGCTGGCGATGGCGGTGAACAAGTATTCGTCATGTTCATCAAAGGCGTGTTCCTGGTAATAGCTTTGCACTGCCATCAATCCCAGGATTTGATCGCCTAACAAGAGAGGCACCCCCAACCATGAGCGCGCCGGCTGGCCGACCGAATCGATGTGATGCTCTGCCAGCCATTGTTCGACCCCATTCTTAATCAGCACTCTCTTGCGGGTGCTGATGATATAGCCGCTGATCCCCTGATCGGCGGGCAGACGGTGTACATCTTGATCAACGACCGACTCAGAGACATTGATCAGAAAGATATTCTCGTTGGCGGCCTGGTCGTAGAGGCCGATATAGAAATTGGTTGTGTCGAGCAGGCGCGAGACGCCGCGGTAGACTTCTTGCAGCACCTGCTCCAGAGTCAATTGTGAGGCCAGGCGGCGCGCCAGATCGTTCAAGGCGGCGGTTTCTTCGGCGCGTTGTTGGGTCTGTTTAAACAGGTTGGCGTTTTGCACCGCGACCGCCGCTTGGGCTGCGATCGCCATGGCCAATTCGGCGACCTCATGGGTGTAGACGCCAGGATCGGTATGCTCTAAAGTCAGCACACCGACCACTTCTTGCCCGGCGATGAGCGGCGCCGCGACCCAGGAGCGCAGGTCGGCCGATTTGCCGCGCATTTGCCAGCGTGGATCGGCCGAAGTATCCGAAATGATCGCCGGCTGATTGCCGCGCACTACTTCGCTCAACAGAGGGTCGTTGGCAAAAGAGACCCATTCTTCGCCTGTTCCCTGGCCCTGATACTCCGCCTGCATCGTTCGTCGTCCGATCAGCCGGCGCTGTTCGCCCTGCACCAGGTAGATCGAAGCCGTCGTATATTCGAACAGGTTGGGCAGGCGGTCCAGGACGCGGTCAATCACCTCGCTCAGATCAAGTGTTGAACCCACCACGCGCGCCACCTCGCGCAGAGTGTCGGCGATCTGCCGGCGGCGCTGTTCTTCCTGGTACAGGCGTGCGTTTTGGATGGCGATGACCGATTGGCTGGCGATAGCCGTCAGCAGGTCACGGTGGCGTTCATTAAATGTGCGGGTGCGCTCAACATCTTGCACCGCCAGGATGCCCATCGCCTGTGTTCCGAGCAGCAGCGGCACACCTAACCAACACTGCGGAGACTTGCCGACCACGACCAGTTCGCGCCCCAACACTTGTTTGACCACCGCGGCAAAGTTATCTTTGATGAGCAAAGGTTGGCGGGTGTAAATGATGTGTTCGGTCAACCCGTTGCCCATTTGCCGCGTTGGGATTTGCAGCCGTTTGCCTTCCTCGTACGCCAGCGGAAACGAAAGGGCGTTGTCTTCGGGGTTATAAAGGGCGATGTAGAAATTATCGGCGGCTGGACGGTCTATCGTCATCAACCTTCTGGCGTATTGACGCGTGCTTTCCAACACATCTTCCACTCGCAGCTGCGCTGACAAGGCGCGGCTCATCTCGTTGAGTGTTGTCAGTTCTTCGGCGCGGCTTTGCGTTTCACGGAAAAGGTTGGCGTTTTCAATTGCAATCCCGATCTGCTGGCCGGCGACTTGCATCAAGGACATGCTGCCAGATGAGTCGGGGTATGAATGAGCGCTCATCGCGCAAAGCGTCCCCAAGACTTTGCCTTTTGACTCGAGCGGCGTACCCAAATAGCTGCGAAATCCCATATCCAACAGGTTTTTGACTGCCCCTTGCGCGAATTTGTCCACGTTTTCAATCGCCAATGGCTTTTGTTCCAGAAAGACTCTCTCGCACAATGTGCCTTCCAGGCAGCTTTCCTGGTGGATGGTCTCGAGGAAGGAAGATGGCAAATTTTGATGGGCGGCGATCTGCAGCTTGTCGTTGCTAGGCTCCAGCACGCTGATGAAGCCTGTCTCCATGTTGACGGCGTTCAGCACGTCGCTCAACATGGTTTGGAGTGTATTTTCCAATTCAAGCGAGCGGCTGGCCGCGCTGGTAATTGCAAAAAGGGTTTCGGTCTCGCTGAGCGCCGTCTGGGTTTCCTCAAACAAGCGGGCATTTTCTAACGCCAGCGTAAGTTGGTCAACCACCTGGCTCACCAGGCGCTGCTCATCTTCGGTCCACACGCGTTCTTCATCGTCGTCCAGAATTTCTATGACGCCGGCGCTTTCTTCAGGCAGGCGGAATGGCACCGCCATTGCGGCTTGGGTGAAAATCGCTTGCTGCTGCCGCAGGCTTTCTTGTCCGACCGGGGTTAAAGCGTCTGTCGGAGCAAGAGCCAGTGTTTCAATCGCTCCAGCGGCGCTGGCAGAAGCCGATGTATAAGGCGCAAGGCTGCGTCGCGGACGCGGGGGAGCGGCGGGCTCGGTGGGCATTGCAGCAGGCGCAGGAGAACGGTATTCCGCAGCCTGGGGCGCTTGCGCCTCCACCGGATGCAAAATTTGCACGATTCCCCGCCAGCCATCGCCGGCTTCGAGCGGGCCAGAGAGAATACAAAAGGAGGCGGTTACACTCTGCCCGTTTTGATCCAAAAACTGGATACCTAGCTCAACCGGATATTTTTCTGCTCTGAAAGCCGCCTCAACCATAGCTGTAAATTTGGGCGCGATGGCAAAGCGCGCCGCCGGCTGCCCCAAAAAGGTCTGGACGGGTATTTTCAAGACATCCAACACTTCTGGCCCACATTGAGTGTAACGGCCTTGCGCGTCGCAGCTCCACAGCCAGCCGGCCGCCGCGCGCCGCGCTGCATCCACCGATTGAGAGTGAGTGCGTGGGGGATTGGCTTCTTGCTCCAGGTCGGCAAAAATACTACTTATCTGGTGCTGTATCTTGTTCTGCTTGGGCATTCCGGAGTATCTCCTCAGCCAGGGCGCGGTATTGCTGCGCGCTGCGGCTTTGTGGGTTATAGTGGGTGATGGGCGTCCCCGCAATTGTGCTTTCGCGCAGCTTGGTGTCTATTTCGATGATCGTCTCCAGCAATCCCTCGCCAAAGGTTGATTGCAACTGCTCTTTGAGGGCGCGGTGAATGCGGTTGCGGCGATCCATCATCGTGATCAAAATATAATAGGCCAGGTCGGGGTTATTCTGGGCGCGCACCTTACGAATGGCGCCCATTAGACTGCGCAGGCCATGCGCGGAAAAGTATTCGGGTTGGGTAGGGATCAGCGCAAAATCCGCCGCGGTCAGGGCATTGAAGGTCACTGCGCCAAGCGATGGCGGGCAGTCGAGCAGCACATATTCGTAATTGAGCGGGCCAGATAGCACACCCTTTAAGATATGTTCATAGTTCTGGCGGACCGGCAAAAAGCGTTCGGCCATGCTCATTTCTGCGTTTGATGGCACGATATCCAACCCGGCGATTCCGGTTTCGCGGCTGACGCTCAACAAGTTGGCCGAATTGAGCAGCACGTCGGCAATCGAGCGGCGCACTTTGGCTGGTGGAACTCCCAATCCTAGCGTCAGATTGGCCTGCGGGTCGAGGTCTATCAGTAATACCTCATGATTTGCCTCCGCCAACGCCCCGCCTAATGCCAGGGTTGTGGTGGTTTTGGCAACCCCACCTTTTTCGTTCGTGATCGCGATAATTGTAGTCATCTTACTTGGTACCCTTCGGCTGATTTTGCACAAACACACGCGCGTCTTTGGCGCGCAAGGCCTGTCGTAGCTCGCTGACCGCAGTCTGCAAGATTGTTTGTGGATCATTGCTGGAACGCAGCTTGCTGGTGATCTCCGCGACCATGCGTTCGCGTTCTGCGCGGCGCTGTGTATCATCCAACAAGCGCAAGTTTTCAGCGGTCAGGGCAAATTGCTCGGTGAGTATTTCAATCAAGGAGATTTCCTCTTCGCTCCAGGAATAGGAACCTTCATTGGCTTTTAACCCGATCGCCCCGATCGCCTGGCCGCGCAGTTGGATGGGAACAACCAGGGTGGGATTCTCTGCTTCTGAAAGGATCAGCGGGCGTTGTTCGGTTACGGCTTGCTGCACTTCGGGGAGTACCTGTCGGCCGAGCGGCTGGATTTCATCGTTATTGCGCAAGAAGCCGCTTTGAGGCTGTGTGTGGATATAGGCGCTCCAACCCTGGCTGATAAAGCGCTGGTAAGTGGCCTGCATTTCTTTCAGGGCGCTTTCGGTGCGTTCATACAGGCGGGCATTGGTCAGCGCGTTGGCCAGTTGATCCGCCATAGTTTGAAACAGGGTGATGTCTTCATTGGTAAAGGCGGCCGGCTGAGAGCTTTGGATGCTTAAGGCCCCTGAGACCTCGCCGCGGCTGGTCAGCGGGATCGCCAGTTCAGAGCGCGTTTCGGGCAAGGCCGGGTTGCGAAAGCGCACCGCATCTTTGCCGACATCCAGAGCGATTCTCCCTTGTTGGTGGGCGATGCACCAACCGATCATCGAGGTATCGCCGATTTCCAATTTATGCCCGCGCGCCAGCATTTGCCGGCCGGCTTCTCCTGTGCCGGCGCGCAGCACTGCCCAACGCCCGCGCTGTTCATGCAATTGGTCTTCTTCGTTGACCAGGAACAGACCCACGTAGTATAAGTCAAAGCGTTCGCGAATCAGATCGACCGTTTTGCGGATCAGCTCTTCTGGGTCCAAAATGCTGCTCGCGGCGCGTGAAACTTCCGCCGCGGTTTCCACTTGCACAGCGCGCCGCTTGGCTTGCAGTTCGGCTTTTTGCAAAGCGGTGATATCGCGTGAAATGCCCACCAGGCCGATCACCTTGCCGTTGGGGTCGCTGATCGGGATTTTGGTTTCGGAGAGCCACAGGGTTTGACCAGACGGATAAGCCGTCTGGCCGACGCGTCCAATTAACGGTTGGTTCTTTTCCATCAAGCGCTGCTCTTCATCATACATAGATTGGGCCGCGCTGCCGAAGATGTCAAAGTCGGTCTTGCCGATGATCTCTTCGGGGATTAAAAACCCCATGAGGTAAGTATGGGCAGGGTTACTGATCAGGATGCGCGATTGTCGATCTTTAAAGTAAATTTGATCTGGAATATTTTCGAGCAAGGTTTTTAACTGATCATGCTCGCGCGCCAGCGCCTCATCGGCCAGCTTGCGGCTGGTGATATCCCGCGAAACGCCAAAGGTGCCGATCGTTTGCCCGTTTTCGTCTAGCAGAGGCATTTTCGAGGTAGAAACCCAGGCCACGTGTCCGTCGGCGTAGAATTCTTTCTCTTCTTTATCCAGGATCGGTTGGCCGGTGCGCATGATTCTTTGCTCATCTTCGTAGGCCGGGCGGGCATGCTCCTCGGTGAAAAAATCAAAGTCCGATTTTTCCAACACTTCTTCAGCCGTGTTCTTTCCCATACGCTGGATCATGGCGTGATTAAAGCGCATGAAGCGGCTGTTCTTATCTTTAAAATAGATCGTGTCGGGCAGGTTGTCCATCAGCACTTTCATTAAGTATTGTTCGTGACGTAGCGCCTGTTCTGTCTGCTGGCGCTCCCTGGTTTCAGACTCGATCAAGGTAATCTTATAGAGTGCGCTGCCTAATTGTTCACGCAGAGTCTCATAGCGCTGTCCATCTACACTGTGCTGCGCGTCAATGCTCTCGCCGTTGATCCCGCTGACCTCGAAAACGATGAAGCCCAAAGCGACCTGCTGGAAGTAAATAGGCTCCACCAACAAAGACACCGCGCGCGCTTGTGGGAAAAATTCGTCTGGGATGATCTTTGCAGCCGGGTAGTGTAACCCATCCGGCGGCAGTTCCACCCGCCGGTTTTGGTCATAAGCCAGGATCAAGCGCATCTCTCCGGCCGGCTCAGCCGGGTTTGCATACAAAGCGATGTAGCAGGCAGGGATACTGAGGCGCGGCAAAGCTTGCACGAAACTTTGCAGCAGTTCCGACATATTCGAGGCGGCGATCAGGCCGGCCGAGGTTTCACGGTACAGGATCGCAAGTTGTTCTTGCTGGAAAATGCGCTTGAGCAGCGTGTGTTCCACCTCTTCACTCATCGCGCTGGCCTGTCCCAGGCAGCCGCAGGAACGTCGAATGAGCAGCTGCGTCGGCTGGGTAATCACTTCGGGCAGCGGCTTTTGCTCCATTTTGTCCAGCAGAGCCTCCACCGCCCGCCGCGCCATCTCATAGAAGGGCGAGAGCACCGTCGTCAATGGCGGCTGCTGAATCAGGTTTTCAGGGCTTTCATCGAATCCGACCACCGCCGCCTGGCCGGGGATATTGACGCCGGCTTCTTGCAAGGCGGTCATTGCCCCGAGCGCCATGTAGCTGGATGTGGCGACCAGGGCAGTGTAATCCACGCCGGGGGTTAAGTGCATTGCTTCTAGCGTCGCCCCCCATGGCCGCCGGCGTAGAATCCCACGTCAGCGGGGCAGGTGAAACCAACCGTTCATCCAACGGAATGCCGGCCTCGGCCAGCGCAGCGCAGTAAGCGCGATAGCGCTCGACCGCCCCAATATGCGTTTGCGGCCCACGCAGGTAAACAATGCGGCGATGCTGATGTTCGTTGATCAGGTGCATCACGATCTGTCGCATGCCCTCATAGTCTTCCAACAACAACCCCAGGCTGCCGCTGGCAGTCTTTTCACAGGCGACAACCGGCTGGGGTGCAAAACGTTCAATGAAGGCGTCCACCTCTGAGGGGAGGCAGCGCCACAGCATATTCCCGGCCCAAATTACCAGCCCGTCTGTCCGTCCCCCTGCCGCCAGATCGTAGATGGCATTGGCATGGCGATCCTCGGGCTGCCCGACCGCCCCGCCAACATAAGTGATTAAGTTTACCTGCCGTTGGCTGGCGGCGTTGACCACGCCGGCCCATTGTTGCGCGTTATTGCCGCCTGATAAGCCGGCGGTCAGCAAGCCAATGGTTGGACGAGAAGATTTGATGGCTGTCTGGTCGCTCATGCGTGTTCTCCATTTCCATGCGGCGTATGGCCATTGCCGGCAGTGGTTTCTGCGCCGGGCGGGGTGTTACGGGAGGCGGTCTGCAGGGGTGTGAACTGGATAAAAGCTTCTTTGACGCCCAGAATGCGTGACATCTCCCCAACCGCGGTCTTGAGTAAGCTGTCCATGTCAATCGATCGGCGCATTCTATCGGTTACTTCTCCTACCAGGCGGTCGCGCGCTGCGTTGATTTGCGTTTCGCGGTACAGGCGGGCGTTTTCCAGCGCCACCCCCAACTGATCTACCACGCTTTTCACCAGGGCGACCTCGTTTTCATTCCAGGCATAGCCGGCCTCCCCTTTTTGCAGCCGGATTGCTCCAGCTACCGAGTTGCGTACAATTACTGGCACAACCAGGGTGTGATTGTTTAACTGCACTGAATTTCCTGCCACAATTTCTGGCAAGGCTGTCTCACTGACATCATTCGACGTTATCTTTGAACGCACTGGGATAATTTCGCCCGCGCGGTTGCATAAGAAGCCGGCGTTGGCGCGCTGGCGCACCAATTCTTTCCAGGCCGTTTTGCTGACCTCGCCGTAAGCCTTGCGCGTGCCTTCCAGGGCATTTTCCAGTTCTGCAAACAGGCGGGCATTCTCTACTGCAACCGCGACATGATCGGCGACCACGCGCAGCACGGCAATATCCGCCTCAGTAAACGCGTCCGGTTTAACGCTTTGAATATCCATCGCCCCAAGCACTTTGCCGGCGACGACCAATGGAACGGCCATTTCGGAACGTGTGTTGGGCAGGTCTGGATTGTTATAATAAACATCGTCCTGGCCGACATTGAGCGCAATGCGCGGCTGCCCGGTAGCGACAGCGTATCCGACGATTCCCGTCTCGCCGATGCCCAGGCGGTGGCCGCGCGCCAGCATTCGCTGCCCGCCCGGGCTGTTCGCCGCCCGTAAGACGGCATATTTTCCTTGCTCGTCCAGCAAAAAGATGCCTACATGGTAAAAATTGAAACGCTCGCTCACGAGCTGCGTCACTTTGGGCAAAAGCCCTTCCAGGTTGCGGATCGAAGAAATAACATTCCCGATTTCCAGCGCCGATTGCACCTGCGAAGCCTGGTATTCCAGATCGCGCGTGCGTTCAGTGACCCGGTCGGCCAAAGTGACCACGCTCTGGCGGATCTGGTTGGCCATCTGATTGAACGCACGCGACAATGTTCCAAACTCATCTGTGGTAATTACAGGCAGTTGAATGTTGTAATCGCCCTCGACGATCCGGCCCGTGGCCTCTGTTAGCCGGACGATTGGCTGATTGAAGAAATTGGTGATGAGCAGGGAGAGCGGCGTCAGGATGAACACAATCGCCAGGATCATCAAACTGATGACGCGCGTTTGTCCTCTAAGCGGGGCGGTTGCCATTTCTTCGTTTTGGGCGACCAGCACCAGCCATGAAGTATCTTTGACCCCATAGACCGCCACGCGCTCTTCGCTGGTGTCATTCGTATCAGAAGTGGATTCCCCGATCTCGGTGGTGAAGAATGGCGCGGCGGTGTTCGGCGCGGTCCGGTAAATCTTTAAATTTTCCGCCAGGCTGGTTAAATCCGTCGCCAATTGCTCTTGCGGCAGACCAGGCAGCCGGCCTATCTGTTGCAATTTCTGAATTTCTGGATTGGTCAAGGGTGCAAGGAGGGTAAATACCTGTGCATCTGAACGCCCGTGCGCCAGGCGCAGGTTGTTTTCATCTACCAGGATGGCGAATGAAGTCAGACCAGCCTGATCGTTGTATTCGCGGATCAGATTTTGTAAGACGGATGCGTCGTACTGCACCCGTAAAATGCCCAACACGCTGCCGCTTTCCCCAATAATTGGAGCGCCAAAAGCTAAACGGCCAATTTTGGCAGATTGGCTGCTGGCCTCAAATGTGACATTGGACATGAGCGCCGCTTTTTCTTGCACGACTTTAGCAAGAGTGCTGTCGGTGGCATGGGTCAACCCTACATTTCTTGTGGTGGTATCCAGCAGGGTTGTGCCATATTGATCGAGAATCTCATAAGACACAACGTACTTATCTTTTTGCGTCAGAGTGGTGAGGATGCTCAGAGCGTGAGTTTCTTCTTCGCTGCCGCTGCGTTGTGTGGGCGGCATAGAAACGAATTGGACAAAATCATCTAGTTTGGCTTCGCTCGCGATTGCGCTGCGATTATTTTCGGTAAAACTGTAAAGTGATTTGGCGGCTTGTTGAGCGGTGGTCAGCAGCTTTTGATTTTCTTGCGTCACCAGAGTCTGACGAGTGGAATAAATCAGGTAAAGGATGACCGGCACGGCGATGATGGCGCTGATCAGCGCAAAAGTTACCAGCAGCTTGGCTTTGATGGAGCGATTGGGAAAATTATCCAGGCCGGCATAAGCCAACGCCGCATAGAGCAGCCCAAAGATAATATAAGGCATGATGGGCTGGCGGGCAAAGATATTCAGCCGATCCAAGGGCCAATACAGGTCAATCAGCAGTGTCAATACCCCCAGCGCCGCGCCGGAGATGATCGTCCATTGCGGGACGCGCTCTCGTGGGAGTTGAACTGCAATGCTGAGCGTGATCCCCGCAATGGTTATGCCATACCACCACCCCAGCCCGCTGCTAAAGAATGCGCCAAACAAGTAGATGACCTGGAGCGCCCTGACAATGTCCCACATGTTGCTGATTTCACCGCGCCGCGCGTTGTCAGCGCAAACCAAAGCTGCAATGAGAATGATAATGTTTTGAACAAGCAAGACAACATATTGCCAATGGCTGTTTTCCTGCAACTGATAGCCATAAAACAAGATCGCCAGTCCAGCGGAAGCGGCAATTGCAAATGCAAGGTAGCTCACCCGCCAGAGCTTTGCAAGCATAGCTTCGGTTCGTGTGTGAAATCTGGTCATACGATTGCCTCGGGTGTCATCTGTTTACCTGTTTCTACCTGTAACCTTTTCATTCACCTGCCAGGCGTCTCTATCTGGTTGGCAGATGATCACTTGTCTCTTCAAAGCCTAATTGAACAGAGACTTCTTCCAGGTTGAGCGCCTGGCGTATTTCGCGCACAGCGGTTTGCAAGACGGTGTCAATATCGAGGGTGGCGCGCATGTGAGAGGTGATCGATCCCACCAATTCTTCGCTGGCGGCCCGCACCTGGCTCTCCTGATATAAACGGGCGCTTTCCAACGCCTGGCTGATCCGTTCACCCAATGCATTGAGCAGCAGGCGATGATCTTCCAATGGTTTATCTGGATTGGGCCATACTTTCAAGACGCCGATCTTTTGTCCACGTACTCGCAGAGGAATGGCGATTGCAGCCGCATCGAGGGCGGTTTTATCTACTTGATCAAAATTATCATCCGGCTCAAACAAATCATAGCCGCGGCGGTTGAGCGGCTGCAGCCCTTCAATGTCAAATTGATACCCCTGGAGATTGGTCGCCTCGATGATTTGCTGCCACGACTGCTGACTGTAGTCGCTGTAAAGCGTTTCTACCTGGCGCAAACTCTCTTGCGATTCGCGGAACAGGCGGGCGTTCTCGATTGCCACCGCCAACTGATCGGCCATCGTTTGCAGGATAATCACATCCTCCTGGGTGAAGGCCGTTTCCTCCACGCTTTGCACGTCCAGCACCCCAATGATATTCTCGCCTACCTTCAGCGGCAGGGTCATTTCAGAGCGGGTCTCTGGCAGAAGCGGATTCTTAAAGTGCGCCGCGTCCTCGCCCACGTCCAGGGCAATGCGCGCGTGCCCTCTGGCGGCCACATCGCCAACCATCCCTTCTGATCCCAGCTTTAAGCGGTGCCCGTTTTCTAACATAATCCGTCCCGCCTCGCCCGTTGCCGCTTGCAGCACAGCATACTCGCCCCTGGCGTCGGTTAAGAAGATGCCGGCGTGATAAAACTTAAAACGTTCTCGCACCAGTTCCACCGCCCGGTTGAGCAAAACATCCATTTCGCGGCTTGAAGAAGCGTCCCGCGCGATTTCCGCCGCCACTTGAATTTGCGTCGAACGGCGCTCCAGATCGTCTGTTCGGGCAGACACGCGCTCTTCCAGGCTGTTCATCTGCTGACGGAGTTGATCGGTCATTTGGTTGAACACTTCGGCCAACGCGCCGATCTCATCATCTTGTTCAATCTCGGCCCGCATGGTCAGGTTGCCAGAAGCGTTGGCGCGCGCAATGGTGGTCAGCCGCCCGATTGGAATGGTGATGCGGTTGGAGGCGTACCAGGCGACGACAAAGGCGAGAATCAGCGAGAAGATAATGACCCCGACGTTGATCAGCGTGGTTTGAATGGTCGTCAGGAGCGCCTCAGAGACATCTTGCTGCGCCATGATCAATACCTGGAGGTTGGGAATGTAGTGATAGGCAGCCAGGACGGGGACGTTTTGATAGCTGACATAGTTTACCTGCCCATCGCCTTTTTGCGCCAGCGCCGGCCCAATCGGATCAGTCGCCGGCTCCAAGGCCGGGTAAGTGCTGCCTATCGAAAGCCCATAGCGGGTTGGCGTCAGAAGCAGCCGGTCGGCGCCAAGTAAGAAAACCTCGCCGCTGCTGCCCAGCCCTGTATAGCTTTGCAGAATCGCGCTGATCTGATTGAAATTTAGCTGCGCCGCCACAACCCCCACCGTTGCCTGGCTTTCATCCAGGATGGGTAAGGCCACGATGGTAGTGGCTTTTTCGGTGGCGGGTGAGATATAAGGCGTGCTCAATATTACCTGCGTCAGACCAACTTTGAAATAATCTTCCTGCTCCTTGGAACTCCACATCAGGGCGGGATCGGTGGAGAAAATCACCGTGCCCTTTGTGTTCATGAGGAAAATGCTTTCATATTCGCCGGCCCCGTTTTTCTGTGAATCATTCAGAATGCGCCTGAAGTTGGCCCCCACCTGAGTGCGAAAGATGGTAAGGGAAGGGTTTGGCCCTTGGTTGCTGAGGGTATAAACGATCTGACTGGTTTCATAAGCCGGGATGGCTTGTGAGAGATTGGTGACGACTGTATCGAGCCAACTGATCAACTGCGCCTGGTTGATCGCGACCGCCGATTCGAGGTGGGATACTGCCCCATCGCGCGCCGATTGGGCCGCCAGGTAGCTTGAAACGGTGCCGCTGATGACCAGCGGCACCAGCGCCAGCAGGGCAAAATAGATGCGCAGGCGAATCCGGATGGTTCGCCTGAGTGAGACATATAAGGTAACGCCGATCAACGCCGCCACCATCAAAATATTGGCCCCAATGGCGTATGGCAGCAGGATCGGCAGTTGGCTTGATCCCACGCGTTCTATCGGTTCGAATTGGTTGACCAGCAAGACGTAGGTGTTATAAACGGCGACGGTAATCATCCAGAGGCCATAACGGCGCGGCAGGAGCAAGTTTTGGATCATCAGGATCAGCAGAGTGCCGCCGACAATGTGGTAAAACAACAACCCGTCCCAAATCAATTCATTGCTGCCATATCCCAGGATAACATCCAACATGATGACAACAGTGGTCAGGGTGACTTTGCTGTTTTTATAGCCCCAGTAAGCCAGCGGCACAGTCGCGGCGGCCAGGATCATCAGTACTGCCCCCACCATTGCTTGCCAAAATCCTGTGGCAAAGAAGACGCCCAGGTAAAAAATGGCTGTGACTCCCGCAAACACTGCCATCAAACTCAGCATGAGTTTGCCAGACTGTAAGAATTGCGTATTAGGGGACTCTTCAGAATTCATTGCTATGCTCATTTCGCTGCTTCATTGCCCAGGCTGATTTCCACCCGCGCCGCGGCTAAGGCCAGGCCAATTTCTCGAACAGCAGTTTTTAAGACGGTCTCCACATCCAATGATGTTTGCACCCGCGCCGATATCTGGCTGATGATGCTTTCTTGTTGGGCGCGCTGTTGAATTTCTTCCAGCAGCCGGGCGTTTTCTAAGGTCGAAGCCACCTGGATCGCCGCCTCGCGCACAACCTGGATCTCTTCTTCGGACCAGGGCGATTGGTCGCTTTCGCGCCGCAGGGTCATGAAGCCTAGTACTTGATCGCGCAGCATTAGAGGGATATTCATTTCATGGAATCCATCGCGCAAGACGGTAGTTTGTGAAGGGAATGCCTGCTCGCCGGCCGGCGCAGTCTCGTCGTTGGCAGCCGCCGGAATGATGCTTGAACTGACTCCCAGGCGGTTATAAGTATAGACCAGGCTGTTTCCTGCCAGCCGCTCCTGCCAGCCACGGCGCGCTTGTTGACCGTAAGCGACTTCCAATTCTTGAATCGCGCGCTGGCTTTCGTTGTACAGGCGGGCGTTCTCAATGGCCAGGCCGAGTTGATCGGCAAGAAGTTGGATAATGCGCATATCCTCTTCTTTATAAGCGGAGGGATCGGTGGACTGAATGTCTAGGACGCCGATCACCTGATCACGCACCTGGAGCGGCAGCGCCATCTCTGAGCGGGTGTAAGGGAGATCGGCGTTTTTGAAATGGACAGAATCTCTGCCGACTTCTGACACAATGCGGATTTCTTTTTTCGACGCAACATGCCCGACCACGCCTTGACCAACATGCAGCTTATGGTTGCGCGCCAACATACGTTGTCCGCCTTCGCTGTTGGTAGCTTTCAACACCGCATATTCACCTGCCGGATCAATTAAAAAAATGCCCACATGATAAAAACCGAACCGTTCTGCAATCAGATGGGTCGCCTGGCGCAAAAGCTGATCGACATCCAAAATCGCAGCCGATTCACGCGCCACCTGGGCCGCGGTTTCAACCTGGCTGGTGCGGCGCGCCAGTTCGGCGGTGCGCTCTTTGACCATATTTTCCAGGTTGTTCACCTGTTCGCGCAGCTGCTTGGCCAGGATGCCAAAGGTGTGATTCAGCACATCAATTTCATAGGCGAGGTTTGGGATTTCCATCCCTTTGGAAATGCTGGCCAGGTAGCGCAGCAGTTGGTGGGCGGTGGAAGCCATCCACTCGATAGGCGAAGCAACCAGGTTGGTTAAAACAATCGCTGTGATGACAATCAAGATGGTCTCAGAGATCGCGAGCAAGATCCAGATCGTGCGTGCATCTTGGGTCATACGAATGAGGGCCTGGCTGGTTGGCTCATAGGGTTTGAGAAAGCTGTCCGAATCTGTGGCCACCGCGGCAATCAGGTTTGTCCCGGTGATTCTCTGCACAGCCAAATAAAAACTTCGGGTGCGGGTATCAATGCGGGTTTCGTAATAACCATCCACCAACATCGAATTGGTCAGTGAGCCGGAGATAATCTGCCACAGTTTCGAATCGCTTTGGGTGTTGATGGATAGATCTTTTCCCACCATGGCGTAATTGGTGTGAAACACGATATAGAAATTGGTATCGTACACCATAGCATAGCCATTTTCTCCGATCGGCGCGGTAACGATCATGGCCAGGTCGCCATCTTTGCTCAACGTGTAGCGATCGGCCAGGTCTGTCTCTGGGTGGAGGATGGCGTATTGCTGGATTTGCTTGCCCATTTGTCCGACCCGATCCTGGACATAGTTTTCCATGACCTTTTTCAACCCACTCAGATTATCTTTCACATAAGTCTGCTGCGTTTGTTTCGTTGTTTGGTGGACGAAGAAACTGCTGATAAGGACCGGGATCATTCCTGCCAGCAAGAAGACTAAAAAAATCCGAAAGCGAAATTTCATGCCGCTCCTTCTTTCACCACTGCTTAAGGCGCGTGATGGTTCGCGCCGTTTTTGCCCGCCGCTGGTTTGTCGCTCGCTGCGCCCGGGATAATTTGCACCTCGGCAGTCGCTGCGCGCAGCGAACGACCCAGTTCGAGAATCGCAGTGCTTAAAATAGTATCCACATTGGTTGACGCGCGCACGGTGCGGGTGATATCCGCCACCAGGCGTTCCTGCGCCGCGCGCCGCTGGCTTTGTTCCAACATGCGCGCATTTTCCAACGCCAGGGCAGTTTGTTCAAGGATAGCCTCAAGCAGTTGCTTTTCAGCGGCAGTCCAGGCGCTCTTTTCCCCTTCCATCACAATATGACCGATGGCCTGCTGGTGGAGGGCGAGAGGGACCTCCAGTTTTTCGCTAACGCCGGGCGGGGCGCCGGGGTTCTCGTAAGTATAGCTGAGTTTATCTTGCAGACGCAGTTCTGTTTTCCAACGCTCAACCAGGTAGCGGCGGTGCTCGTTTTCCAGTTCTGTCAACGCGCTTTGGGCCTGTTTAAACTGTCGCGCGTTGTCCAAAGCCAACGCCAATGAATCAACAGTTTTTTGCAGGATTTCAAGTTCTTTGCGATTTTCAAAGGCCTCCGCCTGCGTGGATTGAAACGCCACCGCTCCCAAAATTTGATTGCCCTTGCGCAAGGGGAAGGCGATCTCAGCCCGCGCCATGGCCAGGCGGGTAAAACTAATTTGATCGCGGCGCTGGCCGAGGATCGTCTTTTGATATTCGCCGCTGGAAATGGCGCTGCCAACAGTGGACGAACCGCCAACCGTCAGGCGATAGCCTTCTGAAACAGTGTCACTGGCGCTGGCAGCGATGACCGCAAAGAGCCGCGATTCATCGAGCAAAAAGACACCGGTGTAATATAACCCGAAGCGTTCGCC
>CAIQJJ010000731.1 GCA_903872065.1 uncultured Anaerolineales bacterium | reverse complement strand
CTGATCCGAAGTCAGGCGCTCTGTCCATTGAGCTACGAGGGCGTGCGGGGGATTATACTACAAATGCAGGCGGCGACGGGGGTTATTGTCCCTCGGGCGGCAGGTTGTAGAAGTTGTAGGCGGCGCGCGCCAGGCCGCCGATCAGTTCGTTGGCCGGTTCGAAGACGATCTGGGCCGGGTGGTACAGGTAGACGGTCAGGACGAAGTCGCCGCCAGGGGTGTAGACGATGGCCGCGTCGCTGATGTTGTGCGGGACGTAGTAGGCGTCTGCAACCCAGCCGTGTTTGTGGGCGACGCGGGTGCCGTCCGGGACGCCGAATTGGATCAATACGCCAATTTTGTCCTCGGCCAGGTAGTTGATCATGGTCTGGCATTTGGCCGGGGTGATTTCGTTGGGGAAGGCGGCAATTAACGATCCGCCGCCGTTTTTGGCGCACAGGTACACGTCGGTCAGCAGCATGCCGATCTCGGTGGGGGTCGTCTGGTTGTAAGGGTCGAGGTCGGTGTTGACATCGGGGCGCTGGTTGGCGATAGTGACAAAGCGCTGTAACAGGGGCGCGCCGTCGTAAAAGTAGCCGGCCAGGAAGGTGTTGTCCAGCCCCAGGGATTTGAGGTCCTGCGTCACCATGAGCGGGCCTTTGCCGGTGTCCAGGATATTCTGCATCAGCCAATCGGTGGAGGGGTTGATGGATTTGGCGATCATTTCGTGCAGTTTGGCGCTGACTTCGGCGCTGGGCTCTTCTGGCAGGCGGCGGAAAAGGGAGACCATGACGGGCAGTTTAATGGTGCTGCTGGCGGTGAACGCCACGTCCGGCGGGGTAGAGACGGGGATAAGCTGGTTATAGATGAAGCTGGTCTCCTGGCCGCTCTGTAAGTCCATTAAGTAGACGCCAACGACGCCATCGAAACCGGAAAGCTCGACCGTCTGGCGCAGCAGGATGGACAGGTTTTCAAAAGGCGGGCGCGGGGCCGAGGCGCGCTGGATGGGGAGTTCGACGATGCGCGCCAGGGGCGATTGTAAGGCGTTTTCAATCGGGAAGATGCTGCGCTCAACATCCAGGCTGAGGCCCGGTTTGCCGGCCTGAAAGTTGACCGTGCCGCTCTGCGGAATGGCCGGCGTGGCCGGCTGATCATAGCGGATGGCGATCTCGTTGGTCAGGTAGGCGCGCAAGCGGTCTTCCGAGTAGGTGGAGCGCAGGGGAATGTCGGCGGCAGGCGGTTCGCGCTGCCACAGGTAATCCCAAAAGGCGACCCAGAAGGGGGTGCGCACACGCTCTTGTTCAGCCGCGGCCAACATGGCTTCGATATCCAGTTCAAAGCCAATGGTGCTCGGCGCAAGCTGGATGGCCGCTGCGCCGTAGTGCATTTCGACCGGCAGTGAATAGACCGAGAGCAGCCGTTCGGCGGCCTGCTGGCGATCCAGGCCGCCCACAGCGACGCCGGCAATCGTCAGGCGGGCCGGGTAATAGGCCCACAAACGGCTGAAGCTGACCAACTGCAGGACGAAAAGGATCACCGTCCCGATGATGCTGCCCAGGGCAAGAATGGTTACTGCTGAGAAAACGCCGCGATTGCGCATGGGCAAATGATACCACGCATCGGGGAGTTTGCCGGTTAACGACTGAGTAAGAGGTCGCCCCAGGTGGCGGGCATGGTCAGGTGACGGGAAGGGACATTCGAGGCCAGGCTTTGCTGCACAATGCCGTCCGCTTTGTCATTGTCTGAGATGGAAAAGCAAAAACCGTAGTGCTTCCAGGGCTGCGGGGTGACGCCAAAAACGCTCCAGGGGATGGCCGCCTCGAGGTCGTAGCCCAGGTCGTTCTTTTGGGCGGCGATTGTCACCTGGTTTTGGTAGCCGCTGAGAGCTTCGGGATACCACAAATACGCCTGCATCCCCTCGCCAATGGTGGGCAGGCCGGGGGAAAGCCCCAACTGAAAATCGTCGGCGTTGAGGCTGTTGGTGTAGAAATCGCCCGCCAGGTCTGCATCCAGCAAGATTTCAACGCTGTCGCCCTCGTAGAGGTGGTTGCCAGCCGCGTTCTGGACGTAGACATCGTCCAGCACGCGGGCAGCAATGTACAGGTAGGACTCGTCCCAACCAAGCATGACCGAGCCGGAGAGGTCGCGCACATCGCGCCAGTTCTGTGGGCCAAAAGTGATTGAATCCACGATGAACATGCCCAGGCTCCATTCGCCGACATTGCCATCAATTAAAGGCGGCTGCGAGAGGTAGGTAGCGACCACGCTGCCATTCGGGCGGGCAAGCTGCTGGCCGGTGGGCGAGGGCCAGGGGGTGGCGGTGGGCATGGGGGTCTCGCTGGGCAAGATGATGGCGGTGGGGGTAGCCGGCGCTAAGGTGGCGGAGGGTTGGGCGGTATCTGCTGCGGCCGGCGGTGGGGTGGAGGCGGCCGGCGGATCAGTGGGCGGCGGTTGGGATGCTTCGACGGCTGCCGCGGCGGGAGAGGGTGAGGCGGCCGGGGCAAGGGCCTCGCGCGCCGGCAGGTTGCAAGCCAGGGCGGCCAGGAGCAGGCATAAGACGATCCAGATAAAGCGCCGGGAGGGGTTCTGCATAGGTTTTCCTCAAAAAATCGGTTAAACTGTAAGGATACCTGGCGCGGCCCAAGGCAATGATTCGGCTGTTTGCGCCAGGCATGATGCTGCCCTGAATTATAAGCCGGAAAGCGACCGGATTCTCAAAGCGGAAAGTTATTTTACCAAAGCTTTACAAACCAGATTTGCGATAAAATCAGGGTATCCGATACCCTGACCAAAGAGGAAAGCCGCATGTCACCCTACACTTACGATTACCCCCGCCCTGCCCTGACTGTTGACCCGGTGATCTTCACTTTGCGCGAGGATAGTTTGCAAGTTTTGTTGGTGCAGCGCGGGGATGAGCCATTTGCCGGCATGTGGGCGCTGCCGGGCGGTTTTGTCAACCAGCACGAATCGCTGGAAGAGGCGGCGCTGCGTGAATTGGAGGAAGAGACTGGCCTGAAAGAAGCCTACCTGGAGCAGCTTTACACTTACGGCGACCCAGGCCGCGATCCGCGCGGGCGGGTGGTCACGGTGGCGTATTTTGCGCTCATCCCGGCTGATGCGCCGGTGCGCCCGGAGGGGGGCAGCGACGCCTCGCAAGCGCGCTGGTTCCCCGCGGCGCAGCTTCCGCCGCTGGCGTTCGATCATGCGCAAATTGTCAGCTACGCGCTGCGCCGCCTGCATTACAAGCTGGAATATTCGGCGGCCGGCTTCCAACTGCTGCCGGCCGAGTTCACATTGAGCGAACTACAGTACACGTATGAGACGATCCTGGGCGAGGCGCTGGATAAACGCAATTTTCGCCGGCGCATTTTGGAGGCCAATATCATCGAGCCGACCGAACACCTGCGGGTGGGGGAGGGACGCCCGGCGCGCCTTTACCAATACCGGGCGGACGCGGTAGCGGAGGTAAAGGCGCGGCGCTTGTTCCCGTGAATCAGGGGAGGCCTTCGAAGGTGGCGGCAGCGGCGTAGGCGATGCCGACCATGCTTGGGCCAGTGTGCGCAGCCAGGGCGGGCGACATAAAGGCGACGGGCATCCACGTGCATTGATAGATCTTGTCGAGCATGTGGTGCAGGGTTTCGGCGGCCTTGGGGTTATAGGAATGCAAGACCTGGACGCGCAAGGCGCTGCCGGGGGCGTGCCGGCGGGCGACGATGTTGACCAGGCCTTTTAGCGCCTGGTCAAAGGTGCGCGCCATGCCGAGTTGGACGTAGGCGCCGCCGACTTTTTCGACGCCGATCAGGGGACGGATATGCAGCATGGAGGCGAGCAGGCCTTTCATGTGACTGATGCGCCCGCCGTGGATGAGGTATTTCAGTTCGTCAATCGTATAAATGCTCTCGGTGGCGTCGCCGATGCGGTGGATGAGGGCGACGATCTTCTCCAGCGGCCAGCCGGCCTTGAGGGCGCGGGCGGCGGCGGCCACCTGCCAGCCGAGGGCGGCGCACAGGGTTTTGGTATCTACCACGGTGACATTGGCTTCGGGAACCATTTGGGCGCCCAGGCGAGCGGCGTTGTAGGTGCCGCTCAAGCCAGAAGACATTTGAATCGAAAGGATATCGGGGTCGGTCTTGGCCAGGCGTCGGTAGAGGTCAGCAAAGTCGCCAGGAGCCGGTTGGGAGGTTGTCGGGAAGCTGGTGGTTGCCATGAGCAGCTCTTGCAGCTCGTCGGACTGGATATCTTCACGGCTGCGGTAGACTTTGCCGTCCAGGGTGATGGCGTGGCGCACAACGTGGATTTCGATCTCAGGCAGCAGTTCAGCAGGCAAGAACATGTCCATGCCGGTGTCGGTAACAATTTGCATCGTCAGGTTCCTTTCCACAAACAAAGTATTCGCTTGTATTCAACCGCCAGGCAGCGGCGCATTTGGGCTATTGAGTGGTTAACCCCAAGTTTGTCTTAAAGTCACGCGGCAGAATGAAAGCGGGATGGTGAGTTTGGCTGGGTGGTCTCGGCGGTAAGCATCTCTTTATTCGTGAAATTCGTGTTATTCGTGGTTGAAAATCTTTGTTAACCACGAATGCACACTAATCTACACGAATTTTGATTTGGAAAAAAAGCCAGATTCAACCATCGGTGGGTGGAATTTCACCAGTGGGTCTTTTCTCTGCGCCCTCGGCGCTCTCGGCGGTCTCAGCGGTGAAAGAAAGGATAGGAGGCGCTTCGACAAGCTCAGCGCGCCTACCGGAGGCATCCAGG
>CAIQJJ010000730.1 GCA_903872065.1 uncultured Anaerolineales bacterium | reverse complement strand
CAACCCCAGAACCGACATTGGTTGGCCTTCCAGCAGGAGAAAATGAGTTTTTGGTATTGGTGGCCGATTTTTACCCTAAAGAGGGGGCGCAAAAATACGAGATTATCAATCGCCTGGCGCCTGAAATTATCAGCGCACTGCAAATCAACCAATTGACCTTTGCGCGCGTTCTTACTGTGCCAGATCAACCGCGCGACCGCGAGGAAGTGCTGCGGCTGGCAAAACGTTACAATGCTTCGGTGGTGGTCTGGGGATGGTATGATCCGTTGGGCTTTGAAGCCAGCGTAGAAATTATTGAGAGTCCGATTCTGATCGCGATGCGCAATAGTGGATTGGTGAGTGTCCAAACATCGAAGAGTCTGGGCGAAGTAGATTCTGCTCCTGAAACCCTGCGCGCCTACCTGCGCAGTGGATTATCCAGCCGGGTGAATTACCTGGTCTTGTACACGGTTGGGCGCGCCCAATATGCAGCAGGCTATTCAGCGCAGATGTTAGATAAGTTTGATCAGGCAGCCAAAGATTATCTTCTGGCGCTAAATCTATTCAGCAGCGCGTTGGAGCAGATCAAAGACTTGCCCGAAGGCGACCGCGCTCGTCTAGCCAGCGAGGTGTTTTACTCATCTATTGGATCCTGTTACTACAGTCTTTATTACATCAAATCGCCGGCGGGCGATCTACACTTAGCAGAAGAAAACCTGAAAAAGGCGATTGAGATCAACCCTAGCTTTGCTGAACCACTCTATCGCCTGGGATCTGTTTACCTGAGGCAAAAAAAATACGATGAGGCAAAAGAGTATTATACCCGCGCGGTAGCGGCAGATAACTCGAACGAGCATTTGTTTGCCACCAAAGCCAATAACAACCTGGGATACCTGGCCTATATCGCCGGAAATAAAGAGGATGCCGAAATGTATTGGCGCAAAGCCTACACATTGAACCCCAACGATGCGGAAGTGCTGCAAAACCTGGGGTTTATCGAGTATACCTTGGGAAAGTATCTCGAGGCCATCACTATTACCGAAGCCGGTCTGGCAACAAATCCAGATGAACGTTTGTCTTGGGAAGTGCCAATGACTTGCAACCTGGGGCTGTTCTATGTGGCCAATGAAGACAGCCGTGAGAAAGTTAACGAAACCTATGATCGGGCGATCACATTGGCTGCCAACATGAGACCGGCGGATGCGTATGCAAAATTGAGTGTGTGTAAGGTTGATTTGGAAAAAATGATCAAAGAAAAAGGCAAGCAAGTTGAATTAGCCCAGGCTTTAATCGTAAAACTTGAGTCTGCCGCGGCGCCCTTTGCGCCTACGCCTACTCCATAGGGCGTCAAAAACAGGTTCTGGTTTAATGCTCAAAAATTTTCTTTTACAAATCTAACAAAAACGTTGGAAAGTTGACACGCATCTTGCAATATGCTACACTTAGGTTGTCAATGTTCTTGTGGTTTTTATTCACCACCCAACCGCAAATTGAGTGGACTGATTGAATGGAGAAATATTTATGAAAATCGTAGAAATCGTTCAAAAATTGTTCGGCGTACAGACTACGCAAACCCCGCCCCCTGGCAAAATTGTGAGCAAGGAACAGCTTCAGGTGGTGGCCGGAGGGACCAATCCAAGTGGCAACGGTGATGAGACGCGCGATTCACCCACTGACACCGAGCCATCCCCCTAAACTATCTGGATTGTTAGGCCGCAAATAGTTCATTGAGAAGCGGCTTGTTGGTCAAGGGAAGAGAAAGACCAACAAGCCGCTTTTCGGAGTTTACATTCAGCCCCATACAGCTCCAAAAATAAAAGACTCGCATGGAAAATAAAACTATCTTTCGTCAATCCACCCTGGAACGACTTTCTTCACCCGAACAGCTTGACCAACTTATGAAGATAACCAGTCCTGCCGGGTGGGCGGCTTTAATTGCGTTGATTCTTTTGTTATGCGGAGCTGTGGTTTGGGGTTTTATCGGACGTGTGGCGACCAAAGTTTATGGACAGGGCATCCTGCTTTCGCCTGGAGGAGTCAATACAGTGGTTGCTCTGTCAGAAGGCCAGGTTGAGGATATCTATTATGATGTTGGCGATACCATCGCGGCGAACAGTGTTGTGGCTCGTATTCGTGAACCCGGCGCAACGCTCGCAACCCGTGTGATCAGCCCGATTGCGGGGAAAATTGTTGAAGTGCAAGCCAGCATCAACAACCTGGTAGAACGCGGCGACCCGATCATCACAGTTGAAAATAACAAAGAAGCCGGTTTTCAAGCCCTTGAGGCGATCCTCTATTTATCGCCGGCGGAAGGAAAGCAAATCAGCCCTGGCATGAGTGTAGAGGTTTCTCCATCCACTGTTCGCCGTGAAGAATCTGGCTATATGATCGGGAAGGTCATTTCTGTGGGAGAATTTCCTGCCAGCCGCGCCGGCATGCTGCGCGTGTTGGGCAACGAAGAATTAATTGGGGTTCTATCAACCAGCGGCGCGCCGCTTGAAGTGCGAGTGACACTGCAACTCGATCCAAACACTCACAGTGGATATGCCTGGTCGTCGTCAAGCGGGCCAAATGCGCAAATTGATAGTGGTACGCTCTGTTCAGCCTGGATCACGATCCGCGAACAGCGCCCTATTGGGTGGGTGATTAATAATTTACGTTAAAGCTGCACACGCCTGAAGCACCACGATCAATAACGCTCAAAGATAGCCTTTTATGTCAATTCTTTCCCGCATTCACAACACACCAACAATCCTTCAGATGGAGGCCGTAGAATGCGGCGCGGCTGCTCTGGGAATGATTTTGGGCTACTATGGGCGGTATGTAGCGCTTGAAGAGATGCGTGTGGCCTGTGGAGTTTCACGCGATGGCAGCAAAGCCAGTAACATTATAGAAGCTGCTCAGAAATACGGATTAATCGCGAAGGGGTATCGCGCCGAGGCCAAAGATTTACCACAATATCCTATGCCTTGCATTCTTTTTTGGAATGGCAATCATTTTGTGGTATTGGAGGGTTTTAAGAAAGATCGTGCATTCTTAAATGACCCAACCATCGGGAAGAAATGGGTTACAAAGGAGGAACTCGAACAGTCTTTCACAGAATATGTGTTGACTTTTGAACCTGGCGAAGATTTTACCAAAGGAGGCGAACGCCCTAGCTTGCTGCGCGCCCTTCTGCGGCGGCTGCCAGGCTATCAGGAACCATTGGCTTACATTGTGTTAGCCGGGTTGGTGCTGGTAGGCCCAGGATTGGTGGTGCCTACATTTAGTCGCATTTTTGTGGATCAGTTTCTGGTGCACAATTTACGATATTGGATGGAGCCGCTGCTGATCGGGATGGGAATAACAGCCCTTTTCCGCGGCACGCTGATCTGGTTACAGCGCAGGTATCTGACCCGTATGGAAGCGAAACTGGCGCTGACCAATTCCAGCCGCTTTTTCTGGCACGTGCTGTGTCTACCGATGGATTTTTACCATCAACGTTATGGCGGCGAAATTGGCTCGCGCGTGGCGCTGAATGATCGTGTGGCTGAACGACTTTCCGGCGATTTGCCGACCACGCTGCTGAACCTGATCTTGCTGCTTTTTTATGCTGCTCTGATGCTGGCGTATGATCCCTGGTTGATGGCTATTGGGGTAGTGACCGGACTGCTCAACCTGTTCGGTTTACGTTTTGCTACTCAGCGCCGCGCGGATGCGTATCAGCGTGTACAGCAGGAAAAAGGGAAGTTGATGGGCGCTACAATGAGCGGCTTGCAGGTGATTGAAACCATCAAAGCCACCAGCAGCGAGACCGATTTCTTTGCGCGTTGGGCTGGCTTCCAGGCCAAAATGGTCAACGCCGAACAGCAAGCTGAATTGGCTGCGCAGTTGTTAGCGGTGCTGCCATATTTTCTAAGCGCGCTGAATACGTTGGCTGTGTTAGGACTGGGCGGGTTTTATGTGATTAATGGAAAAATGAGCATGGGGGCATTGGTGGCATTTCAAAGCTTGATGGTCAGTTTTCTGGCCCCTATCAACCAATTGGTTGAACAAGTTGACGATCTGCAAGAATTGCAAAATGATCTCAATCGTCTGGACGATGTTTTTCGCCACCCTCCTGATCCACAGGTAGACCGCCTGCTCCCCAGCAATGTGGCTCTTGACCCAGCCGTAAAACTGCTTGGGTTATTGGAATTACGAGATATTTCATTTGGTTACAGCCGCCTGGGGGATCCATTAATCAAGAATTTCAATCTGACTGTTCAACCAGGACGGCGCGTCGCCCTGGTTGGCAGCAGTGGCAGTGGGAAATCTACAATTGCCAAGCTAGTTGGTGGGCTGTACGAACCCTGGCAGGGAGAGATTTTGATTGACGGACGACCTCGCTCAGAATTGCATCGCCGTACAATCAACAATTCCCTGGCGATGGTTGATCAAGATATTTTCTTGTTTGAGGATACAGTGCGAGAAAACCTGACCCTGTGGGATCCGACTGTGCCGGATTTGAATATTATTCAGGCTGCCAAAGACGCTGCAATTCATGAAGATATTATGGCAAAACCAGGTGGATATGATTATCTTGTACAAGAGAACGGCCGCAACTTTAGCGGCGGGCAGAAACAGCGCATTGAAATTGCACGCGCCCTGGTAGGAAACCCCACTATTCTTGTGTTGGATGAGGCTACCAGCGCTCTTGATCCTCACACAGAGCAAGTAATTGATGATAACTTGCGTAAACGCGGTTGTACTTGTTTGATCATTGCTCATCGCTTAAGCACTATTCGCGACTGTGATGAGATTATTGTCCTCGATCGTGGTGAAATCGTTCAACGCGGCAGCCACGAAGAGTTAATCCGTCAGCGCCAGGGTTTCTATGCAAAGTTAATCCAGGCTGATACTGTTGAATAAGCTACTTTCTTTTCTGCTTGGCAACAACAGATAGATTTATGGTGACACAACCCCCCTCACCCTCGCCAGAGGAAGCACGCGAAATGCTCCTGCTCAAACTGCGTTATAAACACGGCAGGTTGATTGACGCAGATAGCAAACATCCGGTGTTAATGAATGACAACCGGCTGATTTGGTTCGTCTACACGGGCAAGGTAGATGTCTTTGCGGTGAAAACCAAGGAGAATGAGATCGCCGGCATCCGTTATCATTTATTTCGCTGCGAGGCCGGGCAAATGCTGTTCGGCATTCAATCTCAAAATACAGGGGTATCCCTTTTGGCCGTTGGCGTGCCTGGGACACGATTATTGCGCGTGGATCAGACCGCCATCCAACAGTTATTAGCCGACCCTAACGATCGTCAGAGCGCGGCGCAAATTGCGCCATTGGTTGAACAGTGGGTGAGCGGGCTTTCTTCGGGCCTGACTATCGAAAACCCACCCCACCAAAGTGAACTCTTAAAACCAATCGGCGAAGTGACGGTGGAAGCCCAGCGCGCAGTTGGGACGCGCGAACTGCTGTGGATCAAACACCTTGAGGGTGAATCGAATTTTCTAGGGGTAAGAAACCTCGCCCATCCGGGCAAGAGTTATCTTCCGATCACCACCCATACCTGGCTCGAAACCAACTCTCCTAGCCGTTTAGCGGTGCTTAATACTGTAAACTTGATGCGGCAAGGTGAAAACTGGCTGGCGATTGACGAATTCCATCAATTAGCGATGCAATCCGTTGCTGAGAAGATCGGTCGCAGTGAACAAATGGAACGCCAGCGTTTGAATAACAAAGCCGAAGCCAATCAACGCTTTGTGCAAAATGCTTTCCGGCGTTTGACCTCAGTGCTTGAAACTGATAAGACCCTGGCCATGACGACGACCTTCGTTAAGCCAAATCCACTGCTGGCGGCGTGTCAGGAGGTGGGCCGCACTCTCAAAATCCACATTATGCCGGCGCAAGAATCAAGCAAGCAGCGCAGACAAGCCACCTATGATCCGCTGCGCGCGATCATGCGTGCTTCGCGGCTGCGCTATCGCCAGGTAGCTTTGCGTGGAAAGTGGTGGTGTGAAGATCACGGGCCGTTAATTGCTTTCACGCGTGTTTCGCCCGAAGATGATGCAATTGTATGGGATCGCGCTGTAGCCATTATTCCTAAAGGGAGTGGACACTACCTGATGGTAGAGCCAATTCTTGAACATTCCACTCCAGTCACTGAAGAAATCGCGACGCGCTTAACCCCCTTTGCCTATGTTTTATACCGGCCCTTCCCAGAACAATCCATGTCAGCAATCGAGATGGTGCGCTTCGGATTATTTGGCAGTAAAGCCGATATAGGAGTGGTGCTTGCAATGGGGGTTGGAATCGGTCTTTTGGGGACGCTGCCGCCTCTGCTTACCAGTACACTGTTTAATACCATCATTCCAGCCGCCGATCGTGATCAACTCTGGCAGTTTGCAGTGGGATTGCTGCTGGGCGCGATTGGCATCTTACTCTTTCAGATTACACGCAATGTGGCCGTCTTGCGTGTGGAGGGCCGATTAAGCGCCGCGCTCCAAACCGCTACCTGGGATCGGGTCTTGCGCCTGCCGACGACCTTCTTTCGCGAATATGCAGCCGGCGACCTGGCTGAGCGCGCATTAGGGATCGATCAGATTCGCAAAATCTTATTCCGTACTACCCTGACGACAATTATGGCAGCGATCTTCTCGTTGTTTAATTACGGCTTATTGTTTTATTACAACAGTCAATTGGCATGGGTTGCCACGGTTGTAGTGCTGGCAGCGATCATGATTAGCGCAATTGCTGGCTACGCACAAGTGCGCCACCAACGTAAAATGATCGCCTTGCAGGGGGAGCTTTCGGGCATGGTCTTACAATTTATTAGCGGCATTCCCAAGTTTCGCGTGGCCGGGGCAGAGGGATGGGCTTTTACCCGCTGGGCAAAAAAATTTAGCCAACAAAAAAGGTTTGCATACCTTACCCGCGCCATTGAAAACAACCTGGCAGTTTTTCATGCAATTTACCCGATCATCGCAGCAATGGCTATTTTTGGCGCGGTTGCTTATTGGCTGCCGCAAGGACAAGTGGCGACGGGTGCATTTTTGGGGTTTAACGCCGCGTTTGTGCAATTTCTCTTTATCACCTTAGCGGTAAGCACCAACCTGATTTCGGTCTTGAGAATTGTGCCAATGTATGAACGGGCGCGGCCTATTTTGCAAACACTGCCCGAAGTAAGCGAAACTAAGGCCGACCCGGGAGAGCTCAATGGAGAAATCGAAGTCAGCAATCTGGCTTTTCACTATAAAGAAACAGAACCCCCCATTTTGAGCGATGTCTCGCTGCATATCAATCCAGGCGAATTCGTGGCTTTAGTGGGGCCTTCAGGCAGTGGAAAATCTACCCTGGTACGGCTGTTACTTGGCTTTGAAAAGCCGACGGCCGGCGCCATTTATTATGATGCACAAGATTTTTCTGAGTTAGATGTAGAAGCGGTACGCCGCCAGATCGGGGTTGTTCTGCAAGATGGCAAGCTTTTTGCCGGCGATATCTTTAGTAATATTGTCGGCGCACTGCCTTTGAAATTGGATGATGCCTGGGATGCGGCGAAACTGGTGGGGATAGACGAAGATATCCGGGCCATGCCCATGCAAATGAATACACAAATCAGTGAAGGTGGAACGAACCTTTCGAGTGGACAACGGCAGCGGTTGTTGATCGCCCGCGCGATCGTTACACGTCCGCGCATTTTGTTTTTTGATGAAGCCACCAGTGCGTTGGATAACCGCACCCAGTCTATTGTCAGCGAAAGCCTGGAACGCCTGCGTTCCACCCGCGTCGTCATTGCGCACCGATTAAGCACTATCCAGCATGCAGACCGGATTATTGTTTTGCACCAAGGGAAAATTGTGCAAAGTGGAACATACGCGGAATTGATGCGACAAGGCGGGGTATTTGCCGACATGGCAAGAAGGCAAATTGTATAGGAGTAGAAAATGATCCGTAAAATTTTTCGAACATTCTTGCTTGTGTTGGCCTTAACGTCCTGTATCACGAACCCGACAGTGGCAGACGAACGCGCCCGACGAGCGGAAGCGAACAAGGGAGATATCTTAATTGCGATTGTTGAAGAAGAAGGCCTGGCCTGGCAAGCTGCTCAAATGGCCGTAGATGAGATCAACACTGCTGGCGGAATTGCGGGCCGTATGCTCAAAGTAATCCATGAGGATGACGGCGGTTCTGAAACACAGGGCCGGATCATTGCTCAAAGACTGGCAGCGAATCCGGATGTGGTGGCAGTGGTTGGACATAACACATCTACGGCCTCACTGCCGGCCTCAGCCATTTACGAATTCGCAGGTTTGCTCATGATATCATCTGCTGCGACGACCCCTCGCCTCACTCAGCAAGGGTTTGATCTCGTCTTTCGCAATATTCCCTCCGACGCCAAAGTTGGTGAATTGATAACAGACTATCTGGCGCAGCAGAACACCCACAATATTGTGATCCTCTCGGAGAAAAGCGCCTACGGACGCGGGCTGGGCAGCGCGATTGAGACGCGCGCGGCGCAGATTGGGCTGAATATTGTCGATCGGGTATCCTATCAGGTCAGCGACAGCAATTTTTCTGAGGTGATCAGAGATTGGAAAATGCTCACGTTTGATGCAATTGTCATTGCCGGCTCAGTGCCAGAAGCGGCCTATTTCATTTACCAGGCGCGGCAGGCAAATTTGTCGCAGCCCATTTTGGGCGGAGATGGCCTGATTACTGATGAGTTATGGGGTTCAGGAAAGGCAGTCAATGGTACAATCATTGTATCGTACTTTCACCCTGATGACATGCAGCCTGAAGCGGTAAAGTTTGTTGAGGCATTTCAAAAACGTTTTGGCAGCCAGCCGGATGTATGGGCAGCGCAAGAATATGATGCGGTGAAAGTGCTGGCTTATGCCATGCAACAGGCAGGAAGCAGCGTACCTGAAAAAGTAGCCGCTGCTTTGCATCAAGTCAATCATTGGCCTGGCGTCACCGGGCCACACTCCTTTGATGAACGCGGAGATGTGGTTGGTAAGCCCATTGTATTAATTATGGCATCGGACAAACAATTTAGTTTTATTCATCGCTTTTCTGAACCATGAAATTGCAACTCTCCCATCCTATTTTGCGACATTTATTCGGAACCGGCCTGTTTCTCGCGCTGACAGGAGGATTGTTGATTGCATGTGGACAAAGATCTTCGCTCAGTCTCATGCAGCCGAATGGCGTCGCGCAAGCTGCCGATGGAACGTTGTTTATTATGGATTTTGGCAACCACCGAATTGCGCACATGTCTCAAAATGGGAAGCTGATCCGCAGCATTGGAACATTTGGCGCAAATGAGGCGCAAATCTTTCATGGCTACGATCTGGCAATAGGGCCAGATGGGAATATTTATATCTGCAACATGGTAAGTAATGATGAGGGAGTGCTTCACGACGGGATAAAAGTTTTTGGGCCGGGGGGTTCTTTCGTACGCGAGATCGGAGGGCATGACTATGATGTAACCTCCCTGGATCCAAGTTATCGATCCTACGGATTGGATATAGACAAAGCAGGGCGTATTTATACGGCTGACTATGGCACAACTACCGTGCGAGTTTTTACAAACGCGGGTGAGTTGTTGGCAGAGTTGCCTATCGTACGAGCAGATGGCGAGATTCCCACAGGGATTAATGATATTGCGGTGGATGATGCCCGAAATTTGATTTATATCTCCGATTTTGATCTGGGGAAAATTGACCAATTTTCTCTGACCTTCGATACCGAGGGAATCCCCTCCATTGCCCATCTAACAACGATAGCAATCTACGGGCGAGAAGCGGGGGAGGTGGCTTTTCCGCAATATCTAGACGTTAACGATACAGATGGAACGGTCTTTGTGGGTGATATGGCGAATCGGCGGATCCAAATCTTTGATGCGCAAGGCAGTTACGTCGCGAACTTCGCTCCGCCAAATCTGGATGATTGGCAAAATATGGGAATCAACCTCACTCCAACTGGCGATCTACTGGTTGCAGATGCCTTCAATAATGCAATATGGATATTTACTCCTGAGGGTATAGTACGCAACCGGGTGGAGGGAAAACCATGAAAGGTCGGCGTGTCCAATTTCGTGTTCCGCTATTTTTCAAAATCTCCACACCACTGGTGATTCTAATTACCCTGACCATGGGGTATTCTGGATTGCGTATTTATACAGAAAGCAATGCTCACATGGTCAATGAGTTGAATGATCGCCTGCGCAGAGCAGCGAGCCATGTCGCCAACCGGGTAGAGATCAGTAAACTGGAACAGGTGCGCGAACCGGCTGATATTGACAGCGATGCGTTCAACGAGGTAGCTGAATTCTTGGATGGAGTGCGCACGGCGGGAAATCTCTCATGGGTAGGGATTTACCATCGGGAAGACAAGCACTTCTATTATTGGGTTAGCGCCGATTGGGACACACCGGAATATCCTTTTTTCTATGCAACCCCCGACTTCTTCGCCGTATATGAAGATCAGACCGGACGCTTTACTGAATATTCTGATGAGTTTGGTTCTTTTTATGCGTATATTGCGCCCCTGATCGTTGAAACTGAGAGCGGCAAAGAGGTGGTTGGTGTGGTAGAAGCCTCCGTCTCAGGCGAAACGCGCGATCTCTTAGAACGTAAGACGATTGATGAAGTGGCAGTGGTTTTGATCGGCGGCATTTTGATTTCAATCGCTTTTTCGCTGTTGGTGACACAATTCACGCTGATTCTCCCGCTGCAACGATTGAAAAACGGCGCGCTGCACCTGGCGCAAGGGAATTTCAATTATCAACTCAGTACGCGTTCAAGGGATGAGCTAGGCGATCTGGCGGCTACCTTCAACGAGATGTCGAGCCAGATTCAGACATTAATTCATGAACGCATCGAAAAAGAACGTGAGCAGCGCGAAGCAGAAATTAATCGTCTGGCAGAATCCGAACGCATTCTAGCGGCGCGGGTGGAAGAACGCACTGCTGAACTGAAACATCGCGCCATGCAATTGCAAACCGCGGCTGAGGTCTCGCGCGCCGCAATCAGCACACTGGATCTGGAAACCCTGCTGCAACAAAGTGTGGAATTAATTCGTGAGCGTTTCGGGCTTTATTATGTTGGCTTGTTTTTCGTTGACAAAGAACGGCGATATGCCTGGTTAATGGCCGGTACGGGCGAGGCCGGACGACAAATGTTAGCCATGCGCCACAAACTCCCGCTCAATGAGACTTCCATGGTTGGCTGGTGTATTTTACACAATGAAGCGCGCATTGCTCAAAATGTTGAACAGGATACTGTTCGATTCCGCAATCCGCTTTTGCCAGCCACAAAATCGGAAATGGCGATCCCGCTTATTGCGCAAGGAGAAGGGATCGGCGCCCTCAATGTACAAAGTGATCGGGCTGAACAGTTTACACAAGCGGATATCACTGTCGTGCAAACCCTGGCAGATCAGTTAGCCAATGGGATCAGCAACGCGCGCCTGTACACCGAAGCGCAAGATGCCAAAGAGGCGGCAGAAGCAGCCAACCGGGCGAAAAGCACCTTCCTGGCAAATATGAGTCATGAGCTGCGCACGCCGTTGAACGCGATCATCGGGTATAGCGAGATGCTTGAGGAGCAAGCAGAAGATGAATCGCAAGAGCAGTATATTCCCGATCTGCAAAAGATCAATTCTGCCGGAAAATTGCTGTTAGGGTTGATCAATGATATTCTCGACCTTTCCAAGATTGAAGCCGGCAAAATGACGCTTTATCTGGAAAAATTCAATCTGAACAATTTGGTGAATGAAACAACCAATACCATTCAACCACTCATTGAACGCAATGCAAACACGTTAATTGTTCATACCGATCCAGAACTTGGTGAAATGTATGGCGATCAAACAAAAACACGCCAATGCCTTTTTAACCTATTGAGCAATGCGAGCAAATTCACCAAGAAAGGCAATGTGACGCTCGAAGTGCGCCGGATCACGACGGATGAAGCTGCTGGAAATGGCGATAAGTCAATGGTTGTCTTTAAAGTGAGCGATACCGGCATCGGGATGACCAGCGAACAAATTGAAAAGCTCTTCCAACCCTTTACTCAGGCAGACGCGTCTACCACTCGTCACTACGGAGGGACAGGATTGGGCCTGGCAATTACACAGCGCTTTTGCCAGATGATGGGCGGCAGTATTAAGGTTAGCAGTGAAATAGGAAAAGGCTCGACTTTCGCGATCCAACTGCCCATGGAAGTGAAACCTCTCAAAACCGAAGAGATAGAAAGACCCAAAGTGGTTTCCCCAGAGATAGGACGTGGGTATGCAATGCCGATTCCTAAAGGGGTAATTTTGGTCATTGACGATGAATCTACGGTGCGTGATCTGTTGAAACGCTTTTTGGAGCGGGAGGGATTTGTTGTGGAAACCGCCGCGAATGGGCAAGAGGGCATTCAGCGCGCTCAGGAACTTCATCCCGATGCAATCACGTTGGATGTGTTGATGCCCGGAATAGACGGTTGGGCAACCCTCACCGCGCTAAAAAATGACGCCCGCACAGCAAATATTCCTGTGATCATGTTGTCTATGGTGGATGACCAGGAACTGGGCTATGCCTTAGGAGTAGCCGATTATCTTACCAAGCCCATTGCGCGTGAACAACTGCTTTCAACGCTCGAGCGGTACCGTAATCAACAGCTACAAACTGTCTTGTTGGTAGAAGATGATCCAGGCACACGTGAGATGTTCCGCCGATTGCTGGAAACAGAGGGCTGGCAAGTGACTGAGGCGGAAAATGGGCGTGTGGGATTAGAGCGCCTGACGCAGCAAATGCCGGCGCTGATCATCCTTGATCTGATGATGCCAGAAATGGATGGGTTCGAGTTTGTCGCTGAGTTAAGAAAAAATGAGTATTGGCGGCTTATTCCGATCCTGGTAGTGACGGCAAAAGAGTTAAACACTGACGATCATTTGCGTTTGAACGGTTATGTACAGAAAATTCTACAAAAAGGGGATTACAGGCGAGAAGAGCTGTTGAGTGATGTACGGGACCTGGTGGTTGCTTGTATCCGCCGTAAGGGTGCACCATCATGACCCCAGTGACAGGTGTTGCGCTCTGGGCATTTGCATCTGAAGGAATTACTATTTCTGTGGGATTAGCGCTGCTGATTTTAATTATCTGGCAAGCGCCGCAGCAACGTGATAATCAACTCATGGCGATCTATATGGGAACTGTCGTGGTATGGGGAGCGGCAAATTCCTTAGCGCGCCTGGGGGTAGTGCTCCATTCGGATAACTCCTTTTTTTTCTATCTTTCAGCATTGTGCATTGCCTTTAACAGCTTCGCTCTCTTCACCTTAACCACCCATTACGCCAATTTGTGGGAACGGATGGTCATTAAAGGACTGCTGCTCTTTGGGTGTGGCTCACTACTGGTTGTGACGCCTTTGATTTACCAAGGCGTGTTGTTGAGTTTTTCGCCGATGGATACTGGCGATCTACTTGGCTATGAGATTACCCCAATGGGGTATGCGGTCTTTATGCTTTACTATCTGTATTATCTGCTGGCTACAATCAGTTTATGGCGTTATCGTCGTCAACGCGCCGGCACCCTGCTAAGTGGGGGAATCATCACGTGCCTGGGTGTACTAACCAGTGCTTTGCCCTACACCAAAGATTATCCTTTAGATATGATCTGTGTGGCGGTAGGCAGCTTTTTCTTCGCGCAGGCAATTTTGAAAGAAAAATTGTTCAATCCTCTGGCTGAACTTAATCAAAATCTTTCGGATGCCAATCGTCGCTTGACCGAAATGGCAGATTCGCTGCGAAAGGAGGAAGCGAAACTGACCGCGTTGATCGAAAGCACTCCAGACATGGTTTGGTCAGTAGACAACCAGTGGTGCATTCTAACAATCAATACTGCATTCCGGCAAATGTTTTCGTTAGCTTATCAGATAGACTTGCAACCAGGAATGCGAATTTTGGATTATATCCCCGTTGAACAACGGGTGGCGTGGCAAGAATTGTATGAAACCACACTGAAAGGCGAACGTGTGTCGGTGGAGCAATTCTATAGTGTGCGCGGCATCGAACTCTATGTAGATGTATCCCTGACGCCAATTCGCACAGCCGATGACCGTATTACTGGGGTGGCAGTGTTCAGCCGTGATGTCACCGAGCGCCATCGCGCTGACGACTTATTGCATCGGCAAAATGAGTATATGAATGCGCTGCACGAGACGACGCTCGGCCTGATCAGAAGGTTGGAAATTTCACAGCTTTTAGAAACGATCATATATCGCGCGGCGGCGCTGGTAGGCACCTCACATGGGTACATTTATCTTCTCGACTCTGACGAAAATGAAATGAGTCTGCGGGTGGGGATTGGCGCCCAAACCGGCGATGTCGGACATCGCGTCCAACGAGGGGAAGGGATGCCAGGCAGGGTGTGGACAAGTGGAATGCCATTAGTGGTGGCAGATTACAATTCCTGGCCGGGGAAAACGCAAGACAACAAAACCATTCATGCGGCGGTCTGTGTTCCGCTAAAATCAGAAAGCCAGGTGATTGGCGCCATTGGGCTGGCATACCTGGAAGAAGGCCATGTTTTTACTCAAACTGAGGTAGATATTTTGGGTCGCTTTGCAGAACTGGCGGCGGTGGCTTTGGATAATGCGCGCTTGTATGACACATTGCAAACCGAATTAGAAGAGCGCAAACGCGCTGAGGAGGCAGCCGAAGCCGCGAATCGGGCTAAAAGCACTTTCCTGGCCAATATGAGCCATGAGCTGCGAACACCGCTAAATGCAATTATCGGTTACAGCGAAATGTTGATGGAAATTGCCGAAGATGAAGACGGCGAGAGCTACTTGCCCGACCTTAAGAAAATCGACGCTGCGGCCAAGCATCTCCTTGGCCTGATTACCGATATCTTGGATATTTCCAAAATCGAGGCAGGGAAAATGGCGCTCGAGAGCGAATCTTTTGATTTGGGTAAAGTGATTGAGAATACTTTGGCGAGCATTCAACCCATGGCAGAGAAAAACTGCAACTCTTTGGAAGTCAACTGCAGCGGCGAGCCAGGGATCATGTTCTCCGATCGAGCCAAAGTACAACAATGTTTATTAAATATCTTAAGTAATGCGGCTAAATTCACTACAAATGGTAAAATTACCTTAGAAGTAGGGCGCAACGATCGCATGCCATCATCCAATGCGTTCTGCGTAGCAAATAGCATTGCCCAGGTTGTTTCAAGAGTAAGTGGACATTCATCGGTCGTCGTTTTTCGCATCAGCGATACGGGTATCGGTGTTTCAGCAGATCATTTATCAAAATTGTTCCAGCCCTTTACGCAAGTAGATCCATCTGCAACGCGCAAATATGGCGGTACGGGGTTGGGATTAGCAATTACAAAAAGATTTTGTCAGATGATGGGCGGGGATGTTTCAGTTGAAAGTGAAGTTGGCAAAGGATCAACCTTTTCGATCTGGCTGCCAACCCACTGCCCAACTGATCCCAAGAGATTCTCTGAACCTGAGATCTAGGAGCTCGTGATGATCGGAATCGTCTCGTTCATTGCAAAAGTTCTCTGCACAACTATTGGCCTCTCGCTGTTAATGTTGATCCTATGGCAAAACAGGCGCCATCGAGACAATTTACTCATGGCCTTTTACTTGACAACAATGTGCTTTGCTCAGGGTACCAATGCCTGGATTGATATTCAGATTTTGCTGAATCATGTCGATTTAAAATACTCTTTTTATACTGTAGCGGTAGGATTGGCGTTCAACGGCTATGCGATCCTCCTGCTTGCAGTGCAATATGCCAATTTATGGCGCAAACGGCTCACACGGCTGTATCTGGGAGGAGCTGCAGCAGTAATTTTAGGCACAATCCCCTTTTTGTATTATGGGAAGGTCGTCGAGTATTTTCCCAATCCGATCGATCCTTTTGCTTACCAATATTTCTTAACTACGTGGGGTTATGCAATTTTGGCGCTAATTTATTCTTTTTATATTGGGGCTGTGGTAATCTTGTGGAAGTATCGTCGTGGACGCGCCGGGAACTTACTGCCCGGCGGAGTCATTGCGATCAGTTCTATGTTGCTCAGTATCCTCCCCCTTTTTCGAGAAACGCCCTTGGATGTCATTGCAATGGCTGTCGCCAGTATTTTACTTGCCAGGGCAATTCTAAATGAAAAATTGTTCACACCTCTGATCGAACTAAACCAAAGTCTGACATCTGCAAACGAACATTTGTTGAATTTGAAAGAATCAGCCGAGGCGCGCGCAGAGCAACTGGCAACACTCAACCGAGTTACCCAAGCGTTGACTTCTCTGCACAATCTTCCCGAAATTTTACAAACGGTGGCAGTGGAAATGGTGCATATTTTCAATGCCCGCCATACTGGCATTGCAGTGCTGAACAAGGCGCGTACGGAGTTAGTAGTAGCAGCCGATTACTCATCATCGCCGGATGATCCTGTCGTGGTGGGGGTGATCAAATTTCGCCTTTCAGAATATGAGCTTTCACGCTATGTGATTGAAACGGGCCACACGGTGGTGATCGCCGATGCGCAGAATGATCCGCGCACAGAACCAATTCGGAATATCATGCGTCAGCGCCAGACTTTTTCTTTGATGATTACGCCTTTGCGTACGCGCGGCGAGGTGATCGGCACAATCGGCATTGATCTGGATGAGCCTCTAAGGGGATTTACCACCACTGAAGTCGAGTTAGCAGAAACTATTGCTGGACAAATTGCTGGCGCGATTGAAAACGCGCGCTTGTTTGAGCAAATGGAAAGCGCCAAAGAGTCGGCAGAAACCGCGAACCGCGCCAAAAGCACTTTCCTGGCAAATATGAGCCATGAATTGCGCACTCCATTGAACGCGATTATTGGCTACAGCGAAATGCTGATCGAAGAAGCAAATGACGCGGACCAACCCGATTTCATCCCTGACCTGCAAAAAATTCAAACTTCGGGCAAGCACTTGCTCAGCCTGATTAATGACATTCTCGATCTTTCTAAAATTGAAGCTGGAAAGATGCAGTTATATATCGAGAATTTCAGTTTGAAAAACTTAGTGCGTGAGGTGGTAAATACAGTCCAACCTCTGATGACCAAAAATGGGAATGAGTTCAAATTAGCCATTCCAGAACAACTGGGAGAGATGCGCGCGGATCAAACCAAAGTGCGACAGTGTCTTTTGAATTTATTGAACAATGCGGCAAAATTTACCCAAGATGGGAAAATCTCGCTTGAAGTAATGATGGAAAGTGGGAATCCAGGCAGCGATGGCGCGGGAACGGTCGTTTTTCGTGTGACGGACAACGGGATCGGCATGAGTTCGGAACAGCTCGAAAAGCTTTTTCAACCATTTACCCAGGCCGATTCCTCTACTACGCGCAAATTTGGCGGCAGTGGGCTGGGGTTGGTTATCACGCGGCATTTCTGTCGTATGATGAGCGGCGATGTCAATGTAACCAGTGAGTTAGGAAAAGGGTCTTGTTTTGTGGTTCGCTTACCGCTGCAGGTTGCTGAATCCCTCGCCTCTGAAAGTGAAACGCCAAAAACTGAGCGAGTATTGGCTTCTTCCAGTACGATATTGGTAATTGATGGCGATGCGGTAACACGTGATATCTTGCAACGTACTTTGCGCAAAGAAGGTTTTCGGGTTGTCGCGGCGATGAGCGGCGAGGAAGGACTGCGGTTAGCTCGCGCCCTCTCGCCAGATGTTATTACCCTCGACGCCGTAATGCCCGGTATGGATAGCTGGAGTGTTCTCTCAAAAATCAAAAACGATCCTGAAATTGCAGATATCCCTGTAATCATGCTAACGGTTGTAGACGATCAAAGCTTAGGGTATATTTTAGGAGCAGCGGATTACCTGGGTAAGCCCGTTGACCGTGATCGCCTGATCGGTTTAATCAATCACTACCGCCTGAGCGCTTCGTCTACTCAGCCAGTCCTGGTGATTGATGATGAAGCCGACCTTCGCGTGGTGACAAAGCGCATCCTGGCAAAGGAGGGCTTTAAAGTGATCGAGGCCGAAAACGGTCGTCAGGGTTTGGAACGCGTTTTTTCAGACAAACCGCAACTGATCCTACTTGATCTCTCGATGCCTGATATGAACGGCTTTGAGTTTGTGACGGAATTGCGCCGCAGTGTTGTCGGTCAGTCTATTCCGGTGATTGTGATCACAGCCAAAGAATTGACCGACGATGAACATACGCAATTGTTGAGCAAGGTAGATAAGGTGATGTTCAAGAGTAAGTATCAACCGGATGATCTACTAAACGATATATGTAAGTTGGTATCCGCACGCACCGCTGAACGCAGTCGGCGGCGTATTCTTCAAATTGCAGAGGACTGATAAATTATGGCAAAAATTTTACTCGTTGAAGATAATGAAATGAATCGGGATATGCTCTCCCGCAGATTGGAACGCAAAGGGTTTCGAGTAGTGACAGCCGTGGATGGCGAACAAGGGTTGAATATGGTCAGCAGTGAAAAACCCGACCTGATCTTGATGGATATGAGTTTGCCTGTCATTGACGGATGGGAAGCTACCAGACGCCTCAAATCATCGGAGACGACCAAGAAAATCCCGGTGATCTCGCTCACGGCGCATGCCATGGCTGGAGATCGGGAAAAAGCGCTTGAGGCTGGCGCCGATGATTATGATACCAAACCGGTTGAGTTTGCTCGCTTGCTGGAAAAGATCGAAGTTCAGTTGAAGAAAGCAGCCCAATAACCAAACCGCACCTAGTTTTTTCGCGAGTTACTTTTTTATCCTATGGAATCTACTTCTCTTGTCCAGCGCGCTTTCCTGGCCAATTTGCGGCATGAATTGCGTACCCCGATTAATGCAATCATTGGCTACAGCGAAATGATGATCGAGGATACCACAGACGCTGACGCCAATGGGCACGAAATGAATGCTGATTTACAGCGTATTCTCGAGGCCGGACGGGAACTTTTAAGCCTGGTGAATGATACGCTCGATCAAAAGAAGATTGAGGCCGGGCAACTTGACATGGGGATCGAGGAGTTTGGCTCTCGCCTGCGCCACGAACTGCGCACACCAGTTAATGCGGTCATCGGCTATACCGAAATGATCCTGGAGGATGCGCCTTCGCTGGGCGGCGAGGCGTTTGTCCCCGATCTGGAGAAAATACATGCTGCGGCCATGCGTTTCTTAGATTTGATCAACGATGTGGTCAATTATGCTCGCATCCAGGCTGGCGAAACGGCTCCTGATTTGCAAACTGCGGCGACGGCTTCGCTAATGGCAGAGGCGCTTTCCACCGTAAAGACCCTCGAACAAAAACCGGTCATCGAAACGCTCGATCTACAGGGGAATATCCTGGTGGTAGATGATAATGCAATCAATCGGGATATTCTCTCGCGCTATTTAGAGCGCCTGGATCATGTGGTGGCGGTAGCCAATGGAGGCAAAAAAGCGCTGGATATGCTCTACGAATGGAAGTTTGACCTGGTCATGTTGGATGTGATGATGCCTGGGATGAATGGGTACCAGGTGTTGGACCACATTAAGAACGACCCTGTCTTACGAGATATTCCGGTGATTATGATTTCGGCGCTCGATGAGGTGGATAGTGTGGTGCGCTGCATTGAAATGGGAGCAGAGGATTATCTGCCAAAGCCGTTTAACCCGGTGCTGTTGAAGGCGCGCCTGGACGCCTCGCTTGAAAAGAAGCGTTTGCGTGATAAGGAGGTTGAGTATCTTCGCCAGGTAGCACGCCTCACTGCTGCCGCGGCTGCGGTTGAATCGGCTGAATTTGTCCCATCAAGCCTCGATGTCGTGTCAAACCGTTCTGATGAACTGGGACAACTGGCGCGCGTCTTCCAACGTATGGCGCGCGAGGTGCAAGCCCGTGAACAACGGTTGAAACAGCAAGTGCAAGAATTGCGGATTCAGATTGATGAATCGAAAAAAGCGCGTGAAGTGGCTGAAATCACTGATAATGAGTATTTTCAGCAGTTGAGAGCCAAAGTTAAAGGGTTGCGTGTTCGAGGCGAGGATGCCCAAGACAATGACTCTAAAGACAAGCAGGTACGAAACAGTTAATTTTTTGAGGAGTTTTCTATGGCTAAAATAGTTTCTATTCACTCTTTCCGCGGTGGGACTGGCAAATCGAATACCAGCGCCAATGTGGCCGCTTTGTTGGCTTTACAGAACAAGCGAGTAGGGGTCATTGATACCGATATTCAGTCGCCCGGGATTCATGTGCTCTTTGGTTTGGATGAATCTCACATGGGACACTCGCTCAATGATTATTTGTGGGGCAAATGCACCATCAGTGAAACTGCTCATGATGTGACGGATAATCTGGGTGTGGTAACGCCAGGAAAAGTGTTCTTAATTCCGTCCAGCATTAAAGCCGGCGAGATTGCGCGCGTATTGCGCGAAGGATATGATGTCGGCTTGTTGAATGACGGCTTTCATGATTTAATTAACGTTCTTCAACTTGATGTCCTGGTCATTGACACCCATCCTGGTCTAAATGAAGAAACGCTGCTTTCGATTGCTATCTCCGATGCTCTGGCGATCATTCTGCGGCCCGACCAGCAAGATTATCAAGGAACGGCAGTGACGGTGGAAGTTGCACGCAAATTAGACGTTCCCAATATGATGCTGGTAGTTAATAAGCTTCCATCGGTATTTGATCCGAAAGAAGTCAAAGCGCGTGTCGAAAAAACATATCGCTGCGACGTGGCCGCGGTCTTGCCGCATAGTGATGAGATGATGGCGCTGGCCAGTTCAGGCATATTCTCACTGCGCTACCCTGATCACCCAATTGCTGATGGCTATCGTCAAATTGTGGCGCGAATTGGGGTAAAATGAGTATCTGATTTTGGATGTCAGAATGAAGAAAGTGTAAAATGACTACCTTTACGATCAACGGCCAAGCCTTAAACGTTCATGAAGAGGGAAGCAGCCCACGGGTTGCAATTCTCATTCATGGATGGTCCAGTTCCTGGTACGCGGTGTCGCCACTGGTATGTCTGCTCAGTCCACGCTATCGCTGTTTGGCAGTGGATTTGCCAGGATATGGGGAAAGCCCTCCCTTTCCTAAACGCGTGACCATTGATGATTATGTGAATCTGATCATTGCCCTGATTGAGCAGGTTTCCCCCAACCAACCGATCGTCCTGGTAGGCCATTCGATGGGTGGGATGATCAGCGTAACGATTGCGCTGCGCCGACCAGAGTTGCTTGAACGGCTGGTTTTGCTGTGTCCTACCATCAGCGGCAATCTGTCGCTATTCATCAACT
>CAIQJJ010000729.1 GCA_903872065.1 uncultured Anaerolineales bacterium | reverse complement strand
TCCTTGGCATAGATCCTTCCATCATGGCAAATTGCCTGATCCTCATCCACAACCCTTGAATAGCCCCAAGAAAACTTACTGTGACCCACGAGCGGCTCGAACGCTCAACCAATTGATTAAGAGTCAACTGCTCTACCATTGAGCTAGTGGGCCAACTATCAAAAGCGACGGCTATTATACCGCGAAGGCCTTGCTTGTCAATTGGGCAAAGGCATGACTTTTCTATTTCGTCCAATTTGTCCGCGCCGGGTATAATTTGCCTATGAAAATCACCTTTCTTGGCGGCGCAGATGAAGTTGGAGCCAGCGGCGTCTTGCTGCACGTTGGCGGCAAGCGCATTTTGGTGGATTGCGGCATCCGCCCCTCGCCCAAAGCGCGCTGGGGGTTGGAAGGCGATCAATTGCCCGATCTCAGTCGCATTGACGCTCTGGGTGGGCTGGACGCTGTCCTCGTCACCCATGCGCACACTGACCACACGGGGGCGCTAGAACTGGTCGCCGGGCGCTATCCTCACATTCCCATCATTGCCACGCCGCCCACCCTGGCCTTAATCCGCGTCTTACACCAGGACGCGCGCCGGATTATGCAAACCCGCTGGGATGAAGAGGGCGAACTACCTCTGTTTGATGATGTGGCGGTGGAGCGCCTGCTGGCTGGCTTTCAACCCGTCGCTTTTCACACCCCATTGACATTGGGCGAACGCCTCACCGCAGTATTCTACCCCGCCGGCCATATTGCCGGGGCGGCCATGATCGGTATCGAAAGCGCTGAAGGGCGCATCTTGATCAGCGGCGATATTTCGATCTCGTCGCAGCGCACAGTGGATGGGGCCAAGCCGCCGCCTTTTGCGCCCGACGTGCTGATCGTCGAAAGCACCTATGGCGGGCGCTTGCATGCCAACCGCGCGGTCCAGGAGCGTCTGTTGGTCAAAGCGGTCGCTGAAGTTGTCAGCGGCGGGGGTAAAGTACTGATCCCTGCCTTTGCCTTGGGCCGCGCCCAAGAGATTTTGCTCATCCTGGCTGAGTTTCGCCAGCGCGGCGAGCTGCCGCCCGTTTCGGTGTGGGCGGATGGCATGGTGCGGGCAATTTGCCAGGCGTACACTGCTTTCCCGCAGTCGCTGCCCCTGGCATTGCAGGAGCGCCTCTCTACCAGCCAGGACGCCTCCTCCGCGCCCTCTCCGGTTTTAGCCGGGCAGTTTTCTCAATCTGGCGGCATCTTTTTCGACGCTCATATCCAACCCATATCCGGCCGTCAGCAGCGCAACGCCATCCTGTGGGGGCCAGACCCGGCCGTGATCGTCGCCAGTTCGGGCATGCTGGCCGGCGGGCCATCGCTGGAGTATGCCCGCACCCTGGCCGGCCAGCCGCAGCACGCCATTTTGCTCACCGGCTATCAAGATGAGGAATCGCCCGGCCGCCGTCTGCAAGACCTGGCGCAGCGCGGCAAGGGATCCATCCGCCTGGGCAAAGAGAGCGTAGATGTGCAGTGCCGCCTGGGGTCTTATTCGCTCTCGGCCCACGCCGACGAAGCCCAGATCGTCAGCCTGGTAGAGATGCTCAACCCAGGTGAGGTGATTCTCGTCCACGGCGATGACCAGGCGCGCGCGAGCCTGGGGCGCGCCCTGGCTGAGCGCCAGCGTCGCGTCACCCTGCCGCACGCCGGTCAGACGCTTGATCTGCAGCCTGCCCCGCGCCTGCCGCAGGCGGTTGAGCGCCAGACCCGCCGGCGCAGCCAGGTGGCCGGTTACGCCTCTGCTGTTGGGCAGTGGCTGCTGCTCAAAGCCCCCGCCGGGCAGGTGCGCCCGGCGCGCTGTGTGGCGGTGGAACAAGAATATTTATTGGTGCAGGCGGAGGATGAGCCGGCTGAACCGGCCTGGCCAGAAGATATTTTGACCATCCTGGGCGACGCCCCACCCGCGTCCGAATTGTTGAGCCGTTACGCCGCTGCCCAGCCGGGCGGCGCGCCGTCCTCCAGCCGCAGTATGGAACCCAACCAGGCGCTGCAAGCCGCCAATGCGCTCTTCCCTCCCGCGGCGCGTTTGCGCAAGACCGGGTATCGCCTGGCGGAGAAAATCCTGCTCTTGACCTTTGATTTTCCCGACGCCGCCGGCCAGGAGTATGCCTCTCTGTTGGCAGAACTGGCGGAGCGCACCGGCTGGCAGATAGATGTGGCCCCTGAAGTCAATCAGAGCGCCTTGAACGCCCTGCTGCGAGAATTGCTGCCGGCCGGCTGGCAGATCGCCAAAGGCCCGGCCATCCACCGCGAGCAAAAACGCCTCAGTGTCACACTCCTTCCCTCCCCGGCGTATGCGTCACAGGCCGAGGCCCACAGCGCGGCCCTGGCAGCGCGCTTTCTCTCCATCTCCGGCTATCAGTTGACCCCCTTTCTCGCCTCGGGCGCTGGCCCGGCGTCGGTCTTGCCATTGCCTGGCGCGCCTTCCGCCGGGCCGCTTTCGCCTGGCGCTCGTCTGGAGATCAACGCCGCCTATGCCATCATTAAAGCTGCCCTGGCTGGTTCAACCCTCTACCGCCTCAGTTTAAAGGGCGAGACCATTGTGCTTTCGTTTATCTCGCCGCAGGTCGGGGCGCGCTGGCAGTCGCAAATGGCCGGCCTGGCGCAGCAGACCGGTTGGCCGTTGGAGATCAATCCCACGCCGAACCAGGGCGCTATCCTGGAAATAGGGCGCTCCCTGATCCAGTTTGCCGGCGGCGAATTGAGCAAGGGGTTGAGCATCTATCCTGAGCGCGGCGAGGCGACCGGCCATCTGCAAAATTCTCTCTCGCCAGAGGCGCTCGCCTCCCTGGGGCAGGCGTTTGAGCAGCAGACCGGCTTTCGCCTGGTCTTGCAGACGCCGCGCCCGCCTCAGCCGTCAGCCGCCCTGCCCGCGGACAACCCTTCGCCAGTTCGCCCTCTGCCTGCCGCCGCGGTGGTAGAAGTGCCAGTGTCCCTGATCCGTTTGCGCCCTGCCCAACAGGCCATCCCGCTGGATCCCGAAAAGCTGCTCAAAGCCGTCGAGCGCGCCCGTCGCATGGGCATTACCCCACCGATCGCCCTGCGCCGCGTGCGCGACGGCTACCTGCTGCAGGATGGGTTGTACCGCCTCAAGGCGGCAGTGACATTGGGATTGGAACGCATCCCGGCCGTGATCGAGTGATGGCCTTACGCGTACGATTTAAGCCTGTTTCCAATAGGGTATCTCAGGATTTATTGCAACTTTTCTCTGCCGAGAGCGTAAGATTGAATAGAAACACAAGAGAAAAGTTTTTATGGAGGTTCCCCATGTCTGATAACAAAGTTTTACGTCGTTCGCGTCGCAACCGCATCCTGGCTGGCGTCTGTGGCGGCCTGGGCGAGTTCTTTGGCATTTCACCCTTTTGGTTCCGCTTTGCCATGCTGCTCGCTCTGCTCCCTGGCGGCGTGCCGGGCTTCTTGCTTTACCTGATCGGCTGGATCGTCATTCCCAGCGAATGATTTTCAGGTGTCTTAAGCGGGAGTAGGGCGGGGTATAATTCCGCCCATGTCATCCTCCCAACCCCCTCGCCCTTTAGCTACTCATTTCGTCCCCCGCATCTTTGCCACCTGGTGGCCATTGGCTGCCAGTTGGCTGTTGATGGGCGCGGAATTGCCCGCCGTGAGCGCCGCGGTCGCCCGGCTGCCCGATCCCAAGATTCATTTGGCGGCTTACGGCGGGATCGTTTTCCCCCTGGCGATGATCATCGAATCGCCGATCATCATGCTGCTCTCGGCCAGCACCGCCTTGAGCAAAGATTGGGCCTCCTATCGCAAAATCTATCGTTTCATGATGGTCGTCAGCGCTGCGCTAACCGTTCTGCACGCCCTGATCGCCTTTACCCCTTTGTATTACCTGCTTGTCCACACCCTGTTTGGCCCGCCGGCTGAAATCATTGAACCAGGGCGGGTGGGATTGATGATCATGCTGCCCTGGACGTGGACGATTGCTTATCGCCGCTTTCACCAGGGGGTCTTGATCCGCTTTGGCCATTCGCGCACCGTTGGCGTTGGCACGATTGTCCGCTTAAGCAGCAATATCGTGACTCTTCTGGTGGGCTACCTGCTGCATTTGCCCGGCATCGTCGCCGCCGCCTCAGCGGTGGCAGTTGGCGTCACCGCTGAGGCGGTTTACGCCGGCCTGGTGGTTCGTCCGGTGCTGAAGAACGAACTACGCTTTGCGCCGCGGGTTGAACCGCCGCTCACCCTGCGCAGTTTTTTGGCGTTTTACTTTCCATTGGTCATGACCTCGCTCATCTCGCTGTTGGCGACTCCCCTCGTCAGCGCCGCCCTCAGCCGTATGCCCCAGGCCATTGATTCATTGGCCGCCTGGTCGCCGCTGACCGGGCTGATCTTTATGTTCCGCAGCTTAGGTACCGCCTATAACGAGGTCGTGGTGGCAATGATGGACGAGCGCGGCTCCTTTGCCAGCTTGCGGCGCTTCGCCATTGCCATTGCCGCAGCCACCACACTGGCCTTGTTGGTCTTCGTCTCCACCCCTCTGGCGCGCTTCTGGTTTGATCAGGTCGCCGCCCTGCAAGGCGATCTTTCCAACCTGGCGGTGCTGGCTTTGTGGCTGGCCCTGCCCTTGCCGCTGTTGAGTGTCCTGCAATCCTGGTACCAGGGTTCGATTATGTATGGGCGCAAGACACGCGGCATTACTGAAGCGGTGGTTTTATACCTGGGGAGCAGCGTCTTGATTTTGGGAGGAGGGGTGCTTTGGGGACAAGTGGTGGGCCTCTACGTGGGTATGGTGGGTATCTTGACCAGCCAACTGGCGCAGACCTTCTGGCTCTGGTTGCGCAGCCGTTCCGTGCTGCGCCAGGTGGAGCAGCGCGATCTTCAGGGAATGGGGCTATAGCGCAAAAATTATTTTGGTGATAGGATAAATGATGTTGGAGAAATAGCCATGGTCAGATTATCTAAGAACCTCATCATTGCCGCTGCGCCTGAAAAAGTGTTTGATTTGATCTGTGATACCGCCAACCTGCCGCAGATCTGGCGCAATCTGTCGAACATTCGCAACCTTAAGATTATTGCCAATGGCGGGCATAGTTTTCAATTTGATTACGCCATGGCTGGGGTGCGCCTCGAGGGTTCCAGTGTTGATCTCGAATATGTCCGCCCTCGCCGCTTGGTGACGCAGACCACCGGCGGTTTGACCAGCACCTTGACCTGGACATTCGAACCGCTCATGAATGGGGCGCAAACCAGGCTCCTGTTGGATATTGTGTATGAAGTGCCTGTCCCGCTGCTCGGCAAATTGGCCGAGATTGTGGTTGCCAAGATCAACGAGACCGATATCGTCTACGTTCTCAACTATTTGAAGCTCAAGCTGGGAAGTTAAGATAGCTGATTGCATCAGCGGTGTTTGTAGAATCTCCGCCTGAGCAAATGCAAAAAGGATTCTCTATGTCTCCCAAGAAACAAACCGTTGTTGTCGAACAGTGGGTCAAAGCTGCGCCAGCCCAGGTGTATTACGCGTTCACCAATGCTACCGCCTTGCGCGAGTGGCTGTGCGATGTCGCCACCGTCCTGCCGCGCCCGGGGGGGCGCATGTATTTGTGGTGGGAAGGCGACTTTTTCTCCAGCGGCAGTTATGTGAGCCTGACGCCCAACCAGGCCTTGACCTTTATTTGGGCGGGACGTTCTAATCCAGGGCCGACGCAGGTCACGGTGACACTGACGGAACAGGATGGCGGCGCATTGGTGCGCCTGTTGCAGGAAGTGCCTCTGGGCAAGAAATGGGAAGGCCAGGCCGAGATGTACCAGGGTCACTGGCGCGGCAGCCTGCTCAACCTGGCCTCGGTCTTGGAAACCGGCCTCGACCGGCGCATCACGCAGCGCCCGATGTTGGGGATTATGGTCGGCGAGTTCAATTCGCAAGTCGCCGCCAGGTTGGGTGTACCAGTCACGCAGGGCATCCGCCTGGACGGGACGATGGAGGGCCTGGGGGCGCACGCCGCCGGGTTGCAGCAGAATGATGTCATCGTCGCAGTGGATGGGAAGACGATCACCAGCGACTTTGCCAGCTTGCATTCCGTCATCCAGGGCAAGCAGGCCGGCGATGTGGTTGAGGTAGCCTTCTATCGCGGCGTTGAGCAAAAAACGGTCGCCATGCGGCTGGGGGGGCGTCCCATTCCCAACATTTCTTTTGATCCCACTGTCTTTGTCGAGACGCTGCGCCCCAGGTACGCCGAGGATTTGGCCGCGCTGCAAGCGTGCTTTGCCGGCGTTGCCGAGTCCGAAGCCTCCTTCATCCCCGCGCCTGGCGAATGGAGCGCCAAGCAGATTATGGCCCACCTCATCCTGGGCGAGCGCGGCTTTACCGCCTATGTCAGTGATGTGATTGGCGGCCACGAACGCTGGGCGGATGACTATGGCGGCAATGTGCTGGCGCAAATTCAAGCTTTGTTGAGCGTCTATCCCACCCTGCCCGAACTGCTCGATCAATTTCAGAAAGCGCAGGCAGAAGCTTTGGCCTTTATCAGTCTATGGCCGCCTGAGTTTGCCGCCCGCAAAGGCAGTTATTGGCGCATGGCCTATGGCCTGATGCTGGGCGAGACGCATACTCATGCCCATCTTGAGCAGATTCGCGCCGCGATTGCCGCGGCAATCGCCGCAAATAAAAACCCCTAAAGGTCTGCAAAGACCTTTAGGGGTTGTATCCAGCCTACGCGCGATACGCCGTCACAATCAAATTCCCACTCTTTAGCGCCTCGAACGCCGCCCCATTCATACTGCCCCAGCAGTTTATCTGTTCGAATCCGGCGCTTTGCAGTGCAGTGACCAGACCCGCTTGCAGTTGGGGGCGCAGGCGGGTTGTTGTTACCTGCTGTTCCCAGGGCGCGCTGCCTTTTCGCCGCAGCGTGACGATATTGAAGCTGATTAAATCCTCTGGTTCATAATCGTAAAAGCGCAGGAAAATCCACTCCGCATCCCCCTCGCGGTGCGCTTGCGGTTCCATCCAGCGTTCTTTGCTGGCCATCACCGCATCGAAATTGCGGTTTTGCACCAGCAGCAGCCCGCCAGGGCGCAGGCAGGCGGCGAAATCTGCCAGAGCGCCGGTCAGCGCCTCAGCCGTGATTACATGCGGCAGTGAGTTGCCCAGGCATAACACGGCGTCAAACTGCTGGCGGCCAAAAGTTTGCGCCAGTTGCCCAAAACCGGCTGTCTCGAAGCGCACTTTGCTGGAACCGGCAGCCGCGTTTTCTCTGGCGCGCTCGATCATCGGCGCGCTTAAATCTGCTCCGCAGGTGGGGTAGCCGCGCTGCGCCAGAGCAATCGCGTGCATGCCTGTGCCGCAGGCCGCATCCAGCAGGCGCGGCGGCGCGCCTAGCGGCTGCACCAATTGTTCAATAAAGGGCAGCTCAAAACTCAAGCGCGCCTTCCAATTGACAAAGCGGTCATAATCGCTGCTGAAGGTATCGTACATACAATTTTCCTTGGGGCGCAGTTTGCACTCTACAGTTGCCGTGGACGTAAGCGCGCGGATAAATCGCGCAGTTGTTGGTAGCCGATCGGCTTGAGCAGCACCAGGTTGGCCAGTTCACCCAGGCGAGAAGCTTCCATATCGTCCGCCGTTGCGACGATCACCCTGATCTTTGCCAGGCGCGCCTCGCGGCGAATGTGACGCAGCACATCCGCACCGCGCACATGCGGGATGTGCAGGTCCAGCACAACCATCGCCGGCGTAACCACTGCCAGGCGATCCAGCGCGGTTTGCCCATCGAAGATGATTTCTACTTCGTAGCCGGCATCCTCCAACGCTTCGCCAAAAGCCAGCGCCAGGTTTTTATCGTCTTCAACAATTAAAGCAAGAGGTTTCGTAGTATCCATATCTTTATTATAGCCGAAAAGCTTTCTCCGAAAAGCTTAAATGATGTAGAATTATTTTATGCTGCGTTCTTTGCTGTACGGTTTTGGCTCTTTTGGTCTGTCTGTCACCAGCCTGGTGATAGGAAACTGGTTGTTATACTTTTATTTACCTCCCAATGGCCAGGCGCGCTTGCCCGCCAGTTTATATGGCCTGGCCTTCTTTTGCGGCTACCTGGTTGCGGCCTTAATTACCCCCTGGATCGGATATTTCTCCGACCATTTCCGTTCGGCCTGGGGCAGGCGGCTGCCTTTCTTATTCGGCTTTGCCTTTCTGGTCGCGGCGCTCTTTTTTTCCCTGTGGCTGCCCCCCCTGGCGGGGCAATCAGCCTGGAATCTGGTCTATCTTTTGGTTATGATGGTGTTGTACCGTGTCGCGCTGGCCTTTTACCAGGTGCCTTACCAGGCGCTTCTGCCTGAATTGGCTGTCACGGATGTGCAGCGGGCGCAGCTTTCGGCCTGGCAGTCGGGATTGTTGTTGTTGGGGTTTATTGCCGGCGGTATGTCCGGCATTTTGTTAGAAGCCTGGGGGACTCAGCGCATGGCTTTAACGTATGCGTTGATTGCCTTGCTGGCTTTCCTGTCCCCGTCCGGCGCGGTCTGGCTGTCCAGAGGTCAGGGCCTGGCCTCGGCTCCTCGCCAGCCGCTGCACTTTTTGCAGGCCTTGCGCCTGATTTTGGTCAACCGCGCCTTTTTGTATTTTGCCCTGGCCTGGTCATTGTACATGATGACTTCCATGTTGGTGCAAAATATCTCCTCATTTTTGATCACCGAGGTCTGTTTGCTCAACCAGGCCGATACCATCTATTTTTACTTGCCCTCTGTCTTTGTTTCGCTGCTTTGTTACCCGTTGGTGACGCGCCTTACGCGGCGCCTGGGCAAGCGGCGCGTGTACATCGCCTCATTGGTTGCTGCGGCCTGCATCTTTCCATGTATCTGGCTGATCTCTGATCGTTGGCTTTTCTCGTTGAAGGCGCAGTGCATTTCATGGGCGGTTTTGCAGGCGGCCGCCATTTCAGGAGCAGTAGTGCTTTCGTCGGCGTTTTTGGCCGAGATCACCGATGAAGACGCCTACCGCACCGGTCAACGCCGCGAGGGCATGTATGTGGCAGCTTCCAAAGTATTGGAGCAAATTTTTGTGGGCGCGGCTTCTTTATTGCTGCCACTGCTGCTGCTTGTCGGGCGCGGGCGCAGTGATCCCTATGGGCCGTTGGGGGTGCGCCTGGCGGGGGTGGCAGGGGGAGTTTTTATGCTCGCGGCAGCCTTATTAATGCGTAAGTATCCACGTCTGATGGAGTAGCCCCAAATGGATTTGCACTCAGAGGTTCTCGCGTTACTCAGAGAGACTGGCCCTGGTCGGATGTTAAGCACCGCTTATGACACCGCCTGGGTGGCTCGCCTGGCAGAATTGGGGGAACCAGTAGGGGAGCAAGCGCTGGAATGGCTGCGGGCGCACCAACTTCCCGATGGCAGTTGGGGCGCGATGCAGCCCAAGTATCACCATGATCGCTTGATTTGCACCCTGGCCGCTCTGACCACCCTGGCGCGGCGCGGCGAACGTCGTGATCAAAATCGTTTGCGCCGCGCCCTGGTGGGCATGGATACAGCCATTCGCGGCCTGCGCTCCGATATCGTTGGCGAGACGATTGGTTTTGAGATGATCATCCCGACCTTGCTCTCCGAAGCCAGGGCGTTGGGCGCTATCCACCGGGAAGAGGTTGGCTTTTGGCGGCAAACCGGGGCTTTGGTTCCACCGGAAGATCCGTCGCGCCTCGACCGCCGGCAGAATTTCTTTCGCGATGGCGATTACTTTGATCGCCTGATGCTGCAGCGGGTCGCCCGCCTCGAGCGGCTGCCGATGGGCAAGGTCAACCGGGCAGTGACGGTCGCTTTTTCGGCGGAGATGGCCGGCACCGATAGCGTCAATCTCTTCGATGTCGAACACTTGTTGGAGGCAAATGGCTCAGTCAGCTACAGCCCCTCAGCCACCGCCTACTTTGTCTTATACGTTCGTCCGGGCTACGAGCCGGCGATGGCATATTTGCGCCAGGTCGCGGCCCGCAACCGCGATAACGGCGGTATTCCAGATGTAGCCCCATTTGATACCTTTGAACTGAGTTGGACGCTCTGGAACCTGGCCCTGGCCGGCCAAATGGACGACGAAGCCCTGGCGCTCTGCCAACCGCGGCTGGAATTTCTGCAAGATGCCTGGATGCCCGGCAAAGGGGTGGGGTTTGCTGCCAGCTATGCTCCCACTGATTCAGATGTCACCAGCCTGGCGTATGAGGTACTGTCGCTTTACGGTCGTCCTATCCAGTTCGATTTTTCATATTATGAGCAGGAGCAGTATTTTCGCTGCTTTCAGGTTGAGTCAAATCCCTCGGTTAGCGCCAATGTCCATGTCTTGGGGGCGCTGCGTCGTTCGGGGCTGCCCGCCAACGCGCCGCAGGTGCAAAAAGTGCTTTCTTTTTTGCAGCGGCGTTTGATGTTGGATATGCTCTGGTTCGATAAATGGCACGCTTCGCCATATTATCCGACCACCCATGCTGTCATCGCTTGCGCCGGGTATGCGGACAGTTTTGCCCTGAACGCAGTACATTGGATTTTGGAAACGCAAAATGTGGATGGCTCTTGGGGCTATTATGGCCCTACCGCCGAAGAGACCGCCTATTGTTTGCAGGCGCTCTTGCTCTGGCGACGTTCTGGCAAAATGATTTCAAAGCAGGTTTTGCAGCGCGGGCTGCGTTGGCTGGCGGAACATCGTTTTGATCCCTATCCCCCGTTGTGGATTGGCAAATGTCTGTATGTGCCGGTATTGGTGGTGCGCTCGGCCATTTTGAGCGCGTTAATGTTAGGCGTGCAGGAGGAACTATTATGATGGAGCTTTTCAGACGTTTGTGGAAGATGATCGAAGTGCCTTCATTGGACCCGGATGAGTCGCGCCGCGCGCGATTGCTGAATATTTTGTTGTTGGGCCTTCTACCATTGGTCATTTTGATGATCATTGTCTTGCTGTTCGACATCGCGTTTAAACTTCCTGGCTGGGAGATGCTTTATCCCACTTTGTGGACCTGTATTGCTTACTCCATCAGCACGCTTTTGATTGTTCGCCTGAACCGGGCGGGGAAAATTCGGTTTGCCAGCATCCTGTTTTTGATCATGTTGGCGATTTCGATTGCCACCGCGAATATTAATCTATTGGTGGCTGGCGAAAGCATGTTTTATTTCGTGGTGCCGGTGATGGTCTCCAGTGTTTTGCTCACGCCTTCTGCCAGTTTTGTGACTGCTTTGAGCATAGGGGCAATGATCAGCGTGATCGGTTTCTTATACAATGTCTCCGCCGGGTTTTATTTATCCACCTTTCCCCTGCTGGCGATTGCTCTGGTGTCATGGTTAACGGCGCGCAGCCTGGAAAATGCCCTCACTGACCTGCGCTTGATCAACCAGGAACTGGACGCCCGCGTCATTCGCCGCACTCAAGAGCTGGCGCAGGCCAACCAGCAGCTGGGCGCACAGGCTTATGAACTGGCGCAGGCCAATTTGCAACTGGCGCAGCAGGCCGATGACTTGTCGAACGCCAATGCCTGCCTGGAGAGACAGACCCAGGAACTTTCCAGCGCCAACGAGAAACTTAAGAGCCTCGATCGTTTGAAATCCAAATTTGTTTCTGACGTTACGCATGAACTGCGTACGCCGATCAGCAATCTGACCATTTATATGGAGATGCTGCGCCTGGGCAAAGCGGAACGGCAGGAACGCTATATTAAGGTGCTGGAAGAAGAGATTAACCGCCTGGCGCAGTTGGTGCAGGATGTGCTTGATTTGACCCGCATGGAACTTGGCACACGTAAGACTGAATTTCATTGGATTGATTTTAACCAAGTGATCGATCAGGTCTTTATTGCCAATCACTTGAGGGCGGAGGTCAAGGGTTTAAAGATGGCTTTTGAGCCGGCGGCCTACATGCCTCCCCTTTGGGCTGATGCCAGTCAGTTGAAACAGGTGGCGACCAACCTGATCGGGAATGCGGTCAATTACACCCCAAAAGGCGAGATCAAAATCCGCACCCTTTACGATGCAGGACAAAAACACGCTGTCTTGCAGGTGGAAGATACCGGCATGGGGATTCATGTGGAAGATCTGCCGCATATCTTTGAGCGTTTTTATCGCGGCGCGCAAGCCAGCCAGTCCTCCATCCCCGGCACTGGCCTGGGCCTCTCGATTACCAAAGAAATTGTCGAAACGCACAAAGGCCGCATTGAAATTGCCAGCCAGTTGGGGAGCGGTTCGACCTTCACTATTTTCCTGCCGGTTATGGATGGGGATCAGGCCAATGGCGCGGAGGCGGTCGGGGGCGGCGAATGAACCCCGAAGCCTCGATTCCCTCTTTCGCTGAATTTCTCGTGCTGCCGCTCGACGCCTTGCGCCCTCTGCTGCCAGAAGCGCTGATCTACGCTGCTTCTGGCACGCGCCGCGCCGCCGCCCTGGCCGGAGTTCCCACCCAGGGCGATGCGTTTGCCGCCTGGACACAGGGGGAATTATGGCGCACGGTGGAGTTATTCCAGCGTTGTGGGGCGCGTCATTTAATCATGCCCATGTTGGGCCCCAGCCAGTTCGATGAGGTCACGGCAGATTATCGCGAGCATTTGTGGCGTTGGTATTTGCAAGGCCTGACCGGCGCGCCGGCGCTCGCCCATTACAGGCGCATGGGCTGGCGGGTTCGCCTGGCATGCAGCGAGTTTATCCCTGCCCTGCGCCAGGCCGGCCAACTTCTTGCGGCAGAGACCCCCCCTGAAGCTTCTTTTACCTTGTGGTGTTACGCCGTCCCTGATTACGATGCGCCGCTGCAATGGCTGATTGAAGCGGCCCGCCGCGCGGTTGTGGAAACCGCCTCCGAAAGCATTCCCGCGGTGCAGAGAGTTCTCTATGGCGAGGCGATCCCCCCTGTCACTTTATACCTGGGGACAGGTAAGCCGCAGCTGTCCTCGCTGCAACTGCCGCCGCTGCTGGCGCGCGGCCCCTTGCAAGGCTATTGGCATCAAAAACCCGGCTACAGTCTGGATGAAGTCGGCCTGCGCCAGGTGCTTTATGATGATGTCTATCTGCGTCGCACCTGGCGAGCGGACAAAGCTGGCCGCGCCGAACAGTCCCTGGCTTATCGCCAGGCCTGGCAGAGCGCCCCCATTTTGGGACTTGGGACGCGTCTTGGCCCATTTTGGTACCCGACGCCGCTTGAAGCGGTGGAAGGAAGTTCCGTATGATTACAGTCTTAGCGCATGGCTCACGCGGCGATGTCCAGCCTTTCATTGCTCTGGCGCTTGGTTTACAACGCGCCGGCCACGCAGTGCGCCTGGTTGCGAACGCCGATTTTGAAGCCCTGGCGCGATCGCATGGGTTGGCGTTTCGCCCTTTGCCATTTGGCATCCAAAGCTTATTGGAAACCGACGCCGGCCAGGCAATGATCCATTCCGGCCGTCTGTGGGATGCGCTGCTTTATTTCTTGCGTGAAACCAGCCGTTACACCATGCAAATTCAGCTTGATTCCTGGCAGGCTTGCCAGGATACAGACGTGTTGGTCTACAGCTTTATTTCTTTGTGGGGCTATGACATTGCTGAGAAATTGGGCGCAGTGGGAGCGCCGGCGCTTTTGATTCCTGCCTATCCAACGCGCGCTTTTCCTGTACCCCAGGGGACAATTCCCAACCTGGGCGGCGTTTTCAATCGCACGACGCATTGGCTGCTCTTAGCATTGGTCTGGCAAATGCTCTATCGCGGCGCTCTGACGCGTTTCCGGCAGGAGGTTTTGCACCTTGCTGGCGCGCCTGGCATCTTGCAGCGCTTGAACATTCCCCAATTGCATGCCTACAGCCCCCTGGTCGTCCCCAGGCCGGCGGATTGGCCAGCCTGGGTGCATCAGACCGGTTATTGGTTTTTGCCCGCTCCCGACGATTGGAAGCCGCCCTCTGCCCTGTCCGCTTTCCTTGAGGCCGGCGATCCGCCGGTGTATATCGGTTTTGGCAGCATGGCCAACCGTTCAGCCGCGGAGATGACTCGCCTGGTGCTGGAGGCGCTGCGCCAGACCGGCCAGCGCGCGGTGCTGGCGCGCGGTTGGGGCGGCCTGGCAGGAGAGCAGTTGCCTAAGACGGTCTTTTTACTGGATTCTGCTCCCCATGCCTGGCTTTTTGAATACATGGCGGCGGTTGTCCATCATGGCGGGGCCGGCAGCACCGCCGCCGGGCTGCGCGCCGGCAAACCCTCGATCCTCATCCCTCACATGCAAGATCAATTCTTTTGGGGGCGGCAAGTGGCTGCGCTTGGCGTCGGGCCGCGTCCTATCCCCCGCAGTGTCTTGACAGCCGAGCGCCTGGCGCAGGCCGTCCAGGACGCGCGGCAGCCATCCATGCGCCAGCGCGCCGACCGTTTGGGCCAGCAACTGCGCGCCGAAGATGGTCTGGCGTGCGCCAGGGATGTTTTGCAGCGCCTCAACCATTCCATTTGAAACTTTGCCCCGCTCTGGATCAGCGCGGCGGGTTGTAAACCAGGTAGACCCACAGCCAGAGTGGGATTAATCCCCCTACCGCCAGCAAAGCCAAAAGAGCCAGGCCCCAGGTAATCCAATCAATATCGAGTGGGTTCTCCGCCGGTTCTTCTTCCTCACCCTCTTCCTCTACCTGCGCCGGTGGAAGCGGCCTTTCCGCCGGCGGAGGCTGCCGCAGAGGGGGGGCGGCAGTGCGCGGCGGAGGTGGCGGCGGAACGGGGGCTTGCCGCGTGACTGCGACGGCGGATGCAGAGGTCGCCGCCGCAGAACTGATCGTCTGAGACGCCTGAACGCTCTGCCCTCCTTTGGTGTACGCGATCAACACCCGTCCCAATTGGTCGGCGGTGCGGTAGCGGGCTGCCGGCTCTTTGGACAGCACTTTAAGAATAATTTCTTCCAGCACTGGCGGGATGGCCGGATTGATCTGGCGCGGTGGAGGCGGGGGCGTCTCGCGATGCAGGCGCGCAAACTCGCCCGGCGACTCAGAGATAAAAGGCAGTTGTCCGCAGAGCAGCTCATATAAGATGACCCCCAGCGAATACACGTCGGATGCCGGCGATGGGGCCCCGCCGGCGGCCTGTTCTGGCGCAAAATATTGCGGCGACCCCCACACGACGCTGTTCTTTTCATCTGGCTGGATCGAAGCCAGGGCGCGAGCGATGCCGAAGTCGGTGACTTTCAAGCGCTGATCGGGCGTTACGATCAGGTTGTGCGGTTTCACGTCGCAATGCACCAACCCGGCGCGATGCGCATAGCCTATACCGGCGCAAGCCTGGATCAGCAGTGGAATGGCCTCTTCCACCGTGAACCGCCCACGCTGCCGCAGCAGCGCCTTCAGGTCGGGGCCGGGGACGTATTCCATCACAATGAACAAACGTCCCGAAACCGTGTCCAGGCCGAAATCGTGGACGGTGACGATGTTGGGGTGGGTGAGGTTGGCGGCGGCTTTTGCTTCCTGATGGAAGCGCGCCCGAAAGGCCGCATCGCCTGAAAAATCTTCGCGCAGCAGCTTAATCGCCACACGGCGTTCCAGCGTTAAATCCTGCGCCAGGAAAATGCTGGCCATGCCGCCTGCGCCCAGGCGTTGTTCGAGTTGGTAGCGATTATTGAGCAAGACCATGGGTTGATTTTAGCACGATTCCCCTCCTCTGTTGCTCAAACTTGGTACAATTAGACTACCAATTGTATTCAAACCCAATCAGACTGCGTCGTCAAAACGTCGCTGTAAGAGACCAAAAAATGAAGAAACTTCTTACTTACCTCAAACACCAACCAATTGCTATCCTGCTCGTTTTTTTGCCCCTGGCCATCCTGGCTGAAATGACGGATTGGGGGGCAATTTGGGTCTTTGCCTTATCCGCCGTTGCGGTCATCCCCATGGCGGGCTATATTGGTGAAGCGACCGAATCCCTGGCGCATTACACCGGGCCGCGCATCGGCGGCTTGCTCAATGCCACCCTGGGCAATGCCGCAGAATTGATCATCACCATATTCGCCATCCGTGAAGGCTTGCTTGATCTGGTCAAAGCCTCCATCATTGGCTCCATCTTGGGGAACTTGCTGCTAGTGTTGGGAATGTCCATGCTGCTTGGCGGTTTGCGCCACGGCGCGCAGAAATTTGATCGCCGCCAGGCCGGGCATAACTCGGTTTTGTTGGTCATGACAGTGTTGACCCTTCTGGTGCCATCGTTGTTCAGCCACTCCATCGGCAATATCGATCCCCCAAGTCCACAGGTAGAGGCGCTCAGCCTGGGAGTGGCGGGGTGATGATTATCCTATATGCACTTGGACTCATCTACAGTTTGCGGACAGTGGAAAGCCCGCTGACGGTCGAAGAGACTGGACATGTCAACGCAGTTTCCCATTGGCCGCTGCGCACTGCAATCATCGTCTTGGGCCTGTCTACGGTTGGAGTCGCCTTTCTCTCTGAACTGCTGGTTGGCTCGGTCGAACCGGTGGTTGAAGCATTGGGCATTTCGGAATTCTTCATCGGCATCATCTTTATCCCCATCATTGGGAACGTGGCGGAACATCTGGTGGCGCTGCAGGTTGCCCTGAAAAATCAGATGACGCTCAGCGTCGAAATTGCGATCGCTTCCAGTTTGCAAATAGCTTTGTTTGTCGCCCCGGTGCTGGTCTTTGTCAGTTTGCTTTTCGGTCATCACCTCACCTTGACTTTTGACCAGTTTGAGCTTTTGGCGCTGATTGCCGGCGTTATGATCGCCGCCCTCGTCTCGGCGGATGGCGAATCGAACTGGCTGGAGGGCGCCGAACTGCTCGCCATTTACATTATCTTGGGCCTGGCTTTCTTCCTCCTGCCGGTGGTCATGTAACCGCTTGTCCATTTCTTGTTTGGGTCTCATTCTCAACCCTGCCATGCAAACCATACGCGATTGGTTCAATCCTTGGGTCTTCATTGCTTCAGCAGCGATCGCGGCCGTCCTGTTGATCTTAACGCTCTTTATGATCAACCTGATGCGTAATCCGGCTGCGCCCTCTGGCGTGACGACAGCCATCGTCAGCCTGATGCCGGCCCCCACCTTGACGCCTGTTGTGCAAACCCCTACTCCCCCCCATCATACACCTACTGCAACTTCGGCGGTTCCCCCCTCGCCTATTCCGGGGGTGATCATGGTGGGGGCTTATGTCCAGGTCAGCGGCACCGGCACAGACGGATTGCGGCTGCGCGCTGCGCCAGGATTGGAGGGCGAGATTTTGCGTGTGGCGCTCGAATCGGAGGTCTTTCGGATTGAGGATGGGCCGCGCGAAACCGATGGCTACACCTGGTGGTACCTGGTCGGCCCTTATGATGAGGCGATTCATGGTTGGGCGGTTTCCAACTACCTGGCAATTGTGCAAAACCCTTGAAGAAGAATTGCCCAAATTGGAATTTGGGTATATAGTAATTGTAAGGAACTTTTATGTCTGATTTTAATCCCGCCAGTATTACTGCCAACCGCCAGACACGCCTTTTGGTTCTTACCTGGAAAGATGGGCATGTCAGCCAATATCCTTTTGCGCTGCTGCGGCGCGCCTGCCCGTGCGCGGAGTGTAAGGGCGGGCATGAGAAGATGGGGTCGCTGCCTGAACCCGAAGTCTTTGCTTTGCCCGATGAAAATACCCCGGCCACGCGCCTGGCGCAGATCGAGGCCGTCGGCGCTTATGCGTTGACGATTGCCTGGGAAGATGGTCATCACTTCGGAATCTACAACTGGCGTTATTTACGTGAAATCTGTCCTTGCCAGGCCTGCCGTCAAGCTTATGAATGATCCCGCTGATTCGTCTGTCGAAGCGTTTGTAGAGCATGCCTACCTGCGGATGCAGGCGGGGGATGTATTAATGCGTTGCATTGAAGAAGATTCACCTCTGCCGATGCAGCAGATTGTGCAGGAGTTGGTCTTGGCCGGGCCGCAAAGCCTGGGAGTTTTGCGCGAAATCCTGGCCGAAACAGGTGAGCGCAAAGCGCAGGTTGCAGACGATATCCAGCAGGTATTTTCAGAGTTTCAAAAGGGCCTAAAAAGCTATGGTGTGCGTTTGACGGGGTTGCGCACTCCCCTATCCATCACCCGTCTCACACCGGCGCGCTTTCTCACCCTGATCGATTCGCAGGCTTTGGCCGATGAAGAGGCGAGAGAAGTCTGTTTGAAGATGCTGCAAGAGAGCCGTTCTTTAATCAAAAACCTGGCGCATCACCAACGCTTGCTCAAAGACATTGAAATCTATTTGCAAGATTGGATGTGGGGGGTAGCTTATCAGATGGCGCGCAGCGAGGACGAGAAAAAGCATTAGGGCTTTTTTATAAGTAATCCTTCAAATTGTGCTCTACTGCGTAGGCGGCGGCCTCGGCGCGGTTGCTGACGCCTAATTTGGAAAGGATACTGCTGACATAGTTGCGCACTGTGCCTTCACCCAGAAACAGCGCTTTCGCGATCTCGCGGTTGGTTTTCCCTTCGGATACCAATAACAGGACATGCCGTTCTTGCTGAGTCAAGATCGAAAATGCAGAGGCCTCTTCATCACGAGCAGCTTTGCGCACTTCTTGAAAAATGCGCTGCGTCACAGCCGGGTCGAGCAGCGCTTCGCCGCGTCCCACCGCCTCAATCGCCCGTACAAGGTCTTCCCCCCCAATCTGCTTCAGCACGTAGCCCGACGCCCCGGCGCGGATTGCTGAGAAGAGCATCTCATCTTCGGCGTATGAGGTCAACATAATGACCTTCACATTCGGATATTTTTCTGAAATTTCCTGGCAGGCCTCAATGCCAGATCCGCCCGGCAGACGGATATCCATCACCACTACATCCGGGGAAAACGCAATCACGCGTTCGATTGCTTCACGCGCAGTGCTGGCTTCAGCGACCACCTCAAACGTTGGGTGACGTTCCAATAGGGCTTTTAGACCCAGGCGGACGACTTCGTGATCATCCACCAGTAAAATACGTTGCTTGGGGGTTTCTATACTCATAAGGACGACGGTTTCTCGCGGCGAAAATCAACAAAACGGTAGCCGACGCCGCGCTCAGTCAGGATGTATTGCGGGTTGGCCGGGTCTTTTTCTAGCTTTTCGCGCAAATAATTGATGTACAAACGCACATAATGCGGCTGATCGCGATACTCGTAACCCCAAACATTGACCAGGATTTGATCATGCGAAACTACCCAACCTGCATTTTGTACCAGGTAATACAACATGCGATATTCGGTGGGGCGCAGGTTGACCAGTTTACCATTCAGCCAAATTTCATGGCGATCAAAATCAAGTTTTAAATGGTCATCTACTTCGATCAACCCGTGCATACTGCCGCCGCCGCCGCCGCCCATTTCAGCCCGGCGCAGCACCGCCCGCACCCGGCTGACCAGTTCGCGCGGGCTGAACGGTTTGGTAATATAATCATCGGCGCCCAATTCCAGCCCGTGCACCCGGTCATCCTCTTCTCCCTTGGCGGTCAGCATGATCACTGGTGTTGAGTTATTTTCGCGAATGTTGCGCAGCACCTCAAACCCATCAATATCGGGCATCATGACATCCAGAATGATCAAATCTGGCAGCGCACTGCGTAACTTGTCAAGCGCTTGGGCGCCGCGAAAAGCCTCAATCACCTGGAATCCATCATGTTCCAGGTTGAGACGAATAAAACGCACCATGCGCTCTTCATCGTCCACGACCAGGATGCGGCGATTTCTAAAGCTCGTTTCAGCCATCATACATTTTTTCGTCAGAAACAAGATAGCCGTGGCGCGGGCGTAAATTACGTCCTGATAAGGAAAAACGCAGCCTTTCCCGCGCCAGGGATTTACTCGCGTACGAAGCCCATGATCTCATCTTCATCGCGCGCGGATGTGATTTCGATGAAGTTCAAGCGATGCAGCGGCCATGCCACTGTAACGACGCCTTCGGCCAGGTAATACAGGTCTTTACCGTCAATCCGGCGAGGGTTGGTTAATGTGACCAGAACATCGGTGGGGGCCGGCAGTTGTTCTACCTCACCCATTACCGCATCTTCACCTTGAATGTGGATAATTACTGTCTGAGCCATTCTATTCTCCGTAAGATCGAGGCAGCAGCAAAGAGCATCAATGCTTCTGCCAGAGGGTTATTTTCGAATGATCATTTGTAACTTAAGCTTGCCCAGTGTGAGGATATCGCCATGCTGCACAGGAATCGGTTTTGACGGGGGGATGCGCTGGCCGTTCAAGCGCGTGGCGTTGACTGAGCCCAAGTCTGTTACTGTGACGGGATTGCTATTGACGCGAATTGAGGCGTGCAGGCGCGAGACGCCTTTTTCGTACGCCTGGAAGGGAGAGAGATCTAGATCGGGCAAAACGGTCTGTTGTTCAGAACTTCGCCCCAGGGTAAATTCATCTCGCCCGGCCAGGGGGATGATTTGTCCTGCATCCATAACGTAAATTGCGATCGGCGCGTCGATCGAAGTGGTGGGCGGAGCGCCGGAGGATGAACGTGTTTCTGTTGGTTTGGGGCGCAAGGGCTGCAGCGTTTCGGTAGCCGCCATACGTTGGATGTTTTTAGTGCCTGTTTGCGGCGTCCCCGGCAATTGCGCCCCGCATTCGTTACAGAACAAAGCGCCCTCAAATTCCTCATGTTTACAGCTTGGACATACAATCATGGATTACTCATTCTGCTTCACTGTGGCTGGCAACATAACCAATCCGCGTGTGCCATATTTGATACGTTTTCCACCACCATCACTCAAAGCCTGTTTTTTCTCAACATGGCCGATCTCTTTCAAGACGGTGCGCGCCAGATCATTTTGGCCGTCTGCCATGAGACGGGTGGCGATGTTTTGCAGATGGCGGGTGGCATCCTTCACTTTCCCCTGAGAGATCTCTTGCCGCGCCCGCTCTTGCATGCGATAAATAGTAAGTTTGGACATTGCTTGCACTAAAGCCGCTGGCGGCGGTGTACGATCTGGCTCCTTAGTGATTGGGCGCTCCAATTCCAGACGGATTGAAATCTGCGACTTGGCCTGCAATGGCACTTCGAGAAAAAAACGGCCCGGCAGCAGGACTGCGCGATCGGCGGCGGGTAGTGAGGTGACCAAAAACTCCATTAAGAGATTGGCGCTGGCTTCGCGGGGGATGCTGCCAATCTGGATCGGAGAGCCGGTAGCGAGATGCATCGTCTCAGGTTGTATCCGAAAGACATACCTCAAGTCAACATTTGCCGGTTTATTGTAATCCAGTTTGACATTTTCGGCATAACGTTGACTTAAGTTGTGAAACTTATCTTTCAGATAATCGCGAATGTCTTTGGGAGTGGTGACATAGATGCTGCTGCCGCCAGTGATCGAAGTAAGCTTGTCCATAAATTCATCATTCCACTTATCCCCGATCCCCAACCCGCTGATCTCAACCCCCTCGATAGAAGCCTGTTGCGCCAACTTGATACAGTCCGCTTCATCACCGTAAGTGCGCCCATCCGTGATCAAAATAATCTGATTCGTGTGCTTATCATCGCGAAAACGAGCGATCTCGTGATAAGCAGCCTCTAACCCGCGAAAAATCTCAGTCCCTCCTCGCGATTGCAGCATGCGAATCCCCATCTCGATCTGCTTGGCGTTGAGCTGCGACCCCGCTGGCAGCACCACCTCAGCTCGATCGCTGAATGCCACGATGGAGATGATATCCTCGGCGCGCATTTGGTGCAAAAGCTCAATGGCAGTGGACTTGACGGTATCCATGATCACGCCTTGCATTGAGGTCGAACAGTCAATCACCAGCGAAGTATTCAGCGGCGGCGCGCCGATGGGTTTTTTAGAGTCTGGCCGCGCGGTCAGTTCCAGCAAGACATAGATTAGCTGTGGTTCTTTGCTGCGTGTCAGGCTGGCGCGACTGTAGAGCGTGTTGACCTGCACAGGCTGGGCAAAAACATCTGGCGAAAGGTTGTTGTCATACGCCATCCGCTGGTCAGGATTGGATAGAATATCGTAAGCTTCCTGTATTCCGATGAAAAGTTCAGTCTCGCCGGGCTTTTGGTTGATATCAGGATGCAGTTTGCGCGCTGCCTCACGATAAGCTCGCCGGACTTCCTCAGGAGACGCATCTGTGGGGACGCCAAGACGGGAATACAGAGAGGTTTCTTTGGGCATAGTTCTCCCCGATCTTTTAGTTGGTTAAACGCAGCAGGATGGCCGAAATATTATCGGGTCCTCCTGCTGCGTTCGCTGCATCTAATAAAGCCTGACAAGCCAGGTGTAGATCGGGGGTTGAACAGATGATCGCCATGATCTCTTTTTCAGGGATTACCCCCCATAACCCATCAGAACAAAGGAGGAGATGTCCATGATGGGGCAGTGGAAAAGTGCTTACATCTGGTTCGAAAGGTTCACCCTGGCCCAGCGCGCGGTACAATACATTGCGCTGTGGGTGCTGCACGGCTTCCTCGGCTGTGATCTGGCCCAACTCTTCCAAACGCTTGACCAGTGAGTGATCGCGTGTCAACACCTGGCCTGGGCTGTTGGCCGGGAATAAGTAAGCCCGGCTGTCGCCCACATGAGTCAGGGTCATTTGCTCACCCATAATCAATGCCGCAGTCAGAGTAGTGCCGCTGCCTGGAAAGCTTTTGATAATTGTCCGGTGTGCTTCGTAGATGCCGTCCTCAAGGATTTCTTGTAAAGATTGATCAGGAGGCTCTGGATTTGCGTTGAACATGGGAAGATACAACTTGCGCAGTACATGGGTAGAAAGGGCGCGTACAGCCAATCCGCTGGCAATTTCGCCGTGCTGGTGTCCGCCCATTCCATCTGCAATGATAAAAAAACCAAACGGTGTTTGCGTATTGTTGGTCATGAGCATGGTGGACAGGACAAAGATCGAATCTTCGTTTTGCTCACGCTGTCGTCCCACAGATTGTCCCCAGCCAACGGCGATTTGCGGCGAAGGCGGCCAGGCTTCAGCGGAGGAGATCACTTCGTTGCACCGATCTTCCAGCGGTAACGTGGCAAGTTCCCCTAATGGGGGTTTTTCGGGCGCAGAAGGTGTCTCGACCGCGAGAGCATTTTGCTGAAGGGTAGCAGTATTGACGCCGAAGAGTTTTTTCAAAAAGCTGATCACAGAGAAAACCTCCCGCTGAACGGTGATTTCAAGCCGTCAGAGCATAAACGCGATGATCGGTGGCGCCGACAAAAATAATGTCTTCGCCAACTGCGGCAGTACCGGTGATCGGTTTCCCGATTTGATACTTCCAGCGTAATCGTCCGGTGCGATATTCCAGCGCGTACAGGTTGCCATCCACTGAGCCGCAGTAGATTGAATCGCGGAAAAGGATGGGAGAACTGGTTACTTGCTGTTCAGCCGTAAAGCGCCAGATTTCTTTTGAAGAACGGGCATCCAGGCAGTAGATCACTCCGTCAATCGCGCCGGTAAAAACATATTTGTCGCTCGTGCAGGGGGATGAAATCGAGCCTTTCCCCAGCCGGAAGCGCCAGATATTGAATCCCGATTTCGCATCTACGGCGTAGAGCATCGCATCCAGTGAGCCGATATAGACCGCGCCTTGCGCCACGGTTGGCGAAGAGGTGAATGCTCGCTTTGCCTTGAAACGCCACTTGGTCGTCCCACTAAAATCCAAACAGAAAAGTTCGCCGCTTTCAGTGCCAAAGTAGATACGGTCAGCGGACACCGCCGGCGTCGAGCGTACCATCTCGCCGGCGTCGAAGCGCCAGGCGCGCCGCCCCGTGAGTATATTGATGGCGTGCAAGCAGGCGTCATCTGAGCCGACAAAGATATGCCCCTCGGCCACTGCAGGCGAGGAGCGAATGGGCCCATCCGTTTGGTAAGTCCAGATACTTTTGCCCATGCGCGCCGAAACCACATGCAGCGACTTGTCTTCAGAGCCAACAATGACATTATTATCTGCAAAGGCAGGCCTGCTAACAATCCCCCCTTCGGTGGGATATTTCCACAAAAACTCCCCATTGCTGGCTTTTAGCGCATACAGATTATTGTCGTAGGAACCCACATAAACAACGCCGTTGGCATAAGTGGGCGTCCCGCGCACCTCGTCCTCGCACTCGAAACTCCACAAGCAGCGTGTTCCTTCACTACTGCTGCTGCCTTTTTTGGCGACGTTGTTATTGGGCATGGGGTGCAGAGTACCCGTCTTTTGCGCTACGCTGAGCAGCGCCTGTTTCATTGCATCCGCGTTGGGAAAGCGGCTTTCCGCGTTGTATTGCAGCGCCGTGTTGACGACCGTCTCTAATTCAAGCGAGACACTGGGGTTGAACTGCCGGATCGGGCGCTCGCCAAACGAGAAAGGCGGCTCGAGGCGGGGATCGCGCCGCGTGAGGATGTGGTGCAGGGTTGCACCATGGCGTAAATATCGGCCAGAGGAGTCGCTTCTCCTTTGTATTGTTCGGGCGGCGAATACCCTTCCGTACCGATCATGGTGCCTTTTTGACCGGTTTCAAAGGGTTTGGCGATGCCAAAATCAATCAACATCACATGATTGTGTTGGTTGATCATCACATTTGAAGGCTTCATATCCCGAAATACGATTGGATCAGGCTTGTGATTGTGCAAGTAGCGCAGCACATCGCACAATTCAATCGCCCAGGTGACAATTTGCGCCTCGGGGAAGAATCCGTTCATATCGCTGAGCAGCGCCTCCAAATCCTTACCATCAATGAACTCGATGATCAGGTAAGAGCGTTCATTATGGGTGAAGTAATCATAGATGCGCGGAATGGATGGATGATCCAGTGTGGCCAGGATGTTCGCCTCACGTTCGAAGTTGCGCACGATGGTTTCGCGTACAATAGGGTCACGCGCCTGGTTGATCATCTCTTTCACCGCGACGCGCTTGATGACATTGGGGAAATGTAAATCGCGGGCGCGATAAACAGCCCCCATTCCGCCGATTCCAATCGCATTCTGGATCAGGTAACGGTTAACCAGCGTAACGCCTGGTTGAAGTTGCTGATCGAGACTGCTGGTGGAATAGTCCAAATTTTGGGTGATTCGTTGTGTTTCCAGAGCATCCTCCGTATCCATCTATGCCCAGTTGAGCCTTAAGCAAAGCTGGAGTCGCATGGCCAAAAACCGAACGTCAGATATTCAATCTGCTCACAATCATTTTATTATAGCATAGCTATATAAACCGTAAATTGCAAATCAACAAAATCTGCAAAATCGGATTACCAGATTCTACTACCTGATATTTTACCAAAGGTTGAGCATTCCTTATGTTATACTTGACGCGGCTGTGAGCTGCGGTTTCTTTTTACATAGAAAAAAAAGCAACCTTTAGCCGCTCCAGGGCTCTGCAGGCTGTTGTATAATTGCGTTAGAGCGTTTTCTGTAATAGGAGAATCGGCAATGAGCAAGATCGAATTTACCCGTAATTATTCTGACCAATCTACTGACAAGGGTTTTCAGTTTGAATTTTATTGCGACCGCTGCGGGACAGGCTATCGCACGCGTTTTGCTCCGTTTGCATTGAAAAAGGTCGCCTAGATGAGTCTGCCTCTAATTTCCACCTCAATACTTTCGGCTGATTTTGCTCACCTGGCCGATCAACTGGCCCAGGTCGAAGCCGCCGGGGCAGACTGGGTGCATGTAGATGTGATGGATGGGCGCTTTGTCCCCAACTTGACAATGGGTGCGTTTATTGTCGCCCACTGCAAACGGATCACCCGCCTGCCGCTTGATGTTCACTTGATGGTCGAACAACCCGATCACCTGCTGCCCGATTTTGTCGCTGCAGGAGCGAGCTGGCTGACTGTGCATGTCGAAACCTGTCCACATTTATATCGCACCTTGCAAACCATCCGCCAGGCGGGTTGCAAAGCGGGAGTGGCGATTAACCCCGGTACGCCCGCGGCCGCGCTTGACGCTGTGCTGCACCTGGTGGATCTGGTCCTGGTGATGAGCGTCAACCCGGGCTATTCGGGGCAGGTCTTCATTCCCGAAGTTCTGCCGAAAGTCGCCGCAATTCGCCAAAAACTGGATCAGGTGAACCCCCAGGCAGTGATCGAAATGGATGGCGGCCTGACCGCTGAGACTTTGCCCGCCGCTTACCGCGCCGGGGTGCGGGTGGCAGTGGCCGCTTACGCCGTCTTTAAACATCCGCAGGGCATTGCGGCCGGCGTGCGCGCCTTGCGCGCCTGCCTCCCGGCGGAAGAAACCCCCGCATAAAGAAAAATCGCGGCTTGCGCCGCGATCTTTCGTCGAATTTTGGATTGCCTAACTCGTTTTCACCATGGTGCGAATGCACTTCGTGCAAAGAACCTTCTGAACCATTTGCCCCTGCACCATCACACTGATCGTTTGCAGGTTCGGCCGGAAGGTGCGCCGGGTGGATTTCTTCGACCAGGGTTTGTTGCGGCCAAAACTAGTTGTCTTTCCGCAGTGTGCGCACTTTGCCATAATTCTCTTTCCTTTCCTTACCGCCACCGGTACTGTGGCAATGAACACAAAATATGCCCTTCCCAGGGCGGGGCAATCTTACCACAAATCGTATCCTCCTACAAGCCACGGGTTTAATATTCCAAAAGGAATCCAAAGGTTTTGCGTATGACAGAAGAAACCAGTCTTGGTAATATCAATATTTCTCCACGGGCGATTGCCACAATCGCCTATCAGGCTGCGCTTCAGTCCTATGGCGTGGTGGGGCTTTCCAGCAAGAATCTGATGGATGGCCTGGCGCATGTTCTGGTCAAGGACCCAACGCGCGGTGTCGACATTCATTTTGACGGCCACAACTTGAGTATTGACTTGTATATCATTGTCGAATATGGAACGCGCATTACATCGGTCGCGGGGAGTGTGTCGAACACCGTGCGCTATCAGGTTGAGAAGGCGCTTGGGATGCCGGTCAATCAGGTCAATGTCCACGTACAAGGACTTCGGGTCAGCAATTTAGATTAATCCCCCTCATTATTTTAGGAGCCACTTCATGGAGTTAGCGGTAAACCCAGTCTATCCGGTGGATGGTCAGGTATTCAAACACCTGGTTCATGCAGCCCTTAGTTGGCTGAAGACGAATCAACAAACGGTCAATGCCCTCAATGTTTTCCCTGTGCCAGATGGCGACACAGGCACGAATATGGTGTTGACCATGCAGGCAGCCTGTGATGAAGTTGCCAATTCCAATGAGAAAAATATTGGCAAGGTAGCTCATGCGGTGGCGCATGGCGCACTGATGGGCGCGCGCGGCAACTCCGGCGTCATTCTCTCACAATTGTGGCGCGGGTTTGCTCGCTCGTTGGACAAGCAGGATGAGATGGACGGACAGGCTCTGGTGCAGGCGTTTGCCGCCGGGCGCGATACGGCCTATAAGGGGGTGGTGCGCCCGGTCGAAGGCACGATCTTGACCGTCGCCAAAGACATGGCTGCCGCCGCTGAACGAGCCTTGCTTGAAACCGACAATCCTTACCAAATCTTAGAGAAAATTCTCCCTGATACTGACGCCTCAGTGCAGCGCACCCCTGACCTGCTGCCCGTTTTAAAAGATGCCGGTGTGGTCGATTCAGGCGGCAAAGGCTTGTATTTTATTCTTGAAGGCATGGTGCGCTATATTCAGGGCCAGTCTCTGGAAACCCCCATAATGACCGTCCAGCCTCTGGGCGCCATGCGTCTCGAAAACACCCTTGAAACCATTGAACCAGGGCAAGATTATGAAGTGGTGGTGGATTTTCGTCCTTTTGCCCCATTAGACCTTCCCAAGCTTTACGCTGATCTTGAACTGATTGGTACCTCGATTCAGCTTGGCGAGGGGGATGGCATTTACCGTATGCACATTCACGTCCCCACCGATCGCCGGTATGTCCCGATTGATTACACGATGTCGGTAGGGACGGTGACGAAAGTGGCGATGGAGAATTTGCTGGCGCAGATCGAAACCGCCGCGCCGTCCCTGCTCACCGATAAACTAGAACTTATGCAGTTTACGCCCGGCCAGATCGCCGTCATTGTCGTCGCGCCTGGGCCAGGGATTGCCCGCGTCTTTGCCAGCCTGGGCGTGGCCGCGGTGGTTGAAGGGGGACAGACGATGAATCCCAGCACGCAAGAGATTCTTTCTGCTTTCAAAGACCTGCCGACCGACAAGGTAATCATCCTTCCCAACAACAAAAATATTATCCTGGCGGCGCAAGCCGCGGCTCAGGCAGCGCTGCATTTGGGAATAGAGAAAAAAGTGGTCATCCTTCCCAGCCGGACTGTGCCGCAAGGCCTGGCGGCCATGCTGCGCCTGATCCCAGAGGGCGATCTGGATGCGGTTGTGGCGGATATGCAATCTGCACTCAGCGATGTCGAAACAGGCGAAATCACCACTGCCACCCGCAGCGTAGAGATTGATGGGGTGGCGGTGCAAGAGGGGCAGGTGATCGCCTTGCACAATGGAAAGCTGGTCTTATCGGCGGCCACGGTGCAAGAGGCGACCCTGGCTTTATTGCAAATGATTGACGCCGCTGAGCGCGAATTGATTACGCTCTTCTCAGGCGCCGAAATTTCTGGCCCCGAGGTGGATGTGATCGCGGCCGCCATTCGTGAGGCTTATCCATCGCAAGAGGTGGAAGTGCAATATGGCGGCCAGCCCTATTATCCCTTGATTCTTGCACTCGAATAGAGTCTCTGCGCCGTGCTGTTACCCTTTCTTTGATAGTTGCATTTCCATGTCATCGGTTGTTATTCTTACTGATAATGCTGCACAGTGCCTGGGAAACAAATTTCCGGGCAGCGATCTGGTGAGTATCTTGCCCTATCATGTTCACGCCAACGGCGCCTCGTTGACGGATGCGCGCATGCTCAAATTGGGCCTTCTGCCGCCGACCGTCCGGCCAAACTCGGCGCGGGTTTCGCCTCCGCTGCCTGAAGATTTCCGCCAGGCTTTTTTGGCGCTGGAACGCAAATATCAAGAGATCGTTGTCTTACTGCCCTCGGCCCGGCTTGGCGCAACCTATGCCAACGCGTGCCAGGCTGCCGCAGCGGTCAAATCCGCCGCGACGCTCCATCTGATCGATTCGGGCAATACGGCTGTCGGTTTGGGATTGATGGTGCAGGTCGCGGCGGAAGCGGCGGCGAACGGTATGAGTGGGGGCGCGATCAGTCGGTTGCTGCGAGGGCTTGCGCCGCATGTTTATTCACTCTTTTGCGCACAGGGCCTCACTTACCTGGCGCGCGCCGGGGCGCTGGATCCGGCCCAGGCCATTGCCGGCGAGATGCTGGGGGTTATTCCCTTCTTTGTTTTGGATGGCGGCGGATTGATCCCGATTCAAAAAGCGCGCAGTTCACGTCACCTCCTGGATACATTTTACGAATTTGTCTCTGAGTTCGAGTGCGTGCGTCATGTGGCAGTGATCGAAGGCGCGTCTCCCTATGACCAGGAAGGGCGTACCTTGCGTGAGCGTTTAATGGCCGCGAATTCATCCATTTCGATCAGCGAGCATCCACTCAGCCTGCCAGTGGCGGGTTTGTTTGGTCCGCGTTGTTTGGGGGTCGCAGTGTTGGAAAATGCGCCCGAATTATCTGGTTATTTAAAATTCCTCTCGCATGGCGGCAGTTTTTCCTGATGGCATTATGAGAGGGCTTGTGAGCACAAGTGCTGAGAAAATTGCTGTTGTTACAGATAGCACCGCCGATATTCCTACCGAAATCGTCCAGAGTTATGGCATCTATATTGTCCCGGCGATTTTAATAATTCATGGTCAAAGTTTGCAGGATGGAGCGGATGTTTCGCGAACTGAGTTTTATCAAAATTTGCCGACTTTGCGGCCGCTGCCCACCACCGCCGCGCCCTCGCCGGGCGCTTTTCAAGAATTGTATGCGCACATTTTCGCCCAGGGCGTCACGCACATTCTTTCGATCCACATTTCCAGCGCTTTGAGTGGAATTTACAACGCTGCTCACCTGGCGGCGCAATCTTTTGGCTCGCGCATCTCTGTGATTGATAGTGGGCAGACCACCCTCGGATTGGGGTTTCAAGCGCTGTGGGCGGTCGAAGCCTTGCGCCAGGGTATGACTTTGTCCCAGGTGCGCGCCGGCCTGGATAGTATGCGCTGCCGTGTGGTGGTCTTAGCCATGCTGGATACACTGGAGTATTTGCGCCGCAGTGGCAGAATTTCATGGGCCAGGGCCAGCCTGGGAACCTTCCTCCATATCAAACCCTTTATTGAACTGCGCGAGGGGGTTGTGCGTCGCATGGGTGAGGCGCGCACACGGCAAAAGGGGATCGAGCGTTTGCAGAAATTGGTTGAGGATATCGGGCCGGTGGAGCGCCTGGCGGTCTTACACACCAATGCTGTGGATGACGCCCACAATTTCCAGCGCGCGGTTAGAACCTTAGCGCCTGAACTGCCCTTGATCGCCAATGTGACGACGGTGATCGGCGCTCATGTCGGGCCAAATGCCCTGGGGATCGTTGTTGTCAAGCGTGAGGCGTAAACTGGCTGGTCTTTTTCCTGGGAAATGTGATGGAAGAATGAGAATTTTAATTTTGGTTAGCCCCCAACCGGATTCGTTTTGGTACAATTGATCTGATGAATCCTTCGCTTAACAAACTCTACAAATTCCTTAAACTTGAAGTCCAAAACGACTACAGCAACCGCGCCGTGATCGGCGGGTTAGAAAAAGTCTTGGGCGTTTGGGAAAACGAGGCTCGCCTGGGTGGCGTGCCGGAGCCGGCCATCCAGTGTGTTGTGGCTTGTTTTCGCACCTATGGCAGTTTAGAGCCGCCGGCGCGCGCCGAGGCTTTGATCCAGCTCTGGCGCCAACTGCAGCAGAATGCTGGCGAGAAACTGCCCTCCTTAGCCATTCATGTGCTTGTTGAGCCGCCCAAATTGGATCTGACCGCGCCTGAGCCGCGCCTGCCGCTTCCCAAGCGACCGCGCCCGCCGAAACCAGAGCCAGTCCGGGGCGAGCCCCCGCCGCCCAGAGCGGTGGAAGAACCTGCGCCGGCGCTCACCCCCCCGGCTGCCAGCCCGCCGTCAGTTTCCGTCCCTCAACCTGCCGCCCGCTCGCAGCCTCCGCGGCCCCCGGCGCAGCCTGTTCCTGAAGAGCCGCCCGCCGCGCTGGATGCGCCGGTGACGGTCCTTTCGGGCATTGGGGAGTCGCATGGCGCTACTTTTGCCCACCTGGGCATTCATACCCTGGGCGATATGCTTTATTATTTCCCGCGGCGCTATGATGATTACACCCAACTTAAACCTATCAGCCGCTTGCAATATGGTGAAGAAGTGACCGTGATTGGTTTACTGCAGAGCCTCAGCATGCGCCCGGTGCGCGGCGGGCGGGCGCAGTTCACCGAGGCGGTAGTCAGTGATGGGTCAGGGGCCATGCGCTTGACTTTTTGGAATCCTTATATTGGCAAACGCCTGCGCAGTGGAATGCAGGTAGTGCTTTCGGGAAAAGTGGATCAATATTTGGGCCGCCTGGTCATGGTGAACCCGGAAGTTGAGCCGCTCGAACAAGAAAACCTGAACACCAATCGCATTGTGCCGGTCTATCCGTTGACTTCTAAGATTACCCAACACTGGTTACGCAGACAGATGCATCAGGTAGTCTCCTATTGGTCCTCGCGTGTGCGCGACTATGTGCCAGAAACGACGCGCCGCCTGGCAGGCTTGATGGATTTATCACTGGCCCTGGCGCAAGCCCATTTCCCAGATAGCAAAGAGCAGCTTCAGGCTGCTCGCTTCCGCCTGGCCTTCGATGAAATTTTCCTGCTGCAACTGGGCGTGCTGCGTCAGAAACGTTTCTGGCAGGCCCGCGCGGCCCGTGTTTTTGAAGTTCCCAATGACTGGTTGGAGGCGCAGATCGCTCGCTTGCCCTTCCCGCTGACCCGCGCCCAGCGCCGTGTGTTGGAAGATATGCGCAGCGATCTGGCTTCGGGTCGTCCGATGAATCGGCTGATCCAGGGCGATGTTGGCTCAGGCAAGACCGTAGTGGCGGCGTTGGGTATGCTCATGGTTATTCGCCAGCCCGCTGATGTCCAGCCCGCGCCGCCGCCCGTGGAATCGCCGGCTGACGCCCCCGTTGTTGACGACCAGAGCGCATCTCCTTCCGTTGATGCTCAGCCCGCGTCGCCGCTCGTGGAAGCGCCGGCTGACGTCCCCGTTGTTGACGACCAGAGCGCATCTCCTTCCGCCGATGTTCAGCCTGCGCCGCCCTCTGCCTTGCGCCCCCAGGCTGCAATTATGGCCCCGACCGGTATTCTGGCC
>CAIQJJ010000728.1 GCA_903872065.1 uncultured Anaerolineales bacterium | reverse complement strand
GGGTTGTCCTGTGCGGGCGGGTGGCGGAGGCGTTTTCTGACGCTGAGTTGAAAGCGATGCTGGCCGGCGGTGTGCTGATGGATTCGACCGCCCTGGAGGTGCTGGCGGGGCGCGGCCTGGGTCCTCTGACCGGCGTGCGCCTGGCCAAACGCCTGGACAATGGCTTGATGGAACGCTTTACGGGGGATGAACTCAACGGCCCGGCGGCCGGCGAACTGCGCGATGCGCGCATCGAGTTCTGGGGCGATGCGAAAGGGATGGGCGATGTGCTGGAGCCGCTGGCGGATGGGGTGCGCATCCTGGCCCGGCTGGAGGACTATTTCTACCGCGATCAGGGCCCGGCGATGACCGCCTTTGAGAATGAGCTGGGCGGGCGGGTGGTGGTGATGGGCTACGCGCCGTGGATCTTTCTGCATTCGGTGAGCAAGCGCCGGCAGTTGCAAAACGCGGCCGACTGGATCAGCCGCGGCGCCATGCCGGTGCGGGTGGATGAGGCCGTTCCGCTGCTCTCAGTGGCGCGCCTTTCCACTGACCGGCGGCGGGGGGCCGTCATGCTGCTGAACGCCGGCATGGACGCCATCCGCGCGGCTGCGGTGCATCTCCGTTTGCCCGTCCAGGCGGCGCGCCTGCTGGCAATCGGACAGGAGGCGCGCGCGCTGGAACTTGAACTCGAAGCGGGCGGCTGCCGCCTCACGCTGCGCGACCTGCCGCCGTGGAGTCTGCGCGCCATTTTATTGGGAGAGCCGGCGCTTTAACCGGCGGAAGGGAAGCAGCATGAACGAGCAAAACTCCTGGCAGTTGGCCAGCGCCACGGCCCTGCCGAACGATCAACTCAGCCGCCGGATGTACTTCTTTAATGAAGCGCTGCCGGAGGGGGCGCGCAATCTCCAGCCTGTGTACGCCCCGGTTCACAAGCACGGCGTGGCGCTGCAAGGCGACGCGCCGTGGGAACAGGGCGGCGCAGTCGCCTCGTTTTGCAGCACTGTGCTGCGCCTCGACGATGGGCGCTACCGTCTCTATTACACCACCGTCAGCGCCGGGGAGATGCGGCTGGCGGTGGCGGAATCGAGCGACGGCCTGGCCTGGGAGCGCCGCCCGCTCGGCCAGGAGCAGTGGCAGGGGCATGACACCAATCGGATTGTCCTGACCGGCGTGCCGGGGGCGGAAGCGGGTGAGATGCGCGGGGGGCGGATGGTCGCGCCCGATGGCGGCGAAATCGTCTTGCAGGGCGCATCCAGCCGGCAAAACCAGGTGGGGCAGCCTCAGGTGCTGCGCCTGCCGGATGGCCGCTGGCGCATGCTCTACTGGCATCATCAGCACGGTTGGGGGCGCATTCCCTACCTTTACACGATTGCTGAAAGCGCCGACGGGCTGCGCTGGCATGTCCCGCAGTACGACCGCCCGGCGCTCAATTCGCACTGGCTGGGCGACCAGGCGGCGCTGGACGAGGCGCAGCGCGGGTTGGAAAAAGGGCGGCGCACCAACGACGCCAACTTCGTCTACTGGAATCCGCGCCTTGGCTGCTACGAGCAGTTTTCGCAGTGGTTTCTCGACAGCCACCCCGACCGCCGCGTGGCGGAGGACAACTGCCCCGCGTTCAACCGCATGATCCAGCGCCGCCTCAGCGCCGATGGCCTGACCTGGAGCGCCCCCGAACTGGTGATCCAGGCCGACCGCCGCGATCCGTGGGATCAGCAGTTCTATCACCTGGCGGTTCAGTATCATGAGGACTGGCTGATCGGTTCGCTCGGCCACTACCGCGTGGAGAATGCGCAGCAGACGCAGGACCTCGAGCTGGTTTTCAGCCGCGATGGGCGGCGCTGGGAACGTCCCCTGCGCGGCGGTTTCATCCCGCGCCAGGCCGGCGGCCGCGACAGCGAGGGAGTTTATCCGCCGAACGCCTGGATTGACCGCGGCGATCGTTGGCTGTGCCTTTACACCGGCGTCGCCAGCAAACACAATCAGCCCGACCCCTCGGATCGCCCGGCCTGCATCATGGCGGCCAGTTGGGCGAAACACCGCTTCGTGGGCCTGCGCGCCGGGGAGACGCCGGGCGGCTTTTTGACGCCGGTGTTTTATTTGCAGGCGGCTGAGATCCGCCTGGACGCCGCGGTGCGCGGCTGGCTGCGGGCTGAACTGTGCGACGTCTGGGGGCGCAAGCTGGAGGGCTATCATTTGGGGAACAGCCTTCCGCTGCATGGCGACAGCCAGGAGCATGTCTTGCGCTGGCGGGATCATGAGACGGGGGCTTTCCGCCACGATCCGCTGCGCCTGCGCCTGGAGTACCTGGACGCCGACGTTTACAACGTGGCGTTTTGAAGCGCCAATTTTCAACGATAATCTATCTGGAGGCATACAATGAGCAATTTACACAATCCAAAAAACAATGGTTATGACGTATGGGTGCTGGCGGGGCAGTCCAATATGCAGGGCTGCGGCTGGCTGCATGGGGCGCTCCCGGCGGATGAGCGCGTGTGGTCGTTCAGCAGCGCCGGGCAGTGGCAGATCGCCAGTGAACCGCTGCACAAGTTATGGGAAAGCTTCACGCCGGTGCATCAGGAACTGATGCGCGTCTGGATGCCCGAAGCAGATAAGCAGATCAGCAACGAGGAATTCGCCCGCCGCGAAAACGAGGCGCGTACCACCGGCTCCGGGCTGGGCCTGGCCTTTGGCGTCGCGATGGCGGAGGCCACGGGCAAGCCGGTTGGCTTGATCCCGGCCGCGCACGGCGGCACCAGCCTCGACCAGTGGAGTCCCAGGCTGAAAGGTTTGGGCGGGCGCAGCCTGTACGGCGCGATGTTGGAGCGCATCCAGGCGGCCGGCGGCAACCTGCGCGGCATCCTGTGGTACCAGGGCGAGTCCGACGCCGGGACGATGGAGTTGGGCCGCTCGTACGCGCAGCGCTTCGATGATTGGATCGCCGCGGCGCGGGCGGATACCGGCATCGCCGATCTGCCCGTCTACGTGGTGCAGATCGGGCGCGTGGTCGAGCCGCCCGACCGCCAGGGGCTGTGGATGTCTTGGGACCTGGTGCGCGAGGCGCTGCGCACCCTGCCGGAGCGCGTCCCGTATACGGCGGTCACTTCGGCGGTGGATTTGCCGCTGGTAGACCTGATCCACATTGACACCGGCGGCCTGATCCGCCTGGGCAAGCGGCTGGCGAAATTGGCGCTGGCCGGCAAGCAGCTTGGCCCGCAGGTAGCCAGCCTCGAGCGCTTCAAAGCGCCGGGCGGCCTGTCCAATGCCGTCCGCCTGCGCTTCAGCGAGGTGACGGGAAGCTGGAATGTCAAGAACAACATCCGCGGCTTCGAGGCGCGCACGGCTGGCGAGTACCGCGCCCCGCTCTACCCGGTCAACGCCTGGGTGGACCCGCATGGGGATGGCGACAAAGATCGTCGCTCGGACATTATCGTGCTGTTCAACCGCGAGTTGGATGCCGAGGTCAAGCTGGGCTACGGGCTGGGGCTGAATCCCGCCTGCGACCTGGCGGATGAGGCCGATCTGCCGCTGTGTTCGTTCCTGCCGCAGCCGGTGAAATAAGGAGCGTCTATGAACACCAGCATCCGCCCCGGCCAGGTTTGGCTGGACACCAACGGCCAGCGCATCCAGGCGCACGGCGGTTCCATCCTCGCCCTGGGCGACACATTTTATTGGTACGGTGAGAACAAAGAAAAATCGCTGCCCGGTTCGGGCATCTGGCACTACGGTGTGCGCATGTACCGCTCGCAAGACCTGTACAACTGGGAAGACCTGGGCCTTGTGCTGCCGCCGGTGCTGGACGACCCGGACAGCCCGCTGCACCCGGCGCAGTGTATGGATCGCCCACACATCCTGTTCTGCGCCCAGACGGGCAAGTTCGTCCTGTGGATGAAGATCATGGGCAAGGACGGCGTCCAGTTCCAGACCATCGCCACGGCTGACGCCATCGCCGGCCCCTACACCATCCTCAAGCGCTTCCGCCCGCTCGGCATGAGCTGCGGCGACTTCGACCTGGTGATCGAACCCACCGATGGCAAGGCGTATTACTTCTTCGAGCGGGTGCACAGCGAGTTGATCTGCGCGGACCTGACGGCGGACTATACCGATGTCAGCGGGTTTTACTCCACCCACTTTCCGCGCCCCAACCCGCCCTTGGTGCGCGAAGCGCCGGCCTATTTCCGCCGCGGGCGCATGCACTACCTGTTCTCCTCCGGCACGACAGGTTACTTCCCCAACCGCAGCGAGGCGGCCTGCGCCTGGAGCTATCACGGGCCGTGGCGGCTGCTCGGCGACCCGCACCCCGGCGATCTCGAACACACTTCCTACCGTTCGCAGATCAGCAGCGTCTTCAAGCATCCGCGCAAAAAGAACCTGTACATCGCCCTGGCCGATCGCTGGCTGACCGACCTGCCGGCGGCGCTGCCAGACATCGGGGCGGCCTTCGACGCCGGCTTCAACCCGGAGATCGCCGACGGTTCTGGGCTGGAGGCGCTCAACAAGCTGACGACGTACAACACTTCGCTCGCTGACTATGTCTGGCTGCCGGTGCGCTTCGATGGCGAGATGGCTTATCTCGATTGGCGGGATGAGTGGCGCATTGAGGACTACGACTAAAAGAATTCGCCGCAGGCGCGAAAGGCTGAAACCAAAGTCATGATCCAGATCCGTAATGAACACTTCGTTGATGAACATGGACGTACTTTGATCTTGCGCGGGGTGAACCTGGGCGGCAGCAGCAAGGTGCCGCTGACGCCCAACGGCGACACCCGCTTCAAAGAGAGTTTGCAGCAGCCGCGAGACTGCTCTTTTGTCGGACGCCCCTTTCCGCTGGCGGAGGCGGAGGAACACTTCGCCCGCCTGCGGAAGTGGGGCTTCCCCTTTGTGCGCTTCCTGGCAACCTGGGAGGCGGTCGAACACGCCGGGCCGGGGATCTATGACCAGGCTTACCTGGACTACCTGGCCGCCGTGCTGGAAAAGGCGCACGAAGCCGGCATCCAGGTCTTGATTGACCCTCACCAGGATGTCTGGTCGCGCTTCACCGGCGGCGACGGCGCGCCGGCCTGGACGCTGGAGGCGGTGGGGATGGATCCCGCCTCCCTCAGCGAGACGGCGGCGGCGGTGCTGCAGTGCGAGAGCGGCGATTTTTACCCGCCGCTGATCTGGGCGACGAACGCCCTCAAGCTCGGCGCGGCCACGCTCTTCACCCTGTTCTTCGCCGGCAGCGACTTTGCCCCGCTGTGCAAGGTGGATGGCGAGCCGGTGCAGGAATACCTGCAGGGACATTATATCGAGGCCATGCGCCAGGTCGCGCTGCGCCTGAAAGACCTGCCGAACGTTTTCGGTTTCGACACGCTGAACGAACCGAACTGCGGCTATATCGGCTGGAAAGACCTGTCCCAGGCGCTGGCGCTGGCCAACATGGGCTTCAACCCCAGCCCCTACCAGTCCATGCTGCTGGCGGATGGGCAAACATTGGAACTGGACTTCTGGCAGCCGGGATTGCCCAAGTCCCGCTCGCTGGGCAAGCGTCCTGTCAACCCGAACCGGGCGCGCCTGTGGCGGGAGGATTGTCTCTGGCGGCGGCACGGCGTGTGGGATGTGGCGGCGGATGGGCAGCCGCGCCTCCTGCGGCGGGATTACTTCGCCAGCCGCGCCGGGCGGGAGGTGGACTTCAACCAGGATTACCTGCGTCCCTTCGCCAACCGCTACGCGGCGGCTATCCGTTCCGTCCAGCCGCGGGCCGCCATCTTCGTCGAGTCGATGCCCGGCTTGCCCGCCCCGCGCTGGAGGCCGGAGGACGCGCCCGGCATCGTCCACGCCCCGCACTGGTACGACCTGTACCACATCGTGACCAACGATTTCATCTCCTGGCTGGCGCTCGACGGCAAGAGCGGAAAGCCCGTCATCGGGCAGGCCGCCATCCGCCGCGCCTTCGCCGCTCACCTGGCGGCGGTCAAAGCCGAGGCGCGCCATCACCTGGGCGGCGTCCCCACGCACATCGGCGAGTTCGGCGTCAGCTTCGACATCAAGAAGGGCAAAGCGTTCAAGACCGGCGACTTCCAACTTCAAGTGGCGGTCATGGATCGCACGTTCCGCGCCATCGAAGACAGCCTGCTCAGCGGGACGATCTGGGATTACACGGCGGACAACACCAACCAGGCCAAGGATCACTGGAACGCGCAGGATTACTCAATCTTCAGCCGCGATCAGCAGTCCGATCCGGCCGACATCCATTCCGGCGGGCGGGCGCTGGCGGCGGTGGTGCGCCCTTATGCCAGCAAAGTCGCCGGCGAGGCGCTGCGGATGGCTTTCGACCTCGAAAGCCGGCAGTTCGTGTTTGAGTTCCGCCATGACCCGCAGATCAACGCCCCGACCGAGTTGTACATCCCCGACTATCAGTATCCTGGGGGCTGCCTGGTGGAAGTTTCGGACGGGAGTTATGAGTTCCTGCCGGAGGCGCAAACCCTGTGCTACCAGCACAGCCTGGATCGCCCGCTGCATCGCATCGAGGTCACGCCGCGCCCCGGCTTTTTGCGCCTGGGCGACAAGGCTAAAGTGCAGTCGCCGCGCCAGTACCTCTCGGACGCGATCGTTTGGGGGGCGGGGATCAACTTCTTCCTGAATTTGCTGGCCGGCTGGCTGATCTACAGGCAGACGCCCTTCTTCCCC
>CAIQJJ010000727.1 GCA_903872065.1 uncultured Anaerolineales bacterium | reverse complement strand
TTCTGGCCTTTGAAATTCAAGCGAAACGGGCGAATGGCGCAGCCGCGATATAAGGCGTAGTCGGCCAGGCTCTCCAACCAGTGGACGCCCAGGCGCGGGTAAAAAGGCTCGCCAATGACACAGCAGGGGAAAATGACAAACGCGCAGCCATAGCGGGCGGCTGCGTCAATGATCCTGGCGTTGCAGCCGTGGGCGTGCATGGCCAACAGCAGGTCGAAGCCGGCGGCCATCTCGATCTCGAACTCCGCCGGCAGGCAGGCGACCTGATCGCGGGGATCAATCTTGATCCGCTGCCCGCTCAGGATATCTCTGTATTTATCGGGCAGGGGCTGCTGCACCGGGTCAATCACTGTCACCTGCCAGCCGCTCTTCGCCAGCAAATAACCCAACAATCCCTTGCCGCCGCCAATATCTGCGGCCTTGCATGGGGCAAAATTTTGAATCAACCATTGGTGCAGCAGTTGAAAACGGAATCGCTTCAGGCGCGGGATTTTGCTCGAATCGGGCGCAAAGTCAATCGGCTGCTGGCTCAAGACCGCCAGGTGAGTGGTGTCGGAGGCCTCGCCCCCCTCTTCCTGCTCATCCACCTCCCTGGCCGCGGCCATCGCCTCCAGGTTGGGCAGTAATTTTTGTGATCTCAGCTTGTTTTTACTTCCTGCCATAGCGTGCTTCTATATCATTAAAAGCAATTTTTCGATTTCGCGCCAAAGCTCTGGCCAATCCAGCGCCTCGCCAAATTGCTCAAGCCAAAATCGGATACGCTTCTTGTCCAAGAAAGGCTGCTTTGCCACAATCGCGCGAATATCCTCCAGGTCTTTTGGCCGGCGCGCCACCGCTTTCATGATAATCAAATCCTCTGACGTTGGCAGACGTAATTGAATCCCACCCAGGTCAAACATCTGGCTGCGTTCTATCATCTCAACTTCAAAGGGTAGCATCCCCAAAGAAATATCGATCGCTGTCCCGCTGGCGACATGCTTGAGCAGCAGCACGCGACTCTGTCGCGCAAATGCAATGGCATCTGCGATGCGCGGCTCAATCCCTTGTTGGGCCGCCATCTCAAGAAACTTTGGCAGATCCTCAATACTTAGCAGAAAAACGGCGTCCAAATCAACTGTGTAACGCGGCGTCCCCAGGAAGCTTGCTGCGATACCGCCAATGATCACACCTTGCTGATCAAATTGCCCAAGCAAATTTTGTAAGGCTTGCAGCGGCGCAGCCAAAGAGTCTAAGGCTTGGGGGGTAATTGGGATGCTTTTTCTTTTAGTTTTGCCCATCTCTCAAACACTTCGTTCTCGCTCGGGTCGGGCTGCAGCCATCCCATTTGTTTGGCAAAGGCATAGGCGGCGTTTAACTGCCGCCAGCACAGCAGCAAAGAGGCCGAGCGGCGCTCCTCCCGTTCGATCTCCTCCACCATCGCCCAACGGTCGCGGTAAGCTTGCAGATCACTTTTTTGCGTCATACATTGATTATAGCATGGAGAATTGTGGAAAGAGCTATAAACAAAAAATCGCCGGTCGCTCCGGCGATCTGACAAAAAATAAACCCTAAAGGTTTTGAAAACCTTTAGGGTTTATTGGGATTTAGAATGCTGAGGGAAGACTTACTCGCGGCCGCGCTTGCCCATGCTGTGATCCAACATCAGCACCGCAGTGGCGTGGGCGTCAATCATCTTCAATTGGGCGATCACATCCATGACGTTCTTCTCTTCTTCCACCTGCTCGCCAATGAACCACTGCAGCAAAATTTGGGCTGCGTAGTCTTTCTCGGCCAGGGCGGTTTCATAGAGCGCATTGATCGAGGCGGTGATCCCCTGCTCATGCTCCAAAACATTTTCAAAAACATCCAGGCTGGATTTCCACTCGCAAGGCGGCTGCGCAATGGCCTGCAGCGTCACGACGCCGCCGCGTTCCTGCACGTAACCCATAAATTTCAGCGCATGGCCTTGCTCTTCCTGGAACTGCACTTTGAGCCAGGTTGCAATACCAGGGAGATTTTGGTTCTCGAAGTAAGCGGACATGGAAAGATAAAGATAGGCAGAATAGAATTCTTTCTGAATCTGCGCATTGAAAGCATCTTGCATCACTTTAGAAAGCATAAGTCACTCCTTATTAATACTCACAAATTCCATACACTTAAGATGAACAAATGCGGAAAAAGTTACACCGCGTAAGCAAATTATACCGTTAATTTGCTATTCCTTTTGCGCCGTCACATACCAGTTGTGCGGCATACCCGGCGCGGCGACCGGCAGAACGGGCAGAGTCCAGCGCCCATAGTTGGCCTCGCTGGTCCCGGCCTGGCTCAAAGCGGCCTTCCAGCCGCGGGCGGCGAAAAAACCAGGCGGGTCATCCATCACGCCAATCCAGGGCGCGCCCAAACTGGCCTGCATCTCAACCCATTTGCGCGTCCAGGGCGAGGTCAATACCAGGCTGTTGATCACATCGCAGCCCAACCAGCTTCGCGCCGCGGCCAGGCCATTGACCCCATCCAATACCGCGCGGATGCGCTCATCCGGCAAATAGAACAAGAAACCCTCCAGCAGCCAGGCGGAGGGCTGCTGCGGCTCAAAGCCGGCCTGCAGCAATATCTCTTGCCAGGGCTGCGTCAAATCAGCGGGCAGGGCGCGACGGATACAGGCCGGCTGCGCCCCGGCCAGCGCTTCTTCCTTATACTGCAAGACCGCCGGCTGATCCAGTTCGAACCAGTGTGTTGATTCTGGCCAGACCAGGCGAAAGGCGCGCGTATCCAGGCCCGCCGCCAGCAGTACCACCTGGCGTATCCCCTCCTGTTGGGTCACACGCTGCAAAAAATCATCGAAATAGCGAGTGCGAATGATCATTGGAGCCACACTGTCCGGCGTGCGGCCTTCCATCCAGGCCGCGCCGGCCGGCCCAGCCAAAGCCGCTGCCCAGGGATCGTCAAACAGGCGATCGGCGCGCCCGCTTTCCAGCGCCCGCGCCGCGGCGGTCCAATGCGCGGTTGCGCCCAATAATTGATCTGAGAGAAATGTTTCAGACATTGTACTGCTCTCCTTTCTGTGTTTTACGTTGAATTAGAGCAAGGAATGCGATCAAAGCCACTCCCTTTAAGCATACCTGAACTTCCTCCTTGTGACAAGCAAATTTTTCTTGACTTTTCTCCACTGTGGAAGATAATGATAATAGAATACAATGATAAGGAGTCTGCTATGTCCGAAAGGCGAAAACTCAAACGTCGTCACCTGATTTACTACTCTCGCGTCTATGAACGCGCTACCGGCAAACTGATGGGGCATTTGATGGATATCACGAGTGAGGGGATCAAGCTCATCAGCCAGGAAGCCATCCCCACCGAAACGACCTTCAGTTTGCGCATGGACTTGCCTGAGGAGATTATGGCGAAATCCATTGTCTTCTTTGAAGCCTACAGCGTTTGGTGCACCCCCGACATCAACCCCGATTTTTGGAATACGGGCTTTCGCGTCCTCAACATGGACGCGCACGATGTCGAACTGATCGATCACATGATTGACGAATACGGATTCCGCGACTGAGGCGCAAGCTCAAGTTTTCAGCCGGCGCGCAGGGGTAGGCCGCGTCATGGGTTGGGGACGCCTTCCAGGGTTGTCCAAAAACGGTCGAGCGTCATCAAAGCCGTGAAAGAGCGCTCGTCCCACGCATCTGGCGTTAAATAGATCCCGTCCTCTTGCAGGCCGTGATTGGGAAGGTATTGCACAGCCAGCCACGAATTCAACAGCGGCACATCATAATCGTAGGCCACCTGGGCAATGCTGCGGTTAAGGGTATTGTCGCCTTCGATATCGTCGGCCTTGGTCATCAAGATCGGCACCACACCGTGTTCGAGACTGACCTCCACCACCTTGCGCAAATTTTTCTCAAATTTCTCTGTCACCCCCGGCTGCCAGTTCGTCCCCAAGCTGATCAGCGCATAAGCCGGCTTGTTCAAGCGATACTCGCATTCCAACGGCGTCTCATTCGCCTGGCACAGATTGGGATCGGCATAGAGCGCTGAAAACATCGAAAGTACGCTGAAGCCATCGCGGGCAGTGACATTTGGACGTGAAAACGCGCCTTTGAAATGATCCACCGTACGCTGTAAATAGGCATAATTTTCGCCAAACCAGTAACGGTCGGTATCGTAAATGCCCAAAAAGACTTCTGGAACACTCTGGCAGTCGCCGATGCGCGTAAACGAATGCGGGTCATTGCCCAGCTCAACGCCGCGGCGATAGGCGGCTGCCGCCCCGCCGCTGACGGTGGGGATGATCGGCCACGATCCCCAATAGTCTGGCAGGGGACGTGTGTCGGGTGTGGATGTGGGGGTAATGCTCGGCGTCAAGGTCTCGGTGGGTGTGGCGCTCGGCGTAGGGGTAAGGGTAATGGTAGGCGTAGAACTGGGAGTCAGGCTGGGGCCAAGGGTGGCGCTGGGCTGCGGCGGCAGGGGGGAGGCGGTAGGCGCCGGCGTCGCTTCCTGCGCCAGGGCAGCCGACGATGCGGCGGTCTGTGCGGGCAGGCCGGCCTGCGCCAATGGAGAAGCTTCGCTGCAGGAGGCCAGGCCAAGCAGCGCCCCTAGCAAAACCAGGTATTTCATCAAAAGGAGGATGTTTCTTAACATGGTGATCATGACGCGACAGCTTTCTTTGTGGTTCATTGGGAGGCATTTCGGTAGGCATCCTGAGCTTGTCGAAGGATGAGGGCGATGCGGAACGCTTCGACAGCACTTGGACAGCGCTTCGACAGGCTCAGCGCGCCTGTGCGCTTGGGGCTTATGCGCCTGCATGGATGAACCAATTCCAGGTCGGAGGATAGAGTCCGGCCAGTTAACGAAGATGGGGCGTCCTCTGCAGGACGCCCCATTGGCTGTGGGTGGAATAGGGCTCGAACCTACGACCTTCGCGATGTCAACGCGATGCTCTAACCAACTGAGCTACCCACCCGAAGCGACAAAGATTATACCACAGAGGTTTTAGGCGTCAACGTTATCGAGTATACTTAACTGATCTTATTTACGGAGTCACGCCATGATTCGTTCCTTCTACATTACCGCCGATGGACAACTGCATTCTGACCTGAGCCTCTCCGACTACACCGCCGCTTTGCAAGACCCCAGCGGCTTGCTCTGGGTGGATTTTGAAGAAACGCCCAGCGAGACCGATGAGCCGGTGCTGCGCGAAGTTTTCCATTTCCACCCCCTGGCCATTGACGACGCCTTGCAAGAGACGCATGTCCCCAAAGTGGACGATTGGGAAAGCTTTCTGTATATCGTCTTGCACGCTGTGGTTTTCAGTCGCAACAACGGCAACCTGCTCGATACGCACGAACTCGACATCTTCCTGGGCAAGAACTACATCGTCACCCATCACGATCAAAAAATTCCCGCCCTGGACAAAGTCTGGCTCTCCTGCCAGCGCGAGGAGCGCCACTGGAAATACGGCAGCGATCACATCCTTTACCGCATCACCGACGAAATCGTGGGCAGCTACATGCCAGTGGTCGAAGCGCTGGATGACGAAATAGATGAGATCGAGGACAAGATTTTCTCACATCCCGACGCAACCACCATCGAATATATTTTCTCCCTGAAGCGGGCGGTGATCCATTTGCGGCGCGTGATCGCCCCACAGCGCGAAGTACTCAACAAACTGGCGCGCGATGATTACGATGTGGTGGACGAAAAGGCGCGCGTCTATTTTCGCGATGTCTACGATCACCTGGTGCGCCTGCACGATGTCAGCGAAAGCCTGCGCGACCTGGTTGGCGGCGTATTGGATACTTATCTATCGGTAGTCAACAACCGCATGAACGAAGTGATGAAAATCCTGACCGTGATCACCACCCTCTTCATGCCGATCTCGTTCATCACCGGCTTCTTCGGCATGAACTTCTTTCAGCCCATGGCGACTGAACTGGCCCACTGGACGGATTTACTCCCCTTCTTGTTCATGATGATGATTGTCATCTTCGTGCCAGTGGGCATGCTGATCTGGATGCAGCGCCGCCGCTGGATGTAAGATTACCTGGCGCGCATGGTGAAGAGAGACTGTTTTTCGATCAAGACCTGGCGGGCGTTTTCAATGACTTGATAAGGTGAACGCACACCCGAATCTTTGATCAAAATGTACAGTTCAGGATCATTCAACAGCGCCATCCACTCTTCAAACCCCATCTCAATCGCCCGCAATTCGATCTGGGCAGCATCCTCGCTGTTGAGGTACTGACCAATGATTTTGCGCAGCGCGTAAATGGCGATCATCTTGGTCATCCCGCTGTCCTGGCACAAGGCGCTGCCCAAAATATCCAACACAACCAATGCCTGCTGGCGGATGCGCTCTTGCGTGCGCGCCTGTTGGTTGCGATTGAGCCAGTTGCGAAAGCCGGCCGGCATGACCCACACCAAAAACTGCAAAACGACCGTCGCCAAACTGCCTAAGAGCGAGATCAAGATCAGCAAATTGCCCAGATCAACCAAGATTGTATCGCTGCCGTAGACCAATTGATTGGCGCTGGCGGCGGTAACAGCGGTGATAATCGCGCATACCGCAAAAGCAATCATCATCTGGTAGCGCGCCTTAACCCAATCTTCCACCGCTTCATCTGCGGCAATCGAGCGAAACGACTGGTAGGCGACCACAGTGTGCCATGTCCACAGCACCGCCGTCGCCAGGTTCAGCCCGGCAGCCCAGGGATTGAGCGTCGCGTTGGGCTGAGTCTGCGACAGGCCATAGATGCCAACGGCGCTCAACAAGAGATGGATGCTGACAAACCACAAGGCCGGGCTGCGCGTGCTGCTGTAGAAAGTGGTGTGCAGGAACATAATCAGAATCAGCCCTGACACCAATGTATAGCCATTGAAGATCCATAAGCTGACCGGCAAGCTGCCCAAGGGGTTATCGGGCAGGGGAACGAACGAGACGGCCGCGAAGTTAACCAGGAACAAAGCCCCTAACCAATAAAGGTTGGGCAAATGGCTGCGGCGGGCAGTGATCAGCAACTGCACACCAATAACCAGGCGAACCAGGATCAAAAGGAAAAAAAGGATGTTGAAGATTGCCGTCATGGCATTCGCTCCATCATAGTGAATATCGTTCGTGGCCGGGGGAGGCGGCGCGGCGCGCCCTCAGAAAAATTATACATCGGTTTGTGTTTTTGCGCTTAACGCAAACCGATATAATCATGGGAATAGAGCGCAGGACCAATCCGCAACACATTGCGAATTTACACAGAACATGCTATGATTTCTTTCGCAGTTTCAACGAACGGCTGGTGAAATCACCCAAGCTTTCCTTCTGCGGTATGGGCGTCGCCTGCTCCCTGCTCGGCTTGCACTACATCAAGAGGCGCTCTTCGAGAATCTGGTACTGGTGGAATACGATGAACCTTTTTGACCTCAAAACCGTCATGCTCAGTTCCGCGGTCAGCAATGCCATTTGCGCCGTGGTCTTAATTTCGCTGTGGCTTCAGAATCGCAAACGTTCAGCCGGCCTGGGGTTGTGGTCGCTCGCCTCGATCATGGAACTCCTTGCCATTCTCCTGGGCGTCTCCTATGAAGTGCTGCCGCCGTTTTTCTCGATTGTGCTGCCCAATGTAATGATCATCGGCGGGCTGGTTTTAATGTATATGGGCCTGGAACGCTATACCGGCAAAATTAGTTCGCCTTACTTCAACCTCGCCTTGTTGGCCGCGTTTATCCTTATCAACACCTATTTTTCACTCTTTCAACTTAACCACTTGGTGCTGGAATTTAACGGCGCGCTGTCGCTGCTGGTAATTTGTTTTCAAGCCGCCTGGCTGATGCTGCGCCGGGTAGACCCCACCTGGCGGAAAGATACCCGAACCGTCGGGGTAATCTTCGCTCTCTACAGCCTGGTCGCCGCCGCTCGCACGGCAGGAGACTTCTTCCTGGTAAATGTGGGGATGGCCGAGGTGAACCCACTGGACAATATGGTGATCATGGCCTATCAGATGCTCTTCGTCAGCCTGACTTTTGCTGTCTTCCTGATGGTCAACAACCGCTTGCTGGGTGATATGGCGAAGGAGATCAGCGAACGCAAACGCGCCGAGGACGGCATCCGCGCCGCGTTGAGTGAAAAGGAGGTGCTGCTGCGAGAACTCAACCATCGCACCAAGAACAACCTGAGCCTGGTCAATTCGATGATCCAACTGCAAGCCGGGGACAGCGAAAATGAGCAGTTCCGCGCCCTGGCGCTGACCCTGGAAAACCGCATCCACTCCATCTCGCTCACGCACCAGATGCTCTACCGTTCCCCCAACCTGGCGCAGATTGACCTGGGCGAATACGCCCACAGCCTGGTGACTCACTTGCTGACCGGCCTGGTGATTGCTCCCGAAAAAATCGAGGTCGAGATTGACGCCGCGCCGGTGTACGTGGGCATCGAGACCGCCATCCCTTGCGGACAGATTTTGAACGAACTGCTCTCGAACGCTTTTAAATACGCTTTCCCCGGCGAGCGCAGCGGACGCGTCCGCGTCCACATCCGCCGGACAGAGGACGGACAGATCTCGCTCAAGGTGGCAGACAACGGCGCCGGCTTGCCGGCGGGATTTGACGTGGAACAGTCCGACTCACTGGGCCTGGTTCTGGTGCGCACGTTGGCGGAGCAGTTGAAGGGCGAGATGACGCTGACTTCGCAGGAGGGTGTGGCGTGCGAGATCCGTTTCAAACCGGGGTGAAACAAGCGCGATTAATGGTCAAAGGTATCCTCACGTTGATGTTCAGTTAACTGTATCGTGATCAGATTAGCCAAATCTATCTCCCAGATATGTCTCCTTCCCCAAGACAGTGTACTCGTGAAAAACAACTTACGCCCATCTTGCGACCATAGCGGATGATTATTGGATGTTCCTGCCCAATCAACATACACAAATTTATCGCCTCTCTGAATTTTTATTTGCGAATCGGTCAGTTGCCTTATCTCATACGTTTCAAGATCAAAAAGGTAAATGAAGGTGTGATACGAATCATCATCGCCAGCAGATGCGAAGGCTAACATTTTCCCATCTGGGGATGCAACTGGAGCCGCATCATATCCTGGGAGATCAATCAATAGCTTCAGATTGCGCCCATCTTCATCCATTTGATAAATATCGCCTCTGCCGCTCCGCTTGCTCATAAAGTAGATTGTCCCATCAGAAGACCAACTGGGCATAAGATCATCTTTAGAATTTTTAACAAGTTGCTCCAGGTTATTTCCATCGCGGTCCATGACATAAATATTCCAGTTGGATTCATTATCTTGCCCATCGTCCATTGCAAATACCAGATGAGTTCCATCGGGCGACCAGGCCGGGTATTGAGAATTTTTTCCTGGATCAGTCAAACAAGTCCAGTCTTCAGAAGGGTATTGCACTTGCATCCGGCAAATACAATATGATCCATCCGAACTGTCTCGGTTGGAAGCAAAGGCAATCCATTGCCCATCTGGCGAAATTCGCGGTTGAATTTCATTTGAAGTATTGTCAGTCATTCTTAATGTGTAATCACGATTATTTTGCCAGGTATAAATTTCCATATCCCCATCAAACAAACCCGTAAAAACAATGCGTTCATCGCCTAACACAGGCGACCAGCTAGGCAATTTGGACTGAACCAGACCTGTGTAGAGCTGCTTTGGTTTTTCGCCACTACCCAACATCCCCAGCATGATTTGACGATTGTTGGTAGAACTCTCAAAGATAAAACGCTTGCCGTCTGGCGCAAAACCAGGATTGCTATCATAGTCTTCGTGTGCTACCCTTTGTACATCCGATCCATCGGCATTTACCCAATAAACATCTCGCGCTCCATCTTTCGTGCTAATATACATTATTTTCTGCCCATCAGGGGACCAAGCCCCTTCTTCATCATAAGCTTCCGCGTCAGTCAACCGTTCAATGCTCCCCTCACCTTGAGCAACCTTTAATACATATAAATCAGTCAGCCCAGCCTGCCCGCCATCGCGATTCGATACAAACAGTATCTTTTGACCATCAGGAGACCATACTGGATTGACATCCTCAGCATTATGAGTGGTAAGTGTTATTAACTCTGTCCCATCCACTCGAATCATAAATATATCCTCATCGCTCTTGCCATCTTGATAGCCCGATGAATTAAAGGCAATCCAGTTGCCATCCGGCGACCAACTTGGGGATCTCCCCGGAATATCTGAAGCTGCTTCAGTAGTAGGGATAAGCAACCTCTGATTTGTCCCATCCGCATTCATCAAATAAATTCGCTCAAATCCATCCCTTTTTGATACAAAAGCTATCTGTTTACCATCTGGCGACCAGGCTGCCGATGTATCCGATGCAGGATGGTTGGTCAGGCGTTGTAACGCAGTACCATCTGCATTGATTACATAAATATCTTCGTTGCCTGGTTTATTAGATGCAAAGGCGATTAGTTCAGTTTGACTGGTGGATTCAGCACATCGAAAACCTTGTGTATTGCTTGTCATGGTAGGATCCGAGGCGATCCGACGTGATAAACGGATATAGAAACTGGATTCCTCCCACGAACCGCCTTTGATAACTCGTGGCTGATTATCATCGTAACTATCATCGTACCAATCACTGGTCCACTCCCAGACATTTCCAGATAAATCCAAGATTCCGTACGGGCTTGCGCCCAATAAATAATTCCCTGTCGGCGCAGTAAACTCATACCCATCATCAACAAACTGCTCTGACCAGTAAGCGATCAAGTTTTTATCCGCAAAGTTAACCCTGTCATTGCCAGGAGGCTCATCCCCCCAGGGGAAAATCCGATCCGAATCACCTCGGGCTGCGTGTTCCCATTCCGCCTCAGTGGGTAATCGTCTTCCAGCCCATTGACAGTAAGCAGCCGCGTCAAACCATGTAATATGGACGACAGGGTGGTTTTCAATTTTTTCCCAATCGCTTTGTGGGCCAAGGGGGTGTTGCCAATTGGCGCCCATGATAAATTTCCACGAATCAGGATCGGTTTCAACAGACAGTGATGTTGTAAATACCCAAGATCCGGTCCATTTTTCTGGAACTGTCCGATAGCCGGTCTCTTGCACAAACTGAGCGAACATAAAATTGGTCACTTCGGTTTGATCGAACCAAAAGGCCTCCAAATCCACCTGACGTAAAGGTTTTTCGTCATCGGGCGCTTTCGGATCATCAGCATTCCTCCCTAAAATAGCTTCTCCTGCCGGAATTAAAACCTGCACCATACCATCTTTAGACGATATTTTGGAAGTATATTTGGACAAGGGCGTTGGGCTTGAGACAGGCGCAACCGTATTTGTTGTGACAGGGATCGGAGTTGAAGTAATCTCAAAAGTTGATGTCGGGACAGGCGCAACCGTGTTTGTTAAGACATGAGTTGGAGTTGAAGTAATCAGAAAAGAGGTAGGTTGCGCTCCCGATGTTAGAGCAAGGGTCGGAGACACGCTAAAGGCTTTGTTTGCAGATATCGAGGGTGCTTGTGAAACAGATTTAAGCCAGAACGCCCATATTAAGACAATACTTATGACCACAATAATTATGATCGCAATAATTAAGGATCGCCAGGCATGGTCTCGCAAGATACGCCAAAATCTCTGCACGAAAGATTTGTTATTCTTATCATCATCATTTTGGTTGGATTCTGTTAGTTCTTTAATAACTTGTTGGTTTGTTTGAAATGGCGCAGGAGCAACTTTTTTAGGATCAGAAGATGGATCTATGCTGCTTGTGGTATAAGTAATACTCACATCGCGCGCCTGACCGGTCTGAATGGCGTTATTGCCGGCTTTCTGCTGGATGCCAGTATCCGGTACAGATCGAGAGTTTAATCCAG
>CAIQJJ010000726.1 GCA_903872065.1 uncultured Anaerolineales bacterium | reverse complement strand
CGGTCGGGCGCTTGTAGTGGCGACTTCAGTCGCTAACCTTGCCCATAACGGCTGAAGCCGTCACTACGAAAGCGTCTTTTTTCATCCTTTGGGGTGTTGCCTAAACATGATCTCTGACTGGTTTATTCTCCCAAAAAACGGTAGTCAAACCGGCGCGGCGGCGCACTGTCGCCGGAGAGGAAGAAATCCTCGATCTCGCCGGGGCGCTGCAAGTTATCCACCCAATGAAAATCAAAATGGGCCGGCCGGTTGTCTAGCCCCACCAATGCTCGCGGTACAGCCAGCATCAATTGATTGCCCTCCACACGATAGCGCGCCTCGCCGCACTGCTCCCACCGCCAGCCGCCCAGGTTGCGCTTTACGGTTGTCGCCCCTGCTTCGAGCGCTGGCCAGTTGATTAAGAAATCATAACCCTCCCAGCCGGTCTCTTTGCGCTGATCGGTGTTCAAAAACAGCATCATCCAGTTCGGGTCGTTGTAAGGGCTGATCGGCGCCCGTGTTTGCGCATAGCAGTAAAGATATTCTGCGTCATAACTCATTTTCAGGCGTATAAACTCATTGCGCCCACTGGTGTTCACGTACCGCCCGACACTGCCCCAGCCTGGCTCATCGCGCGGCAGCGTTTCGTAGAGGTGGTCGCAATACTCTGGCCTTACGTCATCCCATTGGGCAAAACTTTCTTGCAGCGCAATCGTTTTCGGCGGCGAAGCCTTTTCGATTGGGCGTACTCCTTTGAAGCGCCGGATGCCGGCGATCATCTGGTAATAGTAATTATCGCTGTGCCCGCCGCGCATCGGTTCGGCGTCGCGGCTGAATTCCTGGTTGTATTGGTCTATAAAATAAACATCGCCGGCGTGCAACTCGCGCCCGGCGCGGCCAAGCTGCGCCCCGGGGTAAAAACTCCATAACGCTTGCAAGGCTTCCTGGCTGGGGTCTTTGCACACCATTGAACCGGCCATCCACTCATTCCAGCCAGTAATAAAGATAAACTCAGGGTCCACTTCCAGCGCACGCTGCCATTGTTCGGCAAAGTGCCGCCCCTGGCCAGTGTACAGCGTCACATCAAACTCATTTGTCTCAGGCTGCCGTCCATTGTGAAAACTGCGCCCGATGTTCGAGAGCGGGTGCTGTCCTACCGCCACCGGTACCTGTTCGGCCACGCCGGGCGTATCCCATCCCACGCACTGCGGATAGTGCGCCACCACGGCCAGCGGTGATGTCCTTCTTCGCCATACCAGGCCAGCGAGTCCCAGGCCCAACTTTTGCGAATGGTGAAGAAATCTTGCATTGGCTGCGGAAAGACCACCTGGTTCATGTCGCCATGCAGTTCGGCGTGATGCCCAAATAGCAGCAGCGGCTTCCCTTTCCATTGAAACCATAGATCTGCAAACAGCCCTTTGGAATAAAACTCCTCCCACAACTTGAGCGCCGACTTGTGACTTGCCAGGAAGCAGATGTCAGGCGTCTTTTCACCCTCGCCGCGCACCTGGCGAAACACCTCGCAAATCGCAGTGTAGATTTGCGGAAAGGTGTGGTTGTTGGTGACATCGAAGATCAGCGTGTCAACCCCCGCATCTGCAAGCTGATAGGCATGGCGGCGGATCACCCACCGATCGCCGGAGCGATAATAACCCGCCTCTGGCTCGCCCCAATAGTGTCCAAAATGGGGAATAAATTGCGGATGTCCTGGGTCTGCAGCCAGGATTTTGCTGACATCCGCCGGCGCCTCAGGGCCGGCGTAGTTATTGCAGAGAAAATAAAAGATACCCACGAAGCGATTCGGGCGCGGCCCGCCGCATTCATCATGCCCCGGCAGTTCCCTCCCCAGGGCGTCTGTTGCAACCCAGCTATCGGCAAAAACATCATGCTGCATAAGAAATCCCTATTGTTCTGACTCTACCACGATTTGCGCTTGTGGATGAGCGGTCTTGATAAAAATTCCTTCGTAGCCTTCCAGTTCCAGGCGCAGAGGCGCATCTGCTGCGCTGATCTTTCCCGTCAGCGGATGATAAAGCTGGTAAGGCCCTTTTTCGCGCAGGCTTGGGTGAATGACGACCGGCTGCGGCGCATTGTTGATGATAAAGTAAACATGATGACCCTCAAGCAAGCGATGGGTGTAAAGAATGTCCGGATTCTCCTGCGCCAGTTGAAGATCGGGAGCATTCAGCGCCAGGCGCGGTAGATCACTCAGCGCGATCGTAGTCCCGCCGCCGCCAGGGGCGAAGAGCGCCTGCCAGGCCTCTTGCAGCGCCGCGTTTTGAATAGGCGTTGTTCCCACTGGCGCCTCACTGCCTATAACAGCCACCACCTGCCCGCCCGACTGGGTAAACGCCTGCAATGTGTAAACGACCTCCAGGCTGATTGCGCTTAACGGCGGTAGGACGATGAGACGGTAGGCTTCCTCGCTTACATGCAGCCGGCCGTCGCGCACCGCTCCGTTTAGAACAGCTTCCTCATCTATAATGTCCAGGTCTATCTGATGGGTTAGCAACTCTTTGACCACCATGGGGTAAGCTTGCGCGATCTGCTCCACCCTGGGCGAGCGGTAGTCGCGCTCCCCCCAGCTTTTCTCCGGCTGCAAGGGGGGCAGGTAGTCGCTCCACAGGCTGCGGATTGGGTACAGCACTGCTGTGTCGCACACGTGCCGCCCCCCACTGAGCAGCGAAGAGATGCGCCCGACATATTGGTTATACTGTCGCCAGGCCTCTTCATCCAGTTCCGCCCAACCAAAATACGAGGTGATTTGGTTGACGCCCATCACGTGCAGCAAATTGGCCTGCCCCAGGCGTTCTTTCAGGCTGGCAAACGCCCCACGGTTGTGCTGTTCCCAATCGGATGATTCGCTGTGCACGCGGCTGCAGCCAGTCAGGTGCGCCACCGAGGCCGCTTGCTTGGCCGCCATAATGGATAGTCCCATAAACGACCCCCCGCCGATCATTTCTTGCGGGTTGGCGTTGAGCATATCAATCCCTGGCAGGTCGAAGTGACGCAGCGCCGCGAACAAGCTGCCCTCGAAGGGGGCGTGATCGAGAATATTTTCTTCTAACAGCACATGTCCCGATGCCAGCACATTATTCTGCCGGCACCACCTCTGGATCGGTTCGTAAAATCCCCGCCTGATCAGCGCCGTCAGCACTTCATAGTAATCCTGGCGCACAGAACGCGCCTCAGTGTTCTGCGAGAAAAACAAGGCAAATAACACAGAGCGCAGGTCATAGCCTTTGCGCGTCTGAAACTGCGCCAGAAAATCATGCACCCAGGGCAAGGCTGGCGGTCGGTCGGTGAAAAATGGCTTGTCGAACACCGGCACTTTATCCCAATAGCGCTCTGGCAGCGGCGGCACATAATGCGTGATGAAAGACGGTTCGTCGGTGAAAAAGGCCTCAATGTGCGGCCAGAGATCGGCGGGGATCTCGCGCCGGTAAGCCTCATGCGTCACACGCAAAAAGGCGCGCGTCGCCTCTGGATCGAGCAGGTTGATATATTGCTTCCACTCGCTGACATTTCCTGCCGCGTGCGTGCCTTCGTACATCACCCGCTCCGCCATGTAGAAGATATGCCATTCCCCTTCCGGCGCATCCCAATGCAGATTTTGCCATTCATCCAACCCTTGCGAGAGATCAATCACCGTCGTACGGCTGGCTGTTTCAACCTGGCGCGTCGCCCCCGCCCAGACGAATTTGCGACAGCTTGGCGGCAAAGGTAGGGCGATCTGAGTTGGCCCTTCGACGCGCCAGGTGTAGCAAGCCAATCCCAGGGCGGCAAATTCCGGGTTGGCGCGCGTCACAATCCCGCCGGCTGTCCCGCTTGGATACCCTTTTTCGTCATAGATCCAGGCGCGCAATCCCAATTCCGTCGCACGGCGCAGCCCGCGGCGCAAGATTTCCCACTGGCGGCGGCTGACCAGGTAATCCTCGAAGCCCACATTGGTCACGATTCCCCCATTTCCCAGATCGGCCAGTTTTTGCAGGTAGCGATCCAACTCTTGATCCAGGGCGGCGCTCTCTTTCTCATCCCCTGGCCCTGCTTGCAGCACCTCTGCCCACTGGCCGGCCGGGTCTACATCCATTGTGTCGGCTTTATCCAGGAAGCGGTCAAGCCCATGCACAATTTGCAGGGGGCGATAAAGATTGTCCGGGTTTTCAAAGCTTTGTGGGTCGAAAACAGATTTCGGCGGCATATTCTTCCTTTTTAGATTTTGTAGCTGAAGGCGGCTTGTTTCGCAAGCCGCCTCCAGAGTCTTATGTGCAAAAGTTTATGATTTGAGCGGTTTGACCACATACAGCCAACGCCCGGCGCTTTCTTCATCAATCTCCAGGTTGAGACACCCATCTGCCATCTCAAAAGCAACCTGCGCCTCGCCAAATCCCACCCGTCCATAAACCGCGCGCCGTCCGCGCCCAGACAGGTTCGCGCCGCGCCAGACCTGGATGTTTTCGTCCTGCAGATTCAGCGGGAGACTGATCTTTCCCTCCGTATTGCACCAGACTCGG
>CAIQJJ010000725.1 GCA_903872065.1 uncultured Anaerolineales bacterium | reverse complement strand
GTATTACAATGCGTTTTTCTTCGTAGAGACGCTGTCTGAACATGGCCGGATCGGTGAGATGAGGCAGCGGCGCAATCCCCATCTGGGAGTAGAAGTCGGAATCGAGTGGGTAAAGCGCCTCCATGCCGGTCAAATCACAGATGCGCTGGATGGCCTGGCGCAGTAAACTGTGGCAGCGCTGGCGCACCTCATCCCAATGGTATTTTTCCATGAAGGCCAGTGCTGCGGGAATTGAAAGGAAAGCCGCCGGGTCGCGCGTGCCGGTCCAGCTAAAATAATCTGGCATGGGATGGCTGGCGGGAGAGTTTTCCGGGTCATAAGCCCGGCTGACCACTAGCGGCTTGACCAAATGCTGCACTTCCGGGCGCGCGTGCAGAAAGCCAGCGCCCTTGGGGCAAAGCATCCATTTGTGGCAGTTCCCCGTGTAGAAATCGGCGCCCAGCGCGCTCAGATCTAATGGTATCTGACCAGGGGCATGCGCCCCATCAATTAAGGTAAGGATGCCGCTCTGTCGGGCGCGTCGGCAGATTTCTTCGGCCGGCAGGCGTAAGGCGGTGGGGGAGGTAATGTGGCTGAAATAGATTACTTTTGTCTTGGGTGTGACCCCGCGCCAGAATTCGTCAACCACCTCAGTGGTCGAGCGGACTGGCAAGGAGATGGGCTGCTGGCGAAAGACAGCGCCAGTGGCGCGGCAGGCAAAGCGCCAGGCATTTTCGCAGGAGCCATATTCCTGATCAGTGGTCAGAATTTCGTCGCCAGGGCCTAACTCCAGGGAACGTGAAATGATATTAACGCCGTAAGTGGCATTGGTGACCAGCGCCAAATCGTCGGGGCTGGTGTTCAAAAAGGCTCCCAGGGCCTGGCGGGTCTCTTTTTCGAGATCGCGCAGATCGTGCTGGAAGAATTGGATTGGCTGCCTCTCCAGGCGTCGCTGCCAGTTTTGGTAAGCCTTGAAGACCGGGCGTGGGCAAGCGCCAAAAGAACCGTGGTTGAGGAAAACGACATTGGGGTCTAACATGAATAATTTTTTCAGAGAAGCCATGATACACCTGAAATAGTTTCTGGGGATTGGGTCACGCTCGATGAGCGGACTCCTTAATGATAAACGATTTTGACGGTTTGGCGGGCAAAACGCCAGTATAATGTCCCGCAAGGAGATCGGATATGGTGATCCTCGGTCAATGGCAGAATCATTCCTTCAATCTTTCGATCAAGTCAAACTGCCTGACGCTCAGCCTTGAGTGGGATGGTAAGGCGGAGGTGTACAGCTTTGACTGCGCCGGCCGTTTGTGGACGGCGCTGGTCGAAAATGTCTCGTACCGCCGCGGGTTGGATGGGAAGTTGGTCGCTAAATGGGGGACGGCGAATGAGGCGCGGGAGCGGCGCTGGATTTTCCCGCCGGCTTCGCTGGAGTTCGAAGAACGCGCCCGCCAACGCGCCGCGGCGCTCTACGCTGCGATCCAGCAAGGGCAGGCGGTTTTGAACGCTGATCTGCCGCCGGCCGGCGCGTTGGGTTTTGCCCGCGCCCTGGCCTTTGACGCCGCGCGTTCCCAGGCGGATGTGCGGCAGTATTCCCAGGTGTACCAGCCGGTGGGCATTTTGCCGCCCGATCAATACATGGCGGTTGTTTTGCAAATGGCGTTGGGCTGTTCGTTCAATACCTGCACCTTTTGCACTTTTTACCGCGACCGGCGCTTTCGCATCCAGTCGCCGCAGAGCTTTCGCCAGCATGCCCAGGCGGTGCGCGATTTCTTGGGCGAGGGGTTGAGCCTGCGCCGGACGATCTTCCTGGGCGACGCCAACGCTCTGGTGATCCCCATGCCGCGTTTGTTGGCCCTGCTGGAGGTCGTTCACGAAGTTTTCGATGTCGCCGCGCTGGGTGGGTTGTACGCTTTCTTGGATGGGTTCAGCGGGGAGAAAAAGAGTGCTGCCGATTACCGCCGCCTGGCGCAGGCCGGCTTGAAGCGCGTGTATATCGGCCTGGAGAGCGGCTGCCAACCGCTGCTCAGTTTTCTCAAGAAGCCGGGCAAAGCGGCGGACGCCATCCAGGCGGTGCAGGCGATGAAGACCAGTGGGGTGGCGGTGGGGGTGATTGTGCTGCTCGGCGCCGGCGGCCAGGCTTACGCCCGCCAGCACGTGCGCGAGACGATCTCTGTCCTGAACGCGATGCGCCTGGATGCGGATGATCTGATCTACTTTTCTGAACTGGTGGAAGCTGAAGGGATGGAATATACCCGCGACGCTTATGAGGCCGGCCTGCAGCCGCTGAATGCCGAGGAGCGTCTGATCCAGGGTGAGCAGATTGAGGCCGGGCTGAAGTTTTCCACCGCCGGCGGCGTCCCGCACATCAGCCGCTATGACATTCGAGAGTTTGTCTATTAATATGCTATACTTTTCTTGCGGTTGTTTACATCTGGAGGTAGGATGATTACGAAACTGATTGTGCAAGGGTTCAAAGGGCTGCGCGAGTTCAATATCCAGCCGGGGCATGTTAACCTGGTCATTGGGGCGAATGGCACTGGCAAGTCAAACCTGGCTGAATTGGTACGCTTTATTGCCCGGCTGCCCAGGGATGGTTTGAAATATACGATGAATGACATGGGTGGAGAAAACGCTATTCGTACACGGCAGGGAACAGGCGCGCCGTTCAAATTCCACGTGGAATTTGAGGCGACTCAGGATGCTGCGCGCGGCATTGAAAGTATTGTGTATGGTTTCGAGCTTACCCAAAGCAAGGGGGATTTGCGAGTGTCGCGCGAGTGGTTGAGGGCTGTTGTGTATAAACGTAAAGCCGGACGGCCTAAGGCGCAGGACTATCCTTTATTTGATGCGCAGCTCCCGGTTGAATTAACTTACGAACGCAGCGGCGAACGAATCAATCACTTGAGTGAAGATTTGAAGCGCCTGGAACCTGATTTTGCCAATATTGAAACCGACGCGCTGATTTTATCCGCCTTTGGCCAGGCCGGTGAATTAAAGACGATCACCGATTTTGTTGGTTCATGGCGCGCTTATAATATTGATGCGGCGCTTGCCAAGCTTGTTTTGGGGAGGGGAGATATCGAACTTAGTGCAAACGGAGATAATCTTGTGCCGTTTTTGATTCGGGTGTTGGGTGATCCCTCTATTCGGCAGTCTTTGTTAACCCAACTTCGTGAACCGGTTCCTTACATTCGGGATATTCGCCCCGAATTTGGCCCGGCCTTTCATACGTTGAAGTTTAGCGAAGCTGACAGCGGTAATGAATTTCAACTCTCAGATATGTCGGATGGAACGGTGCGTTTGTTGGGATTGTTTGCTATCTTTTTGCAAAAGGCGCCTCCGGCGGTTATTTTGTTGGAAGAACCAGAAAATGCACTTCATCGTTATGCCATTAGCCGACTGTTAGAACTTGTCTATCATGTGGCAACGCGCGAGAAATTCCCCTCGCAAGTGTTTCTAACTTCTCATTCCCCGGTCGTAGCAGACGAGGTTCTGCGAGCGGACAAATTGTTGGATAAGCAATTTAAGAGCTGCTGTTTCATCTCACAGCGCGATAAAATCTCTATTGTCGCCGCACCGACAAAGACTATCCAGGCGATTGCCAATAATATCGGTCGTCCGAGCGAGTATTTACGAGATGGCGACATGGGCGATGACCCGCTGCGCCTGTTAAATACACAACAGAACGGGGAATAAGCGATGATTACGTTGATCGTCGAAGGGGCTGGCGATTTACGCGCGCTTCCTATCCTGTTGGAAAAAGCGCGCCAACGTTCTTTGCTGCACAGCGTTCCTGAAGTCAAATACGTGGACGCGCATGGGAAGCCGTATATTTTAGATGAAAGTGTGGATAGCCGCGGCCGCCCACGCGGGCTGGAAGGATTTGTGCGGCGTCATGAGGCCATAGGCAGCCGCCAATTCATTGTGCTGCTGGACAGTGACAAGACTTTTCCACCCTATCTGTGCAATCAGGACGAGAATAATTTGGAATTGGAAAGACAGCAGATGCCGCTGCGCGCCCAAAAAATAGGTAGTTCATTAGGGGTAGACATTGTGGTCTGTTGGGCGAAATGGGAATTGGAATCATGGCTGATTGGCGGTCTCGAAAAGGGAGAGATCGTGTGCGATGGTCTGGAACGATTCTCTATTCGTTTTGCGATTCCCGAAGACACATCCGTGCGTCCGCGCGATCCTAAAAAGTGGCTGATTCAGCAAAGCAGACGGCGGCGTCCTGAGGACTATACCCCGGGCAGTGTAGAATGCCTGGCGTTACATGTCAATGTACAAGAAGCTTACCAGCGCAACCCGACTTTTCAAGAATTTCTGGGGGTTCTGATGCGTATGGGAATCAACGCATAAGATGTGCGTTGGTACACGCGATCTTGACGCCTCGCACCCGGCAGCGCCGGATGCGAGGCGTTTGTTATTTTGAGCTAACGCTGCACGAAGGGCAGGTACTGTTTATATTCCAGTGTCAGCTCTCGGCGGGCGTTTTGGACGGCGACCTTGCTGCCGTCTCGTTCGACGTACAGTTCGGCGCGCACACCGATCACGCCGCCGCTCGCCCCGCTGGTGAAGACGGCGCTGAACTGCCCGTTGGCATCTGTGGTGCCGGTGACGACCTCGGCGCCGTTGATCAGGCCGTATTGGCCGTCGCCCTCTATGCCCAGGCGCACTTCTTGCCCGGCGACCGGATCCCCCCACCGGTCGGTGACGGCAGCGGTCAGCGTCGCCTGGCCGCTGCCGCCGGCCGGCAAGCGATCGGCTGAGGTGGCCAGGGCGATCTGGCTGGGCTTGGGATCGCCAATCTCAATTGTGGTGGTCGCTGAGATGCTGTTGGCGGTCGTGGCGGTGATGACGGCGCTGCCGGCGGTCGGGCCGCTGGTGAACGTGGCGTACAACATTCCGCCTACGGTCGTGCCATAAGTGGGGCTGATCACGCCGCTGGACGCTTCCAGTGTGAGAGTGGTGCCATCCCCGACCGCTACATTTTGATCGTCTACCACAAAGACCTCCAGCGTGGTTTGATCGCCGTTGGGACGCAGGTAGAAGGTGGGATTGAAGATGGATACCACCGCCGGCGGGCGCACGCGCGTGATGCGGGCGCTGGCCGAGTCGCTGATCTCGCCCTTTTCCCACTCGCTGACCGAGACGGTCATGATGCCGGTCGTCCCACTGGGCAGGTCGTTGGAATTCTCCGCGCTCAGGTAGGCGGTGAACGCAACAGGCTTGCTTTCGCCAGCGTTGGCGCAAACCAGCGCGAAGAAGGGGAAGGAGAGCCGCCAACCCTCTGGCCCGTCAGAAGACACCCAGTAGCAGTGATTGACCGTGTCGTAATTGGTCAACTGGAAGGACAGGATGGTGGGGCCGCCGTCATTGGTCATATCGCCCAGGGAGGTTAGTTCCACCGGCGCGAAGGTGTAGGGCGTGGAGTCGATGCGCTCAAAGCTTTCGCCGCCTACCTCTCCGTTCAGGCGCAGGAAGGCGCTGCCCGCGCCGGGCGGGTCGAAGGATTCGGAGCCGAACAAGCCGTCGCCAGCGCGCCCATCGCCATGCGCGCCGTCATCGAAGAAGTTGAACGATGCGCCAAAGGCGGCGCCTGCCGTGCTGAGCATGCGCCCGGTGAGGCGGCTGCCGTCCACTGGCTGCGTCAGGCGCACCAGCAAGTTGTGGGCGCGCGTGGCCAGGCTGTGGTCAAAGCTGCTGCTCACCGAGAGGGGGCTGGCGGCAAAACTGGTGAAGGAGAAAGTTCCCTGCCCGGAGGGGCCGGCGGCAACCACCGCGCTCCACACGCCGGTGCGCCCCTTGACATCCACCTGGACGTACTGCACCAGGTCGAGATCGAGGCACAAGACGCCGCTGTCGGTGCATTGGGTGGCGCTTCCGCTGGGGGTTGTGACCAGCAGCGGATCAAAGTCGCCGCTGTAGCCGGTGAGCAAGAATCCCACCGACTGCATGGTGCTGTCCACGCTGATCGTATAGGTTTTGGAGGGCTGCGGCGGGGCGGGGGTGAACTTGTAGCCCATGCTGCTGCTGGCCCCGCTGGCGTCGTTGTAACTGACCTGGACGCCGCTCGACCCGTTGGCGTTTTCCACCCCAATCGTGGCGGAACCGGCCCCGCCGTTAGGCAGCGTCTCATATTGGAAGCGAATCTCACCGGTGTTCAGGTTTAACAAAACTTCAAATGTGTTGTTGTAGACGGTGGAGTTGACGGTGGAGAGATAGCGATAATACTCGACGACGAACCAGCCGCAAAGAACGCCAAGTTTTTAAGTATAACCGGCGCAAAGCATGGGTCGCCGCGCTGTTTTTTCAGAGAGCCCGAACAATTGCCGGGGCTTAGCGGTTAAATTTTCTCCGGCGTGATACGCTCCCGTTCGCAGGGTAGGGGAAAGCCGGTTTGTACTGCCGAGAATTTGACGTCTCTACGCCGGAGAATGGATGATCGCGTCTGCCAGGCGGGTGAGTTCTTCGTCTTCGGGGAGGTTGGCGGAGTTCCAGTAGAGGCTGAGCAGTTCGAGCGGGGTCAGGCTGCCCACCGCCACATTATCGGGCAGGCGGGCGCGGGCGTCCACCTGCGGGCGGCGCAGCAGGTGGAACTCGAAGGCCGGCGCGGCGTATTTGCGCAGGGCGGCCTCATCAATCAGGCTGTCCCACTCGCGCGGGTACTCCAGCGCCAGGCGCAGGATGGCCCCTTCCAGTTCGGCGGGCGGCGGCAGCGCCTCCAGCAGGCGGTGGGTGACGTTGTCTGCCGAGGCCAGGCGGACGAAACGGTCTATGAACGGGCGCACCCCCTTCAACTGCCGCCACTCGACCTGCGTATGGCCGCGCGCCACCTGGGCGGTGATGAAGAAGCGATCTTCGGCGATCTCGCCAAAGTCAATGCGCTCGATGGAGCCGGGGTAGATCGCCGGCGGGTGAAGGCCCTCGTTCAGGTTTTGCGGCTTGTGAATATGCCCCAAGGCGGCGTAATCCAGGCGCGGGTCTTTGACCAGGGAGGCCGGGATGACCAGGTCGCCGCCCAGCATCACGGCGCGCTCGCCGCCATACCTGGCCCCCTGCACCGAGGCATGGGCCGTCAGCACGATCGGCAGGGCGGGATCGGCGGCGGCGATCCAGTCCTCGACGATGGCGCTCAGGCGCTCCTCGATCGCCGCGTAGACCTTCTCTGGGGCCAGGGCGCTCATCTCCAGGTTGGCCATCAATGCCGAGCGCGCCACCCAGGGCAGGCCGATCACCTGCACGGGCAGCCCCTGCAAATCGGAAGGCCCTAAGAAGCAGGGGCGGTCAATCACGCGCACATAAGGCACTTCGAGCGTGGTGAACTCTTCAATGGCGTGCGCCCGTCCAAGCGCCGGCGAGAGATCGTGGTTGCCGACCAGGAGCAGGGTTTGGATGCCGGCGCGCGACAGGCGCATGATGCGCCGCCCCCACTCGCGCTGAAAGGTGGGGGCCGGCGAGCGGTCGCGGTAGGCGTCGCCGGCAAAGATGACCAGGTCGACGCGCTCGGCGATGGCCGTCTCGATGATCGTGTCCAGCGACTTGAGAAAGTCCATCACGCGCAGCGGCAGCCCGCTCTGCGGGTCGTGGCGGCCATAGTTGGCCATGTCAATATGGGCATCGGCAAAATGGAGCAAACGGATCACGGCTGTACTCCTAAGGCGGCCAGCAGTTGGAGGCTGGGCGCAAAGTCAGGATGCCATTTCAGGCTGACGCGCAGGTCTTCCACCGCCCCGTCGCTGTCGCCCAGGGCGTTTTTCGCCATCGCCCGCCAATACCAGGTTTCCTCGAAGGCGGGTTCGTCGGTGCTGAGGATGGCGGTGGTGGCCAGGTTGATCACATCATAAGAGCGCCCGCTGTAGAAATAGGCGAAATAAGGGCCGGTCTGGTACCAGATCATGCGCCAGGGGCGCTGCTTTTCAGGGATGGATGGGTAAATTTTGAACGCCTCGTCGTAGGCGGCAGCTCCGCCGGCGTAATCTTGCAGGCGGACGAGATTGGTGCCGCGGTTGTACCAGGCGTAATAGCGCGCCGGCTCCTCCAGGCTGAAGATTTCGTTCGAGGCAAGCTGGGCCGCGTTTTGGAAGTTGACCGTCTCATCGGCGTCCGCGCCGAGCAGGGCGAGCAGCTCGCTCTCGCGCTCCGCCGGGTAGATGACCAGGTAGATATAGTTGAACTGCTGCCAGTAGGCTGCCATTTCGGTATACGGCACGGGCAGATCGGGCATGATGTAGGAGTCCTGCGTGATGAAGGCTTTCTTGCCGTCGTCGTAGCCGGTGACGACCTCGTAATGGCCCATCCAGCCGTGGCCGGAGACCTCGAAACCGCGCTCAATGACGACCGGGAAGCCGGCCGCGACCAGGCGCTTGAGCAGTTCCAATGTGCCGCCCACGCGCACCAGGGCCTGCAGGCCGGCGTTCTCCTCGACAAAGGTCTCCATTTCGTAAGGCATCACATTTTTGTCGCGCGGGTTGGGCTTGATCACCGCCGCCACGTCCATCTGCGTGCCTTTCCAGCCCCAAAAGGAGAGCGCCATAGACAGGGTGGACGGCCCGCAGTTGTTCCACTTCTGATATTCATGGATCACGCCCTTAAGCTGAACCCTGGGCGGGATGACGGTCGGCGAGGGGGTCAGGGTGTTGGTGGGCGTGAGGGTGGCGGTGGGGCCGCCAGGGGTGGGCGTCGGCTGCGTCGCGGCGGCGGCCGCGGTAGCCGTCGCTGTGGCGGCTGCGGTAGGGCTGGCAGTGGGGGCGGCGCTGGGCGTCATGGACGGCGTTGGGCTGGCGGCGGCGCTTTGCCCTTGCGGCACAAACACTTCCTTTTCAGGCGGTTTGAACCAGTAGTAGACTTGCGACTTGAAGACATCCACACGCCAGGCCAGCCGTTCCTGCACCGGCGGCAGGAAGTAGACGCCTAACGCCAGCAGAAAGCATAGGGGCAGACCAATGGCAATTCGTTGAAAAATGCGTTTTGACATGGGCGGATTATACCGCGGCGAGTATAATAAGGCTTATCTGTGTGTCCTTAAATTTCCATCAGTCTTACCTATCTCTCAAAGGAGGCCACTATGTCGAAAGACACCCTGACGATTACCGATAATCGCACCGGTAAAACTTATGAAGTCCCTATTACCCATGGCACGATCAAGGCTCTTGATCTGCGCCAGATCAAGACGGATGCAGAAGATTTCGGATTGATGTCCTACGATCCGGCATTCACCAACACCGCCTCGACCAAAAGCAATATCACGTTCATTGACGGCGATAAGGGCATCCTGCGCTATCGCGGCTATCCGATCGAGCAGTTGGCGGAAAGAAGCAACTACCTGGAGACGGCTTATCTGCTGCTGTATGGCGACCTGCCCACGCAGGAACAGTTGGCCGCCTGGGAGCATGAAGTCCAGATTCATACCCTGCTGCACTCGAATATCGAGCAGTTGATCCACACTTTCCGCTACGACGCCCACCCGATGAGCATCTTCATCAGCGCGGTCGCCTCGCTGGCGACGCTCTACCCGGAAGCGCGCCAGGTTACTGACCTGGACAAGCGTCACCTGCAGATTGTGCGCGCCGTGGCCAAAGTGGCGACCATCGCCGCCTTCACCGCCCGCCACAACCAGGGCTTCCCCTTCAACTACCCGGATGACGGCTTGAGCTATGTGGGCAATTTCTTGAAGATGATGTTCAAGATGACGGAGACGCATTATCAGCCCAACCCGGTGCTGGAGCGCGCCCTGAATGTGCTGTTCATCCTGCACGCGGATCACGAGCTGAACTGCGGCACCAACGCCATGCGCGTGATCGGTTCGTCGCAGGCGGATCCCTATTCGGCGCTGGCCGGCGCGTCGGCGGCGCTCTACGGCCCACTGCACGGCAACGCCAACGAGGAAGTGCTGCGCATGTTGGCCGAGATCGGCGACATCAAGAACGTGCCGGCGTTCATTGACAAGGTCAAGCGGCGCGAGGCGCTCTTGATGGGCTTCGGCCACCGCGTCTACAAGAACTATGACCCGCGGGCGCGCATCATCAAGAAGATCGCTGATGAGGTCTTCGAGGTGACCGGGCGCAACCGCCTGATTGACATCGCGCTGGAGTTGGAGCGGATTGCCCTGAGCGACGATTTCTTCATCTCGCGCAAGCTGTACCCCAACGTGGACTTCTACTCGGGCATCATCTACCAGGCGATGAAGATGCCGATGGCCATGTTCACCGTCCTGTTCGCCATCCCGCGCACCGCGGGCTGGATCTCGCACTGGCTGGAACTGCTGTGCGACTCGGAGCAGAAGATTTCGCGCCCGCGCCAGATTTATCTTGGCCCGGAATGCCGCGACTATGTGCCGGTCGAAGAGCGCCAGGAGCGCGAGAAGGTGGGCTGCTGGTAAAGCAGAAGGGTTATTTCTAACAGAGATCGTGTTTCAGCAGCGCCGGCAAGGATGAAAAACGAGACCTTTAGGGTTTTCCGAAACCCTAAAGGTCTTTTCGATAAATTACTTCGTCATCCCCTTCGCCGTCCCCTCAGCCCAGGCCTTGATAAAGACCTCTGCCCCGCCCTTGAGCAGCGCGCCCAAGCCGCCGGCGGCTTTGACCAACTGCGCCTTTTCAGCCTTCGTGAACAGCCCATCCCAACCCTGGGCGCTCGACCAGCCGCCCAAATCATCATTGCTGCGTAAAGCGACGGTCAATTCGAACGCCAGCCAGTGGATCATCATCTCGGCGCTGATCTTCCATTCGCTGGCAAACCGGGCGTCCGGGCTGATATAGCCGCGCTGCTCCAGGAAATAGATTTCGGGGGTATTTTCATGCAGGGTCCTGAGCAAGGCGTTGAGATCAAAGCTGCGCTCGCCCAACAGGGTCGGGGCGTTGTCCAGGGCAAGGATGGTAAAGGCGCGCCGCGCCGCCGGCGTCCAGGCGCGCCAGGTGTCCGCCAGCGTTGGGGCAGCCTGCGCCAGCAGGAATTTTTGCACCGAGGCCAGGCGGCGGGCGGGATCGCCTTCATCCTCCTTGTACACATTCCACAGCGCGGAAGCGGCTACCTGCAGCAGGTAGGGATGCCCGCCGCACAGCCGGTAAAGCGCCTGGCGCTCGGCCGGGGTGAAGCGCTTATCCAACGCCAGCAGATCGCCGGCGGCCTTCGCTGAAAACTGTCCCAAGACGATTTCCTCCAGGAAGTTGAAAAAGGGCGAGCCGTTGCGGCTGAATTCCTGCGTCTGCCGGTTGAGGGCGTCCACCGACTGGCGCGCCGCAATCAGCACGCTTAAG
>CAIQJJ010000724.1 GCA_903872065.1 uncultured Anaerolineales bacterium | reverse complement strand
GCTTCGTCGGTGTAGGGTGTAGCATCGGCGATGCCCAGCAATTCACAGGCGCGGGGGCAATAGCCCAGGCGAAAAGTTTCATTCAGGTTCAGGGCAGCATTGATGAACAGCATGCCCTGGATGATCTGCGGAAAGCGTTGGATGTAACCCATTTGCAGCAGCCCAGCGAAGGAATGGCCCATCGTCAGCCAGCGTTCGACGCCGAGGGATTGGCGTACTTCCTCGAAATCGGCCACCATCCGTTCCAACGTGTAATTACCATCCTGTGGGCTGGATGACCGGCAGCAGCCGCGCTGATCCAGGTAGATCATCTGGAAGTGGCGCTCGAAGATGTCACCGGCGAACTTGCGCGCCCAATAGCTACCCGACCCCGGCCCGCCGTGAACGTACAAGCAGGGCACGCCGCGTCCGCCGATTTCAACGTGCAGCGCAACACCATCCGATGTAATTACTTTTTGGGAGGGGGTTTCAATTTGCAGGGTGTTCATTGAGACTCCGGGTTCAGTTGCCATAGCTGCCCAAATTGCGCCACGGCAGTGGGATCGAATAACGGCGCACCGGTTTGTTCAGCAGCACGGTTGTAGAGCGCCAAAAAATCGGGCAGCGAACACACACAGGCAACGATGGCTTCGGTGGAATGAACCTGGCTCATGATCTCCACCATACGCGCCCCGATGTAATGGCCGGCAGGCTGAATCCCTTCCAGGTCAACGGCGATTTCATCGTAGGCGATCTGGCATGCCTGGTAATCAGCGCCAGGGGCCAATGCTTTGGCAAGCACATCGCCGGCCTGGGCCAGCAGAAGGCGATCTTCACGAGCGAAATGTTCCAACTTAGCGACGACTACGGCAGGCATGTGCGCCGATTCAGCCTTGAGCGGGGAACAGTAAAAATTTGCCAGGCCCTCGGCCAACAGGTTTTGCACGTGCCGCACGGCCACTGCTCGCCCTGACATTTCGTTGAGAATGGCCTGCCGGATGGGGTCGCGTGCCGCCCAATAGCCAAAACCGACATGGTGCAGTTCATGGCGGATGACTGGCCCCAATTGGTCGGGATGGTTGAAGTGTAGCAAACTCAGACCGATGCCACCCTGAAACTGAAAACCTCCGTTGAAGCCATCTACCGTGTAATGGATGGTCGCTTCCAGGGGTGTGTCCGGTGGAAGAAAGGCGGCCGTCTGTTCGGTCAGGGTGGAGGCATCCAGGCCTTTCAAGTTATTCAAGCTGGATTGCAATTCGTTCAGGTGTTCCAGGGCAAAATGAAAACCGCGCCTCAGGCCAGCCAGCACCGGGTGATCGGTCTGCCAATCCGGTTGGGCAAAGTGTTGCAGGGTCTCGCCGATGTTTTGGCGGGTGACGCCGTTCCACTGGCTGTAATAGTTCACGAAAAAAGCGTTGGCGTCTAGCGCCAGGCAGATTTCTGCCTCGGTGGAGGTCTGTCCCTGGCGTAAACGGTTCAGGACATCGAAAAGTGTTTGTGCGCCAAGATATTCAATGGTCAGCATGACAACATCTCCATCATAAACTACACTTTGCGCGATAGCAATTTCGGCAAAAACCAGGGGTTGCGCGCCAGATATTTGGCAATCGGCGGCGCTTCGGGCGGGTGGTTGCGCACGTCTTTGGGCGCTTCCGGCCACTCGAAGGGCAGATGAACAACCTCGCCAGGGGTCTGAATAGTTTCCAGCGCTTGCAGGGTGGCTTCCAACACGGCCATCTGCCCCGCGGCGTCGCCGGGTTTGCCCAACGTGCGCCCCAACGGGTATTCGATGGCCGCAATGCGCGGCGCGCTGACGGATGCGGTCAGATCAGGCACGGGGGTCAGACAGATGGTGGTGAAACCGGCGGATTCGAGTTCTCTCTGTACCAGTCCAACGGACCAGCAGCAGATCGGTCAGGCAGGTACCAATACAATCACATCGGCCAGGTCTTCCCGTAAATTGCGGATCAATGCCGGCACAGTTTCGCGCAACAGCACTTCAGGGTTCAAGATGTAGCCCATGATGGAATAGTGTCGCGGCGAACTGCGCCCCACCCGCCCGGCCTGCGCCATTTCCTGTAAGCGTTGTAAGGGAAACAGGCAGTTCAAATCTTGCTCAGCGTCAGAGGGATCAATGTGCAGGTGATACAGACGTACATCCTTTTCGGTGGCCGTATTCGGCAGCGCCCGGTAAGATGGGTCGCCCCACCAGGGCTGCTGGCACTCGGTTTCCTGGTCGAAGGGTTTGTCGGTCTTCAGCGCGATACCTGCCGAACTGAGCAGGGCCACGTTACATTCGGCCAGCGGTTTGGCCAGCGGCGTCCACGGGATTGAGCGCGGCGTTTCCATTTTGATCCAGTTTTGGATCATGCGTTTGGTAATGCCGCTGATGAAGCGAAAGGAGTCAACGGTTTTGGTCATGGTGTAGTTTTCGTAAAGGTAAATAGTGCATGGCTCAGTTTGGTAACTGCGTCCTGTTCATTGCGGGTGAAAGTGAGCAGTGGAATGGGGATTGGCAATGTCTCGGGGGAGAATTGATCCGGGCCAATAGGGAGGTAGGTTTCCGAAGGGTAAGGGCGATCCAGCCAGGAAAGAGTCAGCCTTTCAGGGGCAGATTCTACCTTCAAGGGGGTCATTCCGCCTGCCAGGGTATAGATTCCTTCATAAGAATGTAAATCCAACGCGGCGGGATCGAACTGCTTTTGGGGTAGGGCAGCCACTTGCGGGGCGAGAATCTCTAACAACTTGCGCGCGATCTCGGTGCCATGATTCTCAAAGCGGGCAGGGTTGAAGCGATTGACCATCGTCACCACGCCCAACTGCAAATCTGGAATGCCCAGCGCCACTGCCAGATAGCCGACATGCCCCCCATCGTGACCAAAATTCTCACGCCCGGCATGCCAGCCCTTCCACCAACCCAGAAAAGCATCGCCGGAAGAGTGGGCCGGGCGCATACGCCGCACACTGGCAGGTGTCAACACGCGGTCAGATGGCTGCGGGGATAGATGAAAAGCCAGGTAGCGCCCCAGGTCGCCAACGGTGCAGCAGATGCCGCCCGTGTACCCGGCGCAGCCCAACTCCCACGATGGGGCAGGCAAGCAGCCCTGTTCGGTGAAAACGTAGCCAGGGGGCAACCGCCCAGCCAACGCCGGAGAAAGCTGTCGGTGCGAGAAAACCAGTTCGCTGGAAGTCATTCCCAATGGAGCAAAAATACGTTCAGCCAATAGGTGTTGGATCGGCTGCCCGGCGGCGCGTTCGAGGGCGATTGCCAGCAGGCAGATGCCCAGGTTGGAGTAGACCTTGCCGCTGTCGGGCGGAGTTTCCAATTCGATGGTAGGCAAAGATGCCAGCAGTACATCCGTCGGCGCATACCATTCCAAGGGAATCTGACCCGCGCTGGCTGGCCAGGCTCCGATGGTGTAGTTCATTGGGTAGTTGACGGCTGCATCACGCGGCAATCCACTGGTGTGCGCGGCCAGTTGGCGCAGGGTGGTGGCTGAATGGGGGTATTCCGGGATGTAGCAGCGCAGCGGATCGGCCAGACTGACCACACCCTGCTCTACCAGTTGCATGAGCAGCGTGGCGATGAAGGTTTTGGTGATCGAACCAATAGGCAGGATGGCTTCGGTCGTCAGAGGCGCTTGCGTTTCCAGATCGGCGATGCCGAAAGCCTGCTCGAAGATGATTTCGCGGCCCAGTGTAATCGCTACACTCAGTCCGGGGAGGCCAAATTGTTGGCGGAGGGCTTCGGCGGTGGCGGGTAAAGTATCGAATGGGATCATCATAGCTATTGATACCAATTCAAGAATAGGATGTTGATGCCGGCCTTTGGATACACCGGCATCAACTTTCTAAGGAGGAGAAAATGTCTGACTGTAGTTTACACCCGGTAGGGTTCACATCCCCCCGCCAACAGACGGGTTTACGCCTGTCCAGATGGTCAGTGCTGCCCTGGTCAGTTGGTCAGGGAGTGGGCGTGGCAAGCTGTGGTAGAGAAGCCAGTTTTTATCGGCGCGCGCTTTGCAGATGTTATAATCATTCAAGAAATACTTACACCAGAGATATACACAAAAGGGAAAAAATGAACCCAAGAGATAATCGTTTCATCAGCTTATTTTCTGTTGGTTTAAGATTGACTGTGGCCTTCCTCTGGGTGTTGAGCAGCGCACTGTCCAGCACGGCTTATGCACAGAGAGAAGCCTCTGATACGCTTGTGGTTGACACAACCACAGATGATAACACCCCTGCTTTCCAGGTCTGCACCACTGCGGCGAATGATTGCAGCCTGCGCGGGGCAATTTCCAAAGCCAATGCCGATACCACCAACACCTATACCATTCAAGTGCCGGCGGGGAACTATGTTTTGACGCTCAACGGCATTAATGAAGACAGTAACGCCACCGGCGACCTGGACATTCTATGCAACCTGACCATCCTTGGCGCCGGAGCAAACCTGACCACTGTGGATGGCAATCAGATGGATCGCGTCGTGCACATTCAAGGCGTGGTAACCGTTGAGATCGCCGCCATCAAGATCACCGGTGGGATGACCGGAAGCGGCGCGTATGGCGGTTCAGAGGATGGCGGAGGTATCTACATCCAAGGATCGATCTTTACGGATGATCCGATCGTGACTCTGACGGATATGGCAATCGTGAATAATGCTACCGGAAGCAATTACCCCGATCGGGGCGCAGGCGATGGCGGCGGCATTAACATTGATTTCGGCGCGTTGACCCTGACCAATAGCACGGTGAGCAACAACACGGCAGGGTTTGGCGCGGCTGGCGAATATGGAGGCAGCGGTGGTGGTATTTACAATTGGCGCGGACAATTAGCCATCACCGACAGCACCATCAGCGACAATATGGCTGGGGATGGGGGGTTCTGGCAGCAATGACGGCGGAGATGGGGGCGGCCTCTATAATTACAGTGATTTTCCCGTCACCATTGCGGCTAGCACGATCAGCGGGAACACCACTGGGGATGGCGGCTCTGGCGGTAGTTCTAGCGGCGGTTATGGCGGAGGTGGAGGCGGCATCTACAATGACGGCTTTTTGACGGTAACGCATAGCGCCATCATCAGTAACACCACGGGTTACGGTGGTTTGGGCAGTCCGATGGGCTTGTTTGGACAGGGGGCTGGCATCTATAACATAGAAACGCTGAACATCGAAAACAGCTCGGTCAGCGGGAACACCTCTGTCGGCCACGCCGGTGGCATTTACAACAGTTCGGGGGAACTGGCGGTATCTCACAGCATCATTTCTGACAATGTGGCCCAATTTGATGGCGGTGGTCTGTATCTGAGTCATAGCACGGCTGTGGTGGAAGGAAATACGATCCAGAACAACCGGGCTGTTACCGGTAATGCCATGCACGGTGGTGGTGGTTTTTATATCAGCCAACAAAGCGCTGTCACACTCACCAATAACATCATCACCGACAACCGGATTTGCAACGGCGCCTGCCTCTATGTCTATGGCCCTGGAATCTATTTGGAGTACTCCACCTTACAGATGACACACGGCACTGTGGCCCGTAACTCGGGCGGGGATGGCGCTGGCATTCACGCGACCTATTCCTATGTGTATCCTGATGGGCGTCTTTACAGCACTGCCATTGTCACCAATACCATCATCGTCAGCCAATCAATCGGCATCCGCGTGGAAAAGAGTTTTGCCACATTGAATGCCATGCTGTGGGGAAGCGCTGAATGGGCCAATGGGAGTAATTGGAGCGGTTCAGGCGCCGTCACCCCTGGAACGATCCACATCATGGGCGATCCAGGCTTTGTGGCGCCGGACAGCAGCGACTACCACATTGGCCTCGCCTCTGCCGCGCGCGACGAAGGTGTGGCTACGGATGTTCGCACGGATATTGATGGCGAAAGCCGGAGTTTCGGGAGCAAGCCTGACCTGGGAGCGGACGAACTTGCGCTCACTTTATCCGTCACCAAAGTCGGGCCAGGCGCTGCCCTTCCAGGCGAACTCATCACATACACATTAACCGTCACCAACCGCGGTGTATTTCCTGCTACTGATGTGGTCATCACAGATTCGCTCCCGGTTGGGTCGCAGTATGGAAGTGGTGGAACGCTACTGCCTGGCGATGTGGTCAGTTGGGCAATCCCCAGCCTGGCTGCTGGTTCCAGTGTGCAAGTGCAGTTTGCTGTTTCTGCCACACAGACCATCACCAATGCAGACTATCGTGTCTCTTGCGCAGAGGGCGTATCCGCGGCTGGCGACCAAGCAGTGATAACAAGTGTTAGCCACAAAATTTATTTGCCGCTAACCCTGCATTAGTCCGAAATTCCAGCACATTCCATCCCCCAGCCCCAACCGGTTTCTGGGATCGTAAGCCTCAGCGAACCCCTGAACGCTTTCGCCGCCTGCTAAGGGGTGTTTTTCATAGGGTCGCTTTCATTAACAAAAAAGCTGAGGGTCAGGTGGCCTGTTTCCTGACCCTCAGCCGAGGAGAGAAAACTCGTTATCCCCCAAAGTGCGCTACATTGAAAGCATCAGGGCTGTTGCTGGCCGCCGCGATACCCTTTCCCGCCGCCCTGCCCGCCACTTCCCTGGCCGCCTTGCTGCCCGTTCCCGCCGCCTTGTGAGCCGCCCGCTTGCCGGCCATTTCCATTGCCGCTTTGAGCAGAAGCAATCGCCTGGTAAGCCTCCGCGCTCAGATATTGCGGCTGGTAAGTCTCGCCCGTTTGCATAGAAAGCGCTGAGGCAAAGGCTTGTAAATGATGATACGAGCCATTGAGCAGGTTGTTGTAAACCTGTTGGATGTCAGCGTTGTCGGTTTCGGCCAGGCGAGTTTGCAGGTCACGGATGTCAATTTCTTCGATCGCTCCGCCCACTTTGAGCGCTTCGGCCAGCGATTGGCTGCCGCGCAACGTCAACTGATCGTAGAGCGCCTGCAGATCGGGGTTGGTAAAAACACCTGCCACACTTGAAGCCGGGCTGGTCAGAGCGTAACGATCGAGTAAGGCCTGGATAGCATTCTCATGGGTCTGCTCGCTGGCGGCAATATTTTGGAAGGTTGTCAGGCTCCATAAGCCATTCAAAGTGACATAGACATCATGGGCCAGTTTCTCTTCTTCCAGCATATAAAGCAGACCGGCGGCTTCTGCATCGCTCAGTTCACTGACAGGGAGAGCGGCCAAATCGGACGCAGCCAGATCGGCCTGGGGCGCGTTTGTTCCCGCCTGAGGGCGGGTACCGTTCTGAGCCGCCTGCCCAAACCCTTGCCCGCCGCCAGCGTTGGGGGCCGCCTGAGAAACCAGGCTGACCGCTTCGCTGCCTGATGCTTGCGCTTCACGAACCTGGACAGGGCTATAAACGCTAAAAGCGACTGCCCCAAACACGACCAAGAGCAACATTGAGACAAATATTTTCTTCAACATGGGGAACCTCCGAAAACTGTGGATTTTTGATAGATGGTAATTGACGGCTCCGTTTGCGCAGAGCGTATTTCTTGATCGTAAGTTTAACGGAGAGTTGTGAAGACGAAGTGAAGGTCAGTTGTAGAAGTGGTGAAGATCGGCGGCTGGCGCTTCTCTACAGATGCCAAATAACCGGCAAGAGGCCAATGATCAGGATCAACAAAATCACAATCAACGGCGCGCCCACGCGGAAATAATCGCGGAAGCGATAGCCCCCCGGCCCCATCACCAAAATATTGACCGGATGTCCCAGAGGAGTCAAAAAGGTCAGCGAGGTCGCCAACGCCACCCCCATCCCCAGGGCGCGGGGATCAACGCCGGCCTGCTGCGCCATTTGAATGGCAATCGGCGCCATGATGGCGGCTACGGCCGCGCCGTGAATGGCCTGGGATAACAACATGGTCACAAAAACCAGCCCAGCCAGCAAAGCCACCGGGCCCCAGCCTCCCAGCAAACTGATCAGCCCAGTCCCCAAGAGCGTCGCCGCGCCGCTCTTGGTCATCGCAATGCCCAACGGCAGCATCCCTGCAATCAGGAAAATGCTCTTCCACTCGATGGCGCGATAGGCTTCATCCATGCTGAGAATGCCGCCCAGAACCATGATCAAAGCCGCGCCCAGCATCACCTCGCCAATGATGGCATTATTCAAGGCTGCAATCACAATCGCCACGAGCATCACCCCCGAAGCCAACCAGGTTTTGAGGCCTCTGG
>CAIQJJ010000723.1 GCA_903872065.1 uncultured Anaerolineales bacterium | reverse complement strand
GGTCGTTTTTTTTCACTGCTCTGAAAGGACTTTCTATGCAAGACAATCAAAGCTGGTACAGCACCATCTTGTACAACCTGGCCTGGCTGCTCTGCTCTTTCCTCCTGATCGTAGACGCTCTGGCCATCCGCGAGGCCACCCAGGACGTGCTGACTGTCGTCCAGGCCAGCCGCATCGAAAACCTCGACAGCACTACCGCTGGCGACAAGACCAAAGCCCGCCTCGACGCCAGCGATACGATCTCGTTTGTTGACCAGGTGATGTTGTTCGGCGGCGGGATCGTGACCGTCGTCCTGGCGCTGGTCATCGAATACTATTTTCGCATGGGGCAGCAAAAGGGAAAGCTGCTGCAGCGGATCGGGCGCGTGGTGGGCAGCCAGGTGGCGGTCTTCATCGTCTGCGTCTTGATCCAGACATTGATCCCGCTGGCGATTTAAAGGCTTTTGCAGCCCTTCCCAAATCGGATAAACGTCCATTCATCAACCATCCTTTCAAGTTTGTTTCACCGGGCGGCGGCGCGCCCGCGGCCGCTCCACAAAGGCAATCCCCCGTTCCAGAAAGCGGATTCTCTCGTCCAGCGCCTGCAGCCCTTGTTCAAGCTGGCGCAGGCGCGCCTGCCAGCGCCAGTGCAGCGCCAGGCCCAACAAACCGCCGTGGCCAGGATGGATCAATTTTTCTCGCACGGTGAGACATTCGGCCTGCACCTTTAGCTCAGTAAACAGAGCCGTCCAGTAGTACGCTTCCGCCGGCGAGATGATGCCATGCTGGCGAAAAACGTGCGCCATAGCCGACATCATCTCAATCGCCAGGCGGCGCTGGCTCTCCGCCAACTCCCCTTGAAAAGCCTGCTGCAGCGAGGTATAGGCTTGCTGATAATACTGCAAGCCTTCCATCTCGCGCGCCGTGATCAGAGTTTTTTTGCGCTGGCCGGGGGGAATTTTGAACAGGAGTTCCTGCCCAACCGTAAACGCATCCAGCCCGCGGCAGTAAGCGAACTGGGCGGGTAAATCCAGCACTCCCTGGCAGTTGGGACAAGCCAACGGCCAGGGAGCCTGATCGATCTCCGCCGCGCAGGACGGGCAGATTAGCGCCGCCAGTTCTGGCTCGGTGAAACCTTCAGACTGTGTCGCGCTCGTCATAGCCCTTGCTACATGATTTCATACGTCAACATGGCGTTGAACAACATCCCCTCCCAATAGGCGTACTCTTCTACCGTTGCGCCTTGGGCCATCAACACCAGGTTGGATCGTCCCCAATACATGCTCTTCACCCAGCGCTTGCGCCGCTGACCGTTTTCGAGAAAGGTGAACTTCGCTTCCATCAACAGCACCATCTTCCCAACATCCGTATTTTTGTATTCGACGACCGCCTCGGGCAGGCTTTCGATGCCGGCTTCAAAACCTTCCAGCAAAACTTCCGCATCCTCGGGCGTCGCCTCATAATCGAGCATGATTTTTTCACAGGTAAAACAGGTATCGTAGCGATCGGGATAGGGGGTAAAAATCCAGCCCCGCCGCCCCTCCACCATATCTATCTTCCGCCAATCGTTCGAGATCCAAACCGCAAAACCCGCTCCCTGGTCAATATGTTTGGTTATGCCGGTGTAAACGGGTTCTTTTTTCTGCTTCTCTTCAGCCATTCTTGCCTCTTTAATCCAAAATTTGTAACGACTTCAGTCATTGCCCAAGTTAGTGGGATGACTGAAGTCGTCGCAGCAAAATCGCGCGATCGTTTAGCGCAAATACCCTAACCATTTCTCCTGGTACGAGATCATCGTCTCCAACATCTCTTCCACCCCTTCGTACTGGCTGACGATCGGATCGACCAGCAAAGCTTGCAGCGCAAACGCTTTTGACTTGTGGATCACCGCGTCGGCGGTCAAATCATGCACCGCCGCCTGGTTCATGAGCAGGCCAGCAAAGCCGCGTGGCAGTTCACCCAGCGGGACGCCGTGCAGACCGTTCTTGTCCACAATTGCCGGCACTTCCACCGCGAGCCAGTCCGGCAGGTTGGCGATTAAACCATTGTTGGGCAAGTTCACTGCCGCCTCTCGATAGCCGGCATCGGTGACAATCCCCTCGATGATCGGGATCACCTGTTCGCTCAATTGCAGCTCGATCTTGGGCTGTACACTCGCCAGGTACTGCTTATAGAAGTTGTAGAAGTCCAAAATGCCCTTGTGATCGGTCACATCGTAAGCCCACTGGATGTATTCGCCAAAGTGGCTGTCGCTGGTGATCGGCATCAGGCCAAATTTCTCCAGGATCACCTTGAACACCCGCCGCTCAGGCCAGTATTCGGTCTCTACATGCGCGAAATCTTCCGGTTGTTCAGGCCACTGACCGGTCTCTTTGAAATACTTGAACATCGTATTCAAGGAAGGCATCTTGCTAAAAAATTGCGGCGCTTTGGCCCGGATATCGGGGTAAGCATCCTGGCCGGTCTCTTTGTATTTGGCGGAGATCACACAGCTAAAGTGATTCAAGCCGCCGGCGACCACATCCAAGGCCTCGTACGGCACGCCCAGGATTTGCGGCAGGAAGCGCGGCAGAGAGGCGATTTCATGGCACAAGCCGATGAATTTCAGGTCGGGGAAGGCGCGATGCACCGTCGTGCAGATGCGGCTCATTGGGTTGCTAAAGTTGAAGATGTACGCTTCGGGGCAGACCTTCATTGCGTCGGCGCAAATCTCCAAAATGGGCGGGATGATGCGCAGCGAGTGGAACAGGCCGCCGGGGCCGCCGTTCTCGCCGTATACCTGGCGCACGCCGTACTGCTGCGGGATGCGCCAATCCTGTTCCCAAAGCTCAAAGCGGTTGCCGACTTCAATCGAACTAACCAAGAAATCGGCCCCCTGAAACGCCTCGGCGCGGTTCGTGGTGGCCGAGAGCGTAAAGGGTAGTTGGTGTTCCTCGATAAACTTCCGTCCGGTTTCTTCGACAACGGCCAAAGTCTTCGGGTTAATATCGTGCAGCACAATCTGGCTGCCTTCCAAGACTTTGCTTTGCAGAATATCGCCGATCGTGCCATAACCAAATTGGGCGCTGCCGGCGCCAATCAAGACTATTCTCTTTTGCATAATAAACTCCTGAAAAATATCCTCCAGCCGCCGGCCCGCTCTACAGGCGCTTCTGCGGCTGAGGGTCAGTCACAACAGATGCTATTATAATCGGGATTGTTGATTGAGAGAATCCGCGGACTCTATAAGCCCTTATGGTATATTTGAACTATTCTTCCCATTTCTCACATTGAACAGGAAATCCAACGTATGAAAATTCGCGTTCTATCCCTTTTGCGCCTCTTCTTCATCCTGTCACTGCTCATCGCAGCCTGCAACCAGGCAAAGCCCCCTGCGCCGACCAGTACCCCGACCGCCGCGCCGGCGCAGCCCACTGCGACCCAGGCGGCGCAAGCTACCGATACCCCGGCCGCGCCGCCAGAGGAGCCGCTTTACCTGGCGATCATCTGGCATCAGCACCAGCCGGTTTACTATAAAGACCCGGCCACCGGAGTCTACGCCAAGCCCTGGGTGCGTATGCATGCCATCAAAGACTATGTGGACATGGCGGCCATGCTCAAGAACTATCCCGGCCTCCATGTCACCTTCAATCTGACGCCCAGTCTGCTGCGCCAGGTGGACGACTTAAGCAGCGGAACGAAAGACTTCTACTGGGTGGCCGCTGAGACGCCCGCCGGGCAGCTTACGGCTGAGCAAAAACAATTTTTGCTCGATCGCTTCTTCGATACCAACCGCAAAATCATCGCCCGCTTCCCGCGCTATCAAGAACTGTTGAGCCTGCGCGACTCCGGCGGCGTATACAACACACAAGACTATCTCGACCTGCAGCTTCTCTTCAACCTGGCCTGGACCGATCCCGATTGGTTGGTGCAAGAACCCCTGGCGGGGTTGGTCGCCAAGGGACGCAGCTTCAGCGAAGAGGATAAGAAAACCCTCTTCACCGAACAGTTGCGCCTGATCCGCGCGATCGTCCCGCTGCACAAAGAACTGCAAGACGCCGGGCAGATCGAAGTCACCATGACGCCTTTCGCGCACCCCATCTTGCCCCTGTTGGTCAACACTGATCTTGCCAAGATCGCCTTGCCCGACCTGGCGCTGCCTAACAACGTTTTCTCCTACCCACAAGATGCCGTGGCGCAGCTTGAGTTGGGCGTCCAGCTTTACCAGGATCACTTCGGCCAGGCGCCGCGTGGGATGTGGCCGGCCGAGGGTTCGGTGGCGCAGGACATCGTTGGCATGGTCAGCCAGGCCGGCGTGCAGTGGATGGCCTCCGATGAGGGCGTCCTGGCCGAGAGCCTGGGCATGCCTGGCTTCTCGCGCAACGCGCAAGAATTAGTCCTGGAGGCGGATCAACTGTACCGTCCTTACTACGTCCAGGACGGCCAGGGAGCGCCGGTGGCCATGGTCTTCCGCGACGTGGTTATTTCGGACAAGGTTGGTTTTGCTTATTCCAGTTTGCCCGGCGAGACAGCGGCCAATGATTTCATCAACCGCCTTCATGCCATCCGCGAGGCGCTCAAAGCGGACGAGGCGGGCGGCCCGCACCTGGTCTCCGTCATCCTGGATGGCGAGAACGCCTGGGAAAATTACGCCAACGACGGCAAAGACTTTCTCAACAGCCTGTATGAGAAGCTCAGCGCCGACCAAAGCATCCAAACCGTCACGCCGAGCGAATACCTGGCGCTCTTTCCTGATCAGCCGAAGATTGAAAAACTGTGGGCCGGCTCATGGATCAGCCACGATTTTTCGACCTGGATCGGCGAAGATGAGGAAAACCGCGCCTGGGATTATCTCTTCAATGTGCGCAGCGACTTTGAGAAATACGCCAGCGGTGAAAAACAAGCCTCGCCCGAAGCCCTGCAGCAGGCGCAAACCCTGATGTACATCGCCGAAGGCTCGGACTGGTTCTGGTGGTATGGCGCTGATCAGAACTCCGGCGGCGATGAATCCTTCGACCGGCAGTACCGGGATACGCTCAAGGGTGTGTACACCGCTTTAGGGGCCGAAGCGCCGCTCTTCCTGGATGCGCCGATCATCGCCCAACAAGCCGTTGGGGCCGATGTGGCCTCATCCGGCCTGATCGCCCCCAAAGTGGATGGCCAAATGGAGGCGGGGGAATGGGATGCGGCCGGCGTCTACAACGCTGCCGGCGGGGCGATGGCGGCGGCCATGCCTTATTTCCAGAGCGTGGCCTATGGCTTCGACAGCCAGACCCTCTACTTCAAGCTCACGCGCGACCCGAAATATTCCTCCCTGTCCGGCGCGGACACGGTGGAAATCTACCTGGCGGCCGCCGGAAACGCCGGCGCAGCCAGCCCATTCAGCCGCAACCAGTCCCTGCTCGGTTTCAACGCTGCCCAGATGGCCGCGATCAGCCTGGCGGATGGAAAAGCGGTTTTGTATCAGCCCAACGATCAGCAAAGCTGGGAAGCGGTTGAAGGAGAACTGAGCGTTGGCTTTGATCAAGCCCAGGGCGTTTTTGAGCTGGGCATCCCCTTAGACCTGCTGGGCAAGCCAAAGACCGGCGACCGGATCAGCCTGCGGGCTGTCCATGTCGAGCCGCTGTCGGGTCTTGAGGGCGCCAGCGATACCGATTTGCTGCCCGCCGGCGGCCCGGCCGTGATTAATGTTCCCGACCTGACCAGCATGACCGCTTTCCTCAATGTAGACGACCCGGCCAATGACGACACAGGCCCTGGGACGTACACCTATCCCCAGGATAGCGTCTACAAGCCGGGCAATTTCGACATTCTGAATTTCCAGGTCGGCAGCGACGGCGAGAGCGTCGTCTTTAAGCTCACCCTGCGCGGGCCGGTAGATAACCCCTGGGGTTCACCGAACGGCCTGGCGCTGCAAACTTTTGACATTTACATTGACCAGGACGGCGGCGGGCAAGGCGCGGCTGTCCTGCTGCCCGGGCGCAACCTGGCGCTGCAAGAAGGGTACGCCTGGGATTACGCTATCACCGCCGAGGGTTGGGAGGCCGGCGTCTTCAAAGCCAGCGCCGAGGGGCCGCAAAGGGTCGGGCAGAGCAGCGAGGTCTCGATCCTCGTTGACCCAGGCCAGCAAAAAGTGACCATCCGCGTGCCAAAGACGCTCCTGGGCGAGAACCCTGAAAGCTGGCAGTACGCGGCGATGGTGATGAGCCAGGAAGGCTATCCATCCGCGGGGGTGATGCGCATTCGTGATGGCCAGGCGGCGGCCGCGCAGTGGCGTTTTGGCGGCATCCCCGAAGGCGCCACCAACTACACGCGCATCTTCGACCTGGCCTGGCCTGAGGCCGGCAAACAAGAAGAATGGCTCAGCGCCTACCCGCCGAGCAAGGCCGCCCAAGCCGACTTAACGGCGGCCGATTTCGCCAAAATTCCCATGCTGGCAGTAAAGTAAAGGAGGCTTCTATGTCTGACACTGTGATCAACGGCCCGGCCTATCGCGTGTTCACTCGCCGCCTGCTCTTGCGCTGTTGGCAGCCGGCTGATGCTCCGCTGCTCAAGGCGGCGGTTGACGCCAGCCTGGATCACCTGCTGCCCTGGATGCCCTGGGCCAAATATGAGCCAACCGATCTGCAAGCCAAGATCGAGCGGCTGCGCCGTTTCCGCGGCGCGTTTGACCTGGGAGATGATTTTGTCTACGGCGTTTTTGACCGCCAGGAAACCCGCGTGCTGGGCGGCAGTGGGCTGCACACTCGCCTGGGTGAAAAGGCGCGCGAGATCGGCTATTGGATCCATGTGGACGCCGTCGGGCAAGGTTTTGCCACCGAGTTGAGCGCCGCCCTGACCAAAGTCGCTTTCGAGATCGATCACGTCGAACGTGTGGAGATACACTGCGATCCGCGCAACCTGCGCAGCGCCGCCGTCCCGCGCAAGCTGGGCTATACGCTTGACGCGACCTTGCGGCAGCGCCTGCGCGATACCAATGGCAACCCGCGAGACGTTATGATCTGGTCCTTGCTGGCCGCTGAATACCCCCACAGCCCCAGCGCCGCGGCTGAGATCGAGGCGTATGACGCCGCCGGGCGCAGGATATGCTGAACCCTGGTGGAGCGCTGCGCCACCCCGTTCGTTGGCGCAGCGCTCCACTCGATTGACGCGCTACTTCCCCAGCCTCACTTCAATATCTACCCCCAGTTCATCGCCTAGATCCAACAGCTTGGCGCGCAACTGATGCAGCGTCAGGGCCGGCGGGGCTTGGACACTGGCGCGCATCGAAAACAGCGGCGTGCCGGTCAGGGGCGCCGGCGTGACCATAGTATCCATCGTCTCGACATTGATCGATTCGCCGGCCAGGTAGGCCGCCACCTGGTGGACGATGCCTTCGTGATCCGCGCCCTGCACGGCGATTTCGTATGGCACAAAGCCGGCCAACATTTGCACGCGCGCCAGATCGGTGGGTTTGACGAAAACGGTTAAGCCCTCGCCTGTCATCTGGTCGAGGCCGGTTCGCAGATCGGCCTGGCGCGCCGCCGGCAGCGAGACCAGCATGATCACTGCAAATTCGCCGCCCAGGCGCGCCATGCGACTCTCTTCGATATTGGCCTGGGAGCGAACAATACTCTCCGTAATGTGCGCCACCGTCCCCTGTCGATCAGGCCCGATAATGGTTATCACCCAATAGCTTCGTTCCATAATTTTCTCCAGCTTTTTACCAACGGTCACTTTTTGCCGTTGAGAACTTCTTCGCGGGTAAAGATCACTTCTTCTTTCCCGGTTAATTTTTCCTGCACTTTGGCGACGATCAAATCCAAATGCCCTGGGTTCGCTACATAATCCAAATCATCGGCTGGCACCGTCAACACCGGGCACAGGCCAAAGCCGCGAATCCAGGCTTCGTACAGCCCATTCAGTTGCTCCAGGTAGCCGGCGGTGATCTGGCGTTCATAATCTCGGCCGCGGCGCGCCACCCGCGCCAGCAAGGTGGGCGCAGAGGCTCGCAGGTAAATGACCAGATCAGGGGGCGGCAAAAATTCGACCAACACTTCGTACAGCTCGCGATAGGAACGGTAATCCCGTTCGCCCATCCATCCCTGGCGATAGAGATTGCAGGCAAAGATTTCAGCGTCTTCGTAAACGGAGCGATCTTGAATCACTGAGGCAGGATGTTCCATTAACTGACGATGCGCCCGCAGGCGGCGGGTTAGAAAAAATATCTGTGAATGGAAAGCCCAGGTGCGCATATCCTGGTAAAAATCCGCCAGGTAGGGGTTATCAGCGACAGGCTCATAAAATGGCTGCCAGGTCAAGCGCTGGCACAGCATCGCGACCAGGGTAGACTTGCCCACGCCGATGTTTCCGGCGACAGCAATGAATTTTTTCATGCGTCTTTGCTCGCTTTGAGCGAAGCGGCAGTCATAAAAGCCACCGCCCGATTTTGCTCGTCGCTCATCGCCAGATCAAGGCGGTTCTGTGCGCTAAAATCGGCGACTTCGATCAAACGCAAACTTTCCGCCAGGCTGGCCTCCCCATTGGGCAGCACACGCTCCAGGCGGTTCGGCGTTTCGTAAAAGAACTTGCGATTAAATAACACCCCCTCGTCTCCGATAGGGATCGCCAGCGGATAGATATTCGCTTCGACCAAATCCTGGAAGAAATGAGTGCCAAAGGAGGCTTCAGGAGCGATCCCGATCCCCTGCCCCGAAAGTTCCACCAGCGCCCTGGTGTTATAAATATCCGCATAGCCAATGCACACCCCCAGGTCAGGATTGGTAGTTCCCCAACGCCCTGGCCCAACGCAAATAAACACTTTGCCGGCCAAAGCGGCGTTAAGGCGGCCAATGGCGCGCACCAGTGCAGTGCGCGCTTCTGGAGTGGGCAGTGCATGATACCCTTCTGGCGGGACAAAAAGCACATACTCAATCTTGTTGACGTAGCCTTGCGGGATCACTCCCTTTGTAGAGAAGATCACATCTGCCGGGTTAAGGCTGGCTGGCATGCGCGTCTCAATTTCCTTGAGATGACTCTGCGGTCTGCATTGCAGCAGTGTAATGCACACATCGGGCTTAAGCGTCAGGGGATCGGTAACCTCTACGGTAAACTCCGTATCCACCGGCGAGCGGTAATATTTCTCGAGGGTTTGCAGCATTTTCTTGAGGCGTGTGGCGAGTGTCGTGCGCCGCAGCAGTTCGTCAAAGGTCAGCACCAGGCGCGGGATGGTATCGCTCAAAATGGTCGAGCGCGGCGTGGCCAGGTAGTCGCCTTCGTCCACCTGGGCCAGGTAGCGCAGCGCCGCGTAGCGCGGGGTAAAGACCTCATGTACGGGCATGGTTTTGAACACGTTGTCTTGCAAGTCAATCAGGTCTACAAACTGCTGCGAGTAGCGCCGCGTCATTTTGGTCGAGGATTCAGGTCGCAGCAAGGGATGGCTGAGAGCGACCAGGCGCGGGTAATCATTCCCTACCCGATCAACTGCGCGCGTCCCTAATCCCCACACCAGGCGCACAAAGCCATCGTCGCGCTTGATCTGCGGCGACCAGCGGTACAAATTGCGGCTGAAGCCTACCCCCGCGGCGTGAGGCAGGTAAAAGCGCCCCAATTTTTCACCCTCTACAGTCTGGATCAGCACTGCCATCCGTTCATCGTAGTCTTGCAAGCCTTTGGCGCGGCGATAGAGCAAAGCGTTTGGATTGAATACGCTGGCATAGATGCTGGCAATTGCTTGAGTCAGCGCCCGCAAATTTTCCGCCGCCGAACCTTGATTGGGCAAAAAGTGGCTCTCATACTTGCCGGCAAAAGAAAAACCGAAGTTATCTTCAAGCAGACTGGAAGAACGGACAATGAGAGGCTTGCGCCCAACCCGGTCGAGCAGTTCGCGAAAACGTTCCAGTGCATCTTCCGGGAAATTGCCGGCCAGGAAATCCTGCTGAATTTTGGGATAATCGGTGCGAATCTGCTCATCGCTTTTATACTTTTGGTCGCCCCAACCGAACAAACGGTTGAGCGCCATAAACGTGTAGGTCAGGTCAGCGCCCAAAAAGAACGATTCGGGGACGTGCACACTTTTGCGCAAATCCTCATCGGCCACGTCTTGCAAAATTCGATAGGCCAGCAGCATGCCGGCGGTTTTACCGCCGATCTTTCCGCCGCCGATCTTGCGCCGCCGGATGTCGCTGAGATCGGCAATTGTGAACCACTCCTTGGCGATTTGAACATAAGCCAGTTGATCGCTGATCAAAGTACGGATCAAGACCACCTTGATCTCACGCAAACGGGCATCCATTTGCGTCCGCTGCTCGGCGGGCATTTTTTCGATTGCTCCGGCCTGCTCAAACAGCAAGTCCTGCGGGGCCAGTTCTGGATTGAACGAGATGAGCATGTCTTCGACATGCGCGCCGCGCTCCGCCAGCGTTTCACGCACAATCTGCTCAAAGAGTGAATGCGGTAGATTGTAAGCAAAGTAGAAATCGGTCAGGTGATCGCGCACTCGCATCAAGCGCAGTTCCCACACATCAATCGTCTCTTCTGCAAAGGGGTTGTGCAGCCCCTCGCGCGCCTGCGAGCGAATGGCGTGTTCGCGCACCTCAATCTCAAATTGCTGCGGCGTGATCACCCCCCGCTCAAACAGCTCGCGCCGCATCCGGGCGCGCATCGGGGTACACAGCACAGGATACTGGGCCAGCGACAAATAAATTCGCGAGGTTTCATCAAAATTGAGTACAGGAAGAGTCATAGTTTAAACACAAGAACGTTAGCGCGTTGGAACGTTGTCCATCCAATGCGCTAACGTTCTAACATGCGAACGCCTCCTCACCATGCAGGCGACTAATCTCCCAGGTGCATCGGCATGATTACATGGGTAAAATTGTCATCGCCAACCGGTTTGAAGACACCCGGGCTGTTATCGGCAGTTGTTTCAATCACGACGTTGGGAGTCTTGATCACTTCTAACACCTCACGCAAAAAGCGTACATTGAAAGCGATTAAAATCCCTGGGCCTTCCACCGTGCAATCTACTTGCGTCTGGTTAAAACCGGTTTCTTCTGACTGCCCCGAAATCTCCACAATGCCGGGCTGCATTTCGCCGCCGGGGATGATATTGATGCGCGCAATATGCGACCCCTCGCGGGCAAAGATTTCAGCTTGTTTGCAGGCTTTGAGGAAGGCGGCCGTTGAAAGCACCGTGCGCGTGCGGCTGTTGCGCGGAATGACTTGCTCCAGATCGGGGAAGGTGCCTTCGATCAACTGCGAAGTCAGCTCAGCATCTTTGGTGCGGAAAATGACCTGTCCGCGTCCAGGGGGCAGCACCATTGTCAAAGGCTGATCGCCGCCGTCTGTCGAAATGCGCGCTAGCTCGATCAGCGCTCGCGCCGGAATGATGGCCGTAATCGGGCGCGCCACCTGGCTGGAAAGTTCCGCCCGGCGAATAGACAGGCGAAAGCCATCCGCCGCTGAAAGAACAACTTTATTCCCCTGCACAGTGAGCAAGATGCCCGTCAGAACCGGCCTGGCTTCATCCGATGAGGCGGCAAAAGCCACTTGCTGAATCATCTCTTTCAGGTCGGCCACATTCATCTGAATGCCGCTGGCCAGATCGGGCGACGGCAAAGGAGGGAATTCCTGCGCATCAATCCCTTTGATGTCAGCGTTGGAGGATCCGCAGCGCACATTGAGTGTTTGCGTGCGCACATTTAACGACAGATTCACCCGATCATTCGGCAAAGTGCTGATCATATCGCTAAAGGTACGCGCCGGAACCGTGATCGCTCCTTCATCCTCAACCTTAGCCCCAATCCAGGAAGTAATGCCCAATTCAAGATTGGTTGCCGAGAGGCGCAAACGGCCCTCGTCCGTCGCGACCAATATATTTGCCAGGACCGGCAAAGTGCTGCGCGGCGATACAGCCCGTGAAACCATACTCAACCCATGAGCCAGATTTTCTTGCAGAACGGATGCTTTCATGTTTGTGATCCTTTTTCAACTTGATGCAAAGTGTTCTGAGTATACAACGAGAAAGATAAATTTACTAGAGAATCTTGGGCGCGTCTCTAACGTTGCAGCCTCGTCCTATTATATCGCGGTCGCCTGGCCTTCCTGGTCAAGCCCTGTGCAATTGCCCAAAATGGGCCAATCAGCGGCAGCATAATCGCGACCAATCCCCAGCGTAAATACCTGCCCAGTTCGATTCTGCGCTGCCTTAAATACCCCACGGCAAACAAGGCGATCCCAACCAGGCACGCCGCCAATAGAAAACGCATCGTCATCGCGGAGATTAACATACCCATTTGATTGTACAGGATTCATACATAGAACGCAAGTTTCAAAATCCCCCGAATAATTTACGCTTGTTTTAGGTTTGCAATCTATAATCATGCTACAGGCTGGCGCAGGTTATTGTATAATTTCTCTACTGATCAACCCTTGATTTTACGAGAAGAGAGCGATACCCATGCAATCCAGCAACCTGATCACATCTGATTTGCGTATGTGTCTTGTGGAAGGCAATCGTGATTTTCAGTTCCTGACGATCTACCGCGGGGTACAATTTGTCTGTTTCGCTGAACTACAAGCTGTTACAGAGGAGCGCGCCTATTTCGTGGTGCGATCGGGCAACCCGATTCTTTTAGCGCGTGATCGCAGCGCAGTGGCGCTCAGCAATGGGCTGATCGACCCCTTCGTGATCCAGGTTGCCTCTTTTGAGATGACAACCGGCAAATTGGAAGCTGCTGATATGGTTTATGCGGGAGATACGGTTGGCAACCGTCGCGAGCATCGTGTGGCAGCCGATCCGTCTGTGATGGTGGATGTGGATTGGGAAGATCAAAAATTGCGCGGGAACTTGCTCGATCTTTCTCTGAGCGGCGCTGGCATTTGCATTCCTTTTTCTGAAACAAGCGTTGATTTCCGGCGCGGTAAGACATTCTGGCTCACCCTGCATCTACCTGAGGGAGGAGTGCAATTACCTGGTACAATTCTTCGCTACCAAAAAAGACCCAATTGTCATTGGTTTGCGGTAGAATTTACCGGCAAGGCCCCTGGTAAGGTGGCTATTTTGCACCATATTAACCGTCGTTTGAGTGAAATTCGCGCCGAAGTGCAGCAAATGTACGCAGAGGCGCAAAAAAACACGTAGGAGGACGCTATGCAAATCCTGGGTATTGATGTTGGCGGCACCGGCATCAAAGGCGCGCCCGTTGATATAGACACCGGCGAACTGCTGGCTGAACGCCAGCGCATTCCCACCCCTGATCCAGCAAAACCCAAAGCCGTTGGCAAAGTGGTGGCTGAGATCGCGCAGCATTTTGCCTGGAATAATCCCATTGGGATAGGATTTCCCGCTGTGATTCGCGGCGGGGTGGCTTTTACTGCGGCGAACATTCACCCGAAATGGATCGAGACTAACGCGGATGCGTTATTCGCTGAGCTAACCCGCTGTCCAGTCAAAGTGATCAATGACGCGGACGCCGCCGGACTGGCGGAAGTGACCTTTGGCGCCGGCCGCGGATACAAAGGGACTATCCTGATGGTCACGATTGGCACTGGCCTGGGAACGGCGCTATTTGTAGATGGGAAACTGTATCCCAACACTGAGCTGGGCCATATTGAATTGGATGGCGGGGATGCAGAATGGATGGCTTCGGATGCGGCGCGCCAGCGTGAAAATCTTTCGTGGAAAAAATGGGCCAAAAGATTCGATCGCTATCTTGGGGCGCTTGAACGCCTCCTGTGGCCGGATTTGATTATCCTGGGCGGCGGCGTTAGCAAAGAGAGTGAAAACTTTTTGCCTCTCCTCACCGTTAAGAGCAAAATCGTCACTGCGACATTGTTGAACCAGGCTGGCATCGTTGGGGCGGCGCTCTCCGCGCAGCACCTGGTGAAATAACAAAACCTTGTAAATTGCTTGCCTCTTCCGCACTTAATGTTGAGGGAGTGTGGTTTAAAAAAAACGAACTGGCGGAAACATGCGCCAGTTCGTTTTTTTAAGTTCAACTTAACCGGGCGATTACCCGGTTTGGGTTTGAAGCATTGTCTTCAACGCGGCCAAATCTGCAAACGGCCCCTGGCTGGAAACCAATTGCCTCATCAGAATTTCCAACCGGTTGCCCATATCCGTCCGGCCGCGATCTTTGAGGGGATAAAAATAATCCAGGGATTGCTCCAATCTTGAGCCAATGCGCTCTCTCAGATCGGGCAAGATAGACGGCGTTGTGACCAGAACGAACTGCGTAGGGCTGTACTGTCCAACGAAATCGTTTGGACTGCCCACTTCGCGAATCGCATTATGGATCATCAGGCTGAGCGCCCGCAAAACATCATCCGAGGCCACAAAGCCATAGGCATCGCGAAAATCATCCAGGTATTGGACAGAGACTAGTAACAATGCCCAACCCTGGGTTGTCACACATTCACCCAGGCGTTCATTCACCAACACGCCTTCAGGCAAATTGGTCACCGGGTTGGTCAAAGTGCCCTGGCTGGAACGGCGCAAAGCATTCCGCACCCGCAAACGCAGCTCCTGGACATCGAAGGGCTTGGTGACATAATCATCGGCGCCCAATTCCAATCCATGCAAGCGGTCCTGACGACCACGGCGATCGGTCAAGAAGATGATCGGGATCTCTTTACTCCGGCGATCACTTCTCAAACGACGCGCGACCTCATACCCATCAATGTCGGGCAGGCGAATATCTAAAACGACCAGATCAGGCGTGTTGATCTGGCTGGCCCTGACAGCGTCTTCCCCCCAATTGACAGTCTGCACTTCATAGCCTTGCACCCGGAAATAGGCATTTAGCATATCAGCCACATCCAGGTCATCTTCAACGATGAGGATTTTCGCCTTTACATCAACCATTCCTGGGCCTTACTGCAAAACTAAAACTACCCACAGCGCAACTGTCAATGGGGACGCGATGAATTGACATGGGCGGTGAAACTCTAGCCGATCGGCTCCTTTTGGATGGTGTATTCACACACATCGTCGCCCATCGCGATGCACTTGGACTCATTGACGCGGAATTCGCTGCCGCCAGAGACCCATTTCAGGCCCTCTTGCAACAATCCGCCACCCATGAAACACACTGGTTTGTCAAGGCCCCGGCGCTGCCAGCATTGCGGGCATTTGTGGATCGTATAGATAAATTCAGATTCTTGTTCCACTACAGTGCTGTATTGGTCACTAATCTGACTAAAAATACGCGCCATCGCCGGAACGCCAATACGCAGTTTCGTCGAAAGTGGCAAAACTTTAAATGCCAGGTCGCCTGCGCCGGCCAACGCGCCGAAGTTGCGCAACACATCTGCAAAAGTTGCACGACCCACACGCAGAGCCAGGCCACGACCGCCGCGTGGCCCATACATTTCTTCCAGAGCAACATTGATCGCTGTAAAATCAGCAAAATCAAACTCACGCTCCAGATTGTTGGGCGGGTAGTTATCAATCAAGCCGGGTAGATGCGCCAGGTTCAAAATAGCATTCAAGCCATTCTTGCCCATCACATTTTCCAATGATTGAAGCGCAATGCGGGCCGCTTTATTGGGATAGTACAGTCCACTCTTTGGGATAGGTTCCATAGGTTTCCGCCGTTATATTAGTTTGGCGAGCGCTTCGGTGGCGCGCCGCATATCCAGGAAGATGAGGCCTAGCTTTGCCTGTTCACGTGCTAAGGCAGTAAGCACCGCTTCTTCCCCTACTGACATCAGGACTACATACCCTTTTTCTCCTTTTATGTAAACCTGATCCAGCGACCCGCGCCCTAGCTCGTTGGCAATACGTTCACCCAACGAAAGCATGGCTGCCGACATGGCTGATACTCGATCTTCCTCGACCCCTTGCGGCAAAGCAGACGCAATGGTTAAACCATCCACGCTTACTACTGCCGAAGCCTCAATATCTGGCGACGAGGCCTGGAGATCACGCAAACGTTCGACCATCAGTTGAGAGCGTGACTTTGTCAAGGCTGCACTCCTAATGAATAAAAGATTTCTTCCCCCGCCACAACAATGGCGGCGGCGACGATGTTCGCCTGCTTAACCATTTCAAAAACAGTCAAGCTGACACTGCTAAATGTAGCATAGGGACAAAAAAGTGTCAAGCCAAACATGCTACAATCTTGCCAATTTGTTAACCGAATTTTGGATGGATTGTAGAATTCTTCTCGCATTTCGAAGAATGTGCGCGGCAAGTCAATCCACTGCTCTGTGTTAGCCTGGATACGACCCTACAAGCCATCATTATGGCCGAAATCCTGTTCTCCATAGGGGGGAGTCTTTATCTAAGATTTCGCGGCTCTTAGAAGCCCGTACAGGTGTGAACATATTACGCCGGGGAAAATTGAACCGCCTCGCAAAGGACGCGAAGCTTTTAATCGTAGCCGTTGTAGAATACCTCTCTTGAACGTAAAAAACTGCTTGAAGCATTTTTTTATTTCTGTACCCCTAAATCCTCGGCGGAGACTTTGAGGCCGCTGAAGTTGGCAAAGCTTAAGTCGCGAAACGTAAAACCCAACCTGGCGCGGGCATGCTCGAAGAGGAGCACATAGCTCTCGAGAATACGCGCCTCCCAGGGTAAATACAATCGATCAGCAGCGGCGCGAATCGTGGCTGAGTCTGGGCCTTCGATCTCGACAAAGCAGCCAAAGGGCATCTCGTCCAGTGTAACCAACACTTCCTTCCCATCAATCGGTAGTGGAGAGTGGGCAGTGGGAAGCGCCGTGAGTTTTAGAGCATAAACCGTCCTGTACTTTTCGTACATCAACGAAACAACATAGCCCAACGCCTCTAGCAAGGCTTGAGAGGTCGCAAAATCACTTACAATGACTTCCAGTTCTTTGCGTACCTTAATTTCGCCCTGTAGCGTCCCAGGGCCTTTATAGGTCATATACGCCTGGCGATCCTGGCGCAAACGCAAAACTTGGTAGGAGCGAGCTAAATCGCCGCCGGGCGTATCGAAGCGTAAGTTGACCTCGTGCAGACGGGGCTGACTCAAGCGAGCGTCCAGGGCTTGTAAACGAGTTTCCAGGACACCCAAAGCCTGATCTGATGGGTCGCCCAGGTAAAATTTGACTTCTAATTCTTGATTGGATGCAGCCATTGTTTTTACGCTATTCTATCCTTCGACACCCTTCGACAAGCGACGATCTTTGTCGCCGGTCAGGATGCCTGCACGGTGGGGTGGCTCTCCCTCTCCATCGCTGCACTTTGCGATGGGGAGGGTTGGGGTGGGTCAGACAATACTCAATAAAGTTTGCTTCTTCTCCACGCGTTCGCCAGAGGCAACCTTGAGGCGTGTGACCACCCCGGCGCGCGGCGCTTTTAATTCATTCTGCATCTTCATCGATTCGAGAACCACCAACAGATCGCCCCTCTGCACCTCTTGACCTTCCACAACCGGCACAGAAACCACCAGGCCCGGCATGGGCGCCTTGAGATGAAACTCCCCCCCTTCCGCAATCACAGCCGAACCCTGTCCGCGCAAGCGTTTTTTGCGCTCATCTTCCACCTTCGCTGAATAGAGCGCCCCGCCTAAAATCACCTGCCAGCGATCGGCGTTAAAAGACCCCTCCTCGGCTGCAGATGCCGCATCTGTCGCATCTTGATAAATCAGCCCCTCGTAAGAACGCCCGTTCATCAAGAGCGAATACACCGGCTGATCGCCGACCTGCGTAAAACGCATCTCGTAAACCACCCCATTCAACGCCACGCGCTGTTCATCCAGCACCTCAACCGTATAAGTCCGCTCATTGATCGTCGTCAGATATTTCATATTCCCTCACCTCCTCACCCGTTCCCACCGCGTCGCCCATTTCCAGTTGCTTGTATCGCGCTCATCGCGCCGGATCACATGCGCCGCCCGCTCCGTCTGCTCATGCGCCACCAGCGTCGCCAGGATGGCCGCTACCTCCGGCTGATACTGCTTATCATCCTCTTGCGCGGTCATCGAAAAGCGCTCTTCCACAAACTGCGTGTCGAACTGCCCGCCCATGAAGCGGTGCGAATCGAGCAAGTGTTGGTGAAAGGGGATGTTGGTGTGCACCCCGATGATGCGATACTCTTCCAGCGCCCGGCGCATGCGCAAAATCGCCTCCCCGCGCGTCTCCCCCCACACAACCAACTTCGAGATCAGCGAGTCATAATACGGCGTGATCTCAAAACCGATGTAGACGCCCGTATCCACCCGAATCCCCGGCCCCGTCGGCAGCAGCGTATGCGTGATCTTGCCCGTCGAGGGCATGAAGTTGTTATAGGGGTCTTCGGCGTTGATCCGGCACTCGATCGCCCAGCCGTGTTGGCGCACATCCGCTTGAGCATAACGCAGCGGCCGCCCGCGGGCAATCCGCATCTGCTCCTTCACAATATCAATCCCCGTCACCCATTCCGTCACCGGATGCTCAACCTGGATCCGCGTGTTCATCTCCAGAAAATAGAAGTTCTTGTCTTTATCCACCAGGAACTCTACCGTACCCGCATTCACATACCCCACCGCTTGCGCCGCCTTCACCGCCACGGCGCCCATCTCTTGCCGAAAGGCTTCATCCCGGTCAATAAAGATCGACGGGGATTCTTCGAGCAGTTTTTGATGGCGGCGCTGGATCGAACACTCGCGCTCGCCCAGGTGAATGACACTGCCCTGGGTATCGGCCAAGACCTGGATTTCAATATGCCGCGCCCCCTCGATCAGTCTTTCCAGGTAGACCGAGCCATCGCCAAAAGAGGCGTCCGCTTCGCGGCGGGCTGCCGCCAGCATCGCCGGCATTTCAGCCAGCGAATGGACTTCGCGCATTCCTTTCCCGCCGCCGCCCGCCGCCGCTTTAATCAACAAGGGAAAGCCGATCTTGGGCGCCGCCGAGATCAACTCATCGTCGCACTGCGGCCCTTCGCATACCGTTCCAGGGACAACCGGGACGCCGGCGCGGGCCACCGTCACGCGCGCATTGGTCTTATCCCCCATCGCCGCAATTGCCGCCGCCGGCGGCCCGATGAAGGTCAGGCCAGCATCCAGGACGGCCTGCGCAAAGTCCGCCCGCTCAGCCAGGAAGCCATAGCCCGGATGAATCGCCCCCGCCCCGCACTTTTTGGCGATCTCAATCACCTTATCCCCGCGCAAATAGGATTCGCGGGCCGGGGCTGGCCCCAATAAATAAGCCTCATCGGCGTAACGCACGTGCATGGCCTGCCGGTCAACATCCGAAAAGACGGCCACGGTTTGCAAGCCCAATTCGCGACAGGCGCGAATCACGCGGACGGCGATTTCACCACGGTTAGCAATTAAGACTTTAGTAAACATAAGAAGTGGAGAGTCGGAAGTGGGAAGTGGGAAAGAACATCGTTTGTCGGTAATCCTTCGACAAGCAGCGATCTTTGTCGCTGCGACGATCTCGGTCGCTGCTCAGGATGTCAAAGGCGCTATAAGGGAATGCTCCCATGCTTTTTCGGCGGGTTGCTGTCGCGCTTATTGACCAGCATCTCCAGCGCATTGATCAGGCGCGAGCGGGTTTCGCGCGGTTCGATCACGTCATCCAAATAGCCGCGCGCGGCCGCCACAAAGGGGTTGGCAAATTTCTCGCGGTAGTCGTCAATCAGTTCCTTCTTGCGCTGTTCGGGGTCAGCCGCGGCTTGCAGCTCCTTGCCAAAGACCTTCCCCACCGCCCCATCCGGCCCCATCACCGCGATCTCCGCCGTTGGCCAGGCCAGGTTCAAATCCCCGCGGATGTGCTTGCTGCTCATGACGATATACGCCCCGCCGTACGCCTTCCGCGTAATCACCGTCAGCTTCGGCACAGTCGCTTCGCAGTAGGCGTAAAGCAGCTTGGCTCCGCAGCGGATGACGCCGTTGTGTTCTTGATCGGTGCCGGGCAGGTAGCCGGGTGTATCCACAAACGTGATGACGGGCAGATTGAACGCATCGCAAAAACGGATGAAACGGGCCGCTTTTTCTGAAGATTTGATATCCAAGACGCCGGCCAATACGTCTGGCTGATTGGCGACGACCCCTACGGGGTGCCCCCCCAAACGGGCAAAGCCAACGACGATGTTCTCGGCGTAGCCTTCTTGGATCTCCAGAAAATCGGCGTGATCCATCACCATGCAGATTACGTCTTTCATGTTGTAGGGCTTGCCAGGGTCATCGGGGATGATCTCGTCCAGGCGGGATTCCATACGCAAGGGGTCGTCATCAGTGGGGTGAAATGGGGCGTCATCCATGTTGTTGGAGGGGATGAAGGACAGGAGTTTGCGCACCATGTAGAGGGCGTCGGCTTCACTGTCCACCACCAAATGACAGACGCCAGATTTTTCGGCATGGATCGCGGCGCCGCCCAGGGTCTCGAAATCCACTTCTTCGTGGGTCGCAGCGCGCACGATTTCAGGCCCGGTGATAAACATATAGGAGGAGTTGCGCACCATGATCACGAAATCGGTCAGGGCGGGTGAATACACCGCCCCGCCGGCGCACGGCCCCATGATGACGCTGATTTGGGGGATGACGCCGGAGGCCAGGGTGTTGCGCAAGAAGATTTCGGCGTAGCCGGCCAGCGAGTCAACTCCCTCTTGAATGCGTGCGCCGCCCGAATCGTTCAACCCGATCAGGGGCGCCCCATTCCGCAGCGCCATATCCATCACCTTAGCAATTTTTTGCGCATGCGCCTCCCCCAGGCTCCCCCCAATCACCGTGAAATCTTGCGCAAAGACGTACACCAGGCGGCCATCGGCGGTGCCCCAGCCGGTTACCACTGAATCGCCCAGGAATTTTTGCTGTTCGAGGCCGAAATCGCGCCCTCGATGGACGACAAAGGCATCTAACTCACGGAAGGAGCCTTTGTCGAGAAAGAGGTCAATCCGTTCACGAGCGGTGAGGCGGCCGCGTTTGTGCTGCGCCTCAATGCGCTGCAGACCGCCGCCCAGGCTGCTTTGCGCCCGTCGCTGGCGCAGTTGTTGAACTTTGGGGTTGATGGACATAGGTAGTGGGAAGTGGAAAGTGAGTAGTGGGAAGTCTTTATTTTGAACGCAGGTAGGCTGCAACGATATACTGATCAAACCAGATATATATTAAGTAAAGTAGTAGAAAGATTTGCACCGCGGGTTTGTAACGCATTTTGCGCCACAGCCTCCATCCTACGACCAGGCCGGCCACGCTCCAGGCCAGGCCGGTGAACGCAATATAAAGCGGCAGCGCTTGACCCTCAACCAACTGGTTGAGGAAGCGCCACTGGGTAAGCGCCAAAATGAAGCGGGTAAGGTGCCAAGCTGTGATAATTAACACTCCCACGGCCAGAATAGTTACGAAACATGAACGCGGTGGTCTGTACCGCGGGCGACTCGACACCCCACCCCGACCCTCCCCATCGCGAAGAGCAGCGATGGAGAGGGGGAAAAACCCACCCCGGTGGTGATCTGTACCGCTGCGGTGATCTGTACCGCTGCCCTTCCCGTCGTTCGGAAGTGAGGAGTGGGAAGTGGGAAGTGGAGGGGAGTTGTCTCCATCGTTGTTTTTCGCGGTGGGGAGTGACGACAGAGAACGCTGCGGGGCGGTGGTCTGTACCGCTGAGGTGGGGTGAGAAACGATTCCGCGCAGCCAAAAGGTCAGCATATCTCCCATTGTGCGCCAGACCAGGCGCGGCGTCACACCCGTCGCTTGCCCATGCTCGCGCGGGACGTATGCAATTTCCACCTGCACCAGGCGTTTGCCCATTCTCTTGGCTTTGATTAAGACTTCCGCCAGGAAGAAAGCACTGCGCCAATATTCAATCTGCATGGCGCGTAAAACTTCAACGCGGTACATGCTGATATATTGAAACTGGCGCTCCTGCATGCCAAACAAGCCGCGGATCAAAGCAATATTCACCCAAGAGACAAAACGGCGCGCCAGAGTATAGTCCCGCCGGTCCGAACGCAGCCCCACCACCACATCCGCCTCGCCGGCCGCCTGCAAATAGCGCTGAATCTCGCTCGGTACGAGCGCCAGGTCGGCTGGAATGAGAATCAACCATTTCCCCCGTGCCGCCCCCACCGCCGTAACAAAGGCCCCGCCAATCCCCCGGTTTTGAGCGTGATGGATAACCCGGATCCGGCTGTCTGCCTGCGCTAATTCATCAGCCAGGCGGCCCGTAGCATCCCGGCTGGCGTCGTCCACAATTAGAACTTCTACCCCACCCCGGCCCTCCCCATCGCGAAGAGCAGCGATGGAGAGGGGGGAGTCCCCACCCCGGCCCTCCCCATCGCGAAGAGCAGCGATGGAGAGGGGGGAGACCTCACCCCGGCCCTCGGTGGGAAGTGGGGAGTGGGAAGTGGGAAGTGGGCTAACCCGTTCCATTTCTGCCAGGACAGCCTGAACGCAGCCTACCAGGTTCTCTTCCTCGTTGTAGGCAGGGATAAAGACGGTGATGAACGCGGTATCAACTGTCACGGCAAAAGCTGCAGCTCGCGCACATGAATATTCACCGTCTCGGCGGCGGTGGAGGCGAGGATCTCAAGGCGCAGTTTCGTAACTTGCACCTTTTGGGCAAACGGCAGTTCCAGGCGCTGCCCATCCGCCACCCCGCTGTAAGATTGCTGGAATGTCATCGGCTTGTCAGAACCAGACACCGATAACTGCGCCGTTAACGAGGAGTCCATCGCCCCCACGTCAAGCGAAAGGCCGCTGATGGCGCGCGGGGCAGGGAAATCCAACTCCACAATGAACGGGTTGGCCTCCATACCCCGCAGCAGCGTGAATCGGTCGCCGTCAAACATAAAGCGCGGCTCGCCCATATCGCTCCACGAATGCCGCACCGTCACCGCCTGCCCGTCTATCGTCACACTGGCTTCCTTCAGCACACTGCGTTCGGCTTTTTCCGCCGCGAAGATGGCGTCCGCCTGCTCCGAATAGCGCAAACGGACGAAGTAAAAACCGGGGCTGCCATCGGGATAATAGACAGTATGTTCAATTGCCGGTGGCGCGAACTTGGGACTGGAGCGCGCCTGTTCATATTCGCTCGGCGTCATGATAAAGATGCGGTTGGGGTCAATCGGCGTCTTGCGGAAGAGGTAGGTACCGATGCCATCCATGCGCACCTGCTCCCGCTCCGCCGGCGTCAAGAAGAAGCGAATGAAGCGATCCGTCCCATTGGCCCAGGTCGAGGTGATGCCAATCAGCAGGTTGGGGTCTTGCTCGAGGAAACGCGGGATCACCTCTTCAAAAAGCTGGCTGGCCCCATACTGCATTCCATACATACCATAATCCTTGAACCAAAACGGCCCATTCACCAACGCCGTGCGAAAGTTGAACAGGCTGACAGCCGCCAGAAAGAGGAAGATGGCGACATCTACGAGCCAGGGGCGGAGGGAGGGAAGTGGGGAAGAAGAAGTGGGAAGTGAAGAGTGTGAAGTGGGAAGTGGGGGGCGGTACAGACCACCGCTGCGGTACAGACCACCGCCGCGGTAAAGAACACCGCCGCGGAGAAGAGCCGGGATGCGCTTCAAAGAGGCCACAAGCCATTCCGCCACCGTCGGATCGGGCGCAGCCTCGTCGGAGCCGCCCTGAGCTTCTCGCAGCGTCGTCGAATCGTCGCTATCCGCGCTCAGGCGCGCTGAGCTTGTCGAAGCGTTGCCGAAGCGTTGTCGCAGCGTCGTCGCAGCCTCGCTATCCACTCGCCTCTCCCCACTCGCCATTCGCCCCTCTCCCCTCCCCACTCGCTGCCAGAGCCACTGGATGCCATACGCCAACCCCTCCAGGCCGATTACGACCAGAATGTTCGCCGGCACGATAAAGGCCAGCACGCGTGTAATCCCAATATCCAAAATCGCCGCCCCGCTGGGCGCCGCCAGGCCGGCCAACAAGATGACCCGGTAGGGCGCAGAACGAACCCGCCATAAAACGATCCCCACCCCGAGCAAAAAGATCGGCAGCAAAAAGGTTTCCATGTTGCCAAAGCCGGCCATGCGATGGCGCACCCAATCATACTCGTTCGGCCAGAACCAATACCACGGGCTGAGCCCCAGGCCCAGGTTTTTGAGAAACATCCCAATTTTGGTCGGAAGATCAAGCTGCTGAGTCCAATACGAATTGATCACCCGCAAGTGTGTGCTCATTGCCGCCGGGCGGTGCTGCAAGAAGACCAGCAGCGGCATCGCCAGCAGCAGGCCGAGCGGCAGGGCGCGCAGGATCGTGCGTCGCTGCTGCCAATGGTAGGGGAGATCGGTGAGCAGCAGCATCAACCCCAAAACCGCCATGATCATTTGAGCGTTGGAATAGGTGTAGAAAACCATCGCCCCCACAACCAACGCTGGGTACAAAAAGCGTGCGTCTCGCTGGCGGTAGAGCAGGTAAAGCCACAAAAAGACGCCATAAAAGGCCGTCATCATTACTGTCTCAAAGGCGGTACGCGAATGCAGCAGCCAGGCCGGCGTCAAGGCCACCAACAGCGCCCCCGTCCACCAAAAGCGCGCCTTGAAAATCTGCTTCAAGATCAAGCTGACAGAGATGGCGGCCAATAGGCTGACGATTGCTGAGGTGGCGCGCGTCACCAAGAGCGACTTGCCAAAGAGCGTCATCGTCACCGCCTGAATGTACATAGACAGAAGCGGCGTCCAGCGCTGCCCATCTGCTTCCACATAGATAGGCAAGAAAATGTGATTGACCACATCCTGGAATCGGTTGGCGACCAGCGTCTCGGCGTATAAGGTCTGCGCGGCCTCATCAGCGAAGAAATAAATTGGCCAGGCGCGCAAGGCGACCAGGCGCGTGAACAAATAAACCAAAATTCCCAGGCCAAACAAGGTGACGGGCAAAGAGAGAGGCCAACGCCGCGCCAGGGCAGAAATGGATTGCAAGAATTTCTTGGTACGAGCGGGAGACCCCACCGCGGCGGTGGACCCCACCCCGACCCTCCCCATCGCGGAAGGCAGCGATGGAGAGGGGGCAGACCCCACCCCGGCGCTTCCCGATGCGGAAGGCAGCGATGGAGAGGGGGCAGACCCCACCCCGGCGCTTCCCGGTGCGGAAGGGAGCGATGGAGAGGGAGACCCCACCGCGGCGGTGGTTTGTACCGCCGCACTCTCCGTTGTGGAAGGCAGCGATGGAGAGGGCTGCGCTGGCTGCACCATCACCATTATTGGTTGAATCTCTTGCGCAGCATTCTCGAACGCGGCTGTGGTTTGGGTCGAAATGGCGGGCTGCGCTGCGGCTTCAAGCGTAATTCGCACTATCATACCGGCCGGCAAATCCGCCGAAATCTGAAGATGGGCCGACGGCGGTACAGAACCCGGCGCGGCGTTTGTCTCGTCACTCATTGCTCATCTCTCATTCGCGGTGGTCTGTACCGCTGCGGTGGTCTGTACCGCTCTCATCAATCGTGGCTCGTTTCTCAGCATTCAGACAGCCCTATTAAACCACAAAACCGAGGCGTTATTCTTGCTCTTAACGCCTGGCGGCGGAAAACGCGCTTGGAAAATAACGGCGACGAAGAACATCGCTTGTAGCGGCGGCTTCAGTCGTTTGCCTAACCGGAAACGACTGAAGCCGTCGCTGCAAAAAGCCCATTTTGATTGGCGGTAAAGGCCGCCGCAACGCTTCGACAGGCTCAGCGCGTCTTCGACAACGCTTCGACAGGCTCAGCGCGCCTTCGACGGTCTTCGACAAGCGACGATCTTTGTCGCTGATCAGGATGCCTCAGGATGCCTGTTTTTTTTCGTGCGATTCGCGCTCTTTTCGCGTCATCCGTGTTGTATCTCGACCGCGCGCAAAGTATTCTTCATCAGCATGGCAATGGTCATTGGCCCCACGCCTCCCGGAACAGGCGTGATACAGCCGGCGACTTCCTTCGCCTCGTTGAAGTTGACGTCGCCCACCAGGCGATGCCCGCTCTTCTTGGTGGCATCCGGCACCGAATTGATGCCCACATCAATCACCGCCGCGCCGGGCTTGATCCAATCGCCGCGCACCATCTCGGTGCGCCCAATGGCCGCGATCAAAATGTCCGCCTGGCGCACCACCGCCGGCAGGTCGCGGGTGCGTGAATGGCAGACGGTCACAGTTGCATTGCGGCTGATGAGCAGCAGGGCGGCCGGCATGCCGACAATATTCGAGCGCCCTAAGACGACGGCATTGGCGCCCTCGATCTGGACGCCGGCCTGTTCGAGCAGGTAGATGCAGCCATACGGCGTGCAGGGGACGAAGAGCGGGTCGCGCCCTTTTTGCGCCAGGCGGCCGATGTTAATCGGCGAGAAGCCATCCACGTCTTTTTCAATGTTGATCAACGACAAAACGCGTTCCTCGTCAATTTGCTTGGGCATCGGCAGCTGCACCAAGATGCCGCTGATGCGGGCGTCGGCGTTCAAGCGTTTGACCAGTTCTTCCACCTGTCCCTGGGTAGCATCGGCGGGCAGGTGCTCGCTGACGGAGCCCATGCCCAATTCCTGACAGGCTTTGCCTTTGGAGGCAACATAAGCGGCTGAATCGGGGCGGTCTCCGACCAGGACGGTTGCCAGGACAGGCTGGGGTTTGCCGGCCGCGGTGCGCTGCGCAACTTTGGCGGCGACTTCTTCGCGCACTTTCTGCGCGATGGCTTTTCCATCAATCAATTGAGCGGTCATAATCTAAAACTCCTGTGATAGTACTTCGGCGGCGCTTCGACAAGCTCAGCGCGCCTTCTGTTTCAAACCCTAAAGGTCTAGGGAGACCTTTAGGGTTTCAGGTTTACGCTGGTTTGGCAGCCCCGGCCGCGGCTTCAGCCGCGCGCAGCTTTTCTGCCAGGCGGAAATACTTCAGATAGCGAAGCGAGTTCTCGTCTTTACCCAAGAGCAAATCAACCGCCTTGACGCTCGGCCCTAACTTTGCCGGGTCGGTGATGGAGCAGGTCGCGCCCATCTGGATCGCCAGGGTCAAGAAAGTCTGGTTGATGGTCGGGCGGTCGGGCAGGCCAAATGAAACATTGCTCGCCCCCAGGTTAACATTGACGCCGAGTTTCTCGCGCAGCAGCTTGATTGTCTCAAGCGTGACCAGGGCGGCGGTACTATCCGCGCTGACCGTCAGCACCAGCGGGTCAATGATAATATCTTCGATGGCGATGCCCAGTTTGGCGGCGCGTTCGATGATTTTCTCCGCCACCGCCAGGCGTTCCTCAGCCGTCTTGGGGATGCCGGTATCGTCCACCGTCAGGCCGATCACCGCCGCCCCGCGGTCTTTGACGATCGGCAGCACATTCTCCAGGCGCTTCTCTTCGCCGCTGACCGAGTTGACCAGCGGCTTGCCCGGCGTCACTGCCAGGCCGGCCGCCAAAACCGCCGGGTTGCCTGAGTCCAGGCATAAGGGGACGCCCGTCATCGAAGCCACCAGTTCCACCACCTTGGGCATCATCGCCACCTCGTCCAACCCCGGCACACCGACATTGATATCCAACACATCCGCCCCCCAGGAAGTCTGGTTCTCAACCAATTGGCGCACATAGTCCAGGTTGCCCTCGCTCAACGCGGCCGCCAGTTTCTTGCGCCCGGTCGGGTTGATCTTCTCGCCAATCATCACGAATGGGTGATCAATCCCAACTACAACTTCTTTTGTCTTGCCTTGTAAAACCGTGTCCATAAATTCTCCTTATGTTTAAATCGTTATTCTATGCAATCATACGTGATTCATTATGATAGTCCGGCGATGATTCGGCGACGCTTCGACAACGCTTCGACAAGCTCAGCGCGCCTTCGGCGGCATTCGACAAGCGACGATCTTTGT
>CAIQJJ010000722.1 GCA_903872065.1 uncultured Anaerolineales bacterium | reverse complement strand
GGGGAGACTGGATCGTTCAAAATCATGCAACAATAGTCAACCTGCGCCTTTCGAGCGGTTGACCGGAAACAACATACCTTTCACTGAGGAGAGTGAAACAATGCCAGACATCCAAAACCTTATCCGCCAAATGACCCTGGAAGAGAAAGCCTCTCTGTGTTCCGGGCTGAACTTCTGGTACTTGAAAGGCGTCGAGCGCCTGGGCGTCCCCTCCATTATGGTGACGGACGGGCCGCATGGGTTGCGCAAGCAGGTGGGGTCTGCCGATCATGTCGGTTTGAGCGAGAGTGTGCCGGCGACCTGTTTCCCCACCGCCTCCGCCCTGGCCGCGACCTGGAACCGTGACCTGATCTACCAGGTGGGCGCGGCGCTGGGCGAAGAGTGCCGTCAGGAGAAAGTCAGCGTGATCCTGGGGCCGGGCGCTAATATCAAACGCTCGCCCTTGTGTGGGCGCAACTTTGAATACTTCTCTGAAGACCCCTATCTGACCGGCGAGATCGCCAAAAGCCACATCAACGGCGTCCAAAGCCAGGGCGTGGGGACGTCCATAAAACATTATGCGGCCAATAACCAGGAGTACCGCCGCATGACGAGCGATTCGGTGGTGGATGCGCGCGCCTTGCGCGAAATTTACCTGGCCGGCTATGAGATTGCCGTCAAGGAGGCGCAGCCCTGGACGGTGATGTGTTCCTACAACCGCATCAACGGTACCTACGCCAGCGACAATAAGTACCTGATGAACGACATTTTGAAAGAGGAATGGGGACACCAGGGCCTGGCCGTTACCGACTGGGGCGCGATGAATGACCGCGTGGAGGCGCTGAAGGCCGGCCTGGAGTTGGAGATGCCCGGCGCGCCGAATGGCAATGACGCCGCGCTCGTCGCCGCGGTGCGCTCCGGCAGCCTGGACGAAGCGACGCTGGATCGCGCCGTCGCCCGCCTCTTGCGCATGATCTTCAAAGCGCAGGAGACGCTCTCCAAAGACTTCTCCTATGATCCACTGGCGCATCACGCCCTGGCGCGGCGGGCGGCGGGCGAGGGCGCCGTCTTGCTGAAAAATGATCAGCATCTTTTGCCCCTGCCAGCCAACGCCAGGATCGCCTTGATCGGCGGCTTTGCGAAAGCGCCGCGCTACCAGGGCGCTGGCAGTTCTTTGATGAACCCCACGCGGCTCGAAAATCTCTATGAGGAGCTGGCGAAGCTGATCGGCGAAGCCAATCTCGTGTACGCCCTCGGCTACACCGCAAAGGGCGAGAGCGATGAAATCCTGATCCAGGAAGCCCTGGCCGCGGCCAGCCAGGCGGAGGTCGTGGTGATCTGCGCCGGGCTGACCGATATGGACGAAGTGGAGGGCGTCGATCGCAAGCACTTGCGGCTGCCCTCCGGACATGACCGGCTGATCGAGCGCCTCGCCGCGCAGCACAAAAAAGTGGCCGTCGTCTTGAGCAATGGCTCTCCCGTCGAGATGCCCTGGCTGCATTCCGTCGCCGCCGTCCTGGAAGGCTACCTCGGCGGGCAGGCCGGCGCCGGCGCGCTGGCCGATATCCTGACCGGCAGGGTCAATCCGAGCGGTAAGCTGGCCGAGACCTTCCCGCTCAAGCTGGAAGACACCCCGGCGCAGCCCTATCCCGGCGGCCCGGTCACGGTGGAGTATCGCGAGAGCCTGTATGTTGGCTATCGCTATTATGACGCCGCCAGGGTGGAGACGCTCTTCCCCTTCGGCTACGGTCTGAGCTACACCACCTTCACCTATCGCGACCTGGCGCTGAGCCAATCTGGGGAGACAGTGACGGCGACGTTTAAGGTCAAGAACAGCGGGGATGCGGCGGGGAGCGAGATAGCCCAACTCTATGTGCGTGACGTGCAGTCCACCGTCTTTCGTCCCGACAAGGAACTGAAGGGCTTTGTCAAAGTTCACTTGCAGCCGGGCGAGGAAAAAGAAGTGTCCATTCAGCTTGACCGGCGCGCCTTTGCCTTTTACGATGTGGGCAGCCGCGATTGGGTCGTCGAAGCCGGTGAGTTTACCATCCTGGTCGGCGCCTCGTCACGCGACATCCGCCTGGAGGCCGCGCTGCGCCTGGAGGCCGGCCAGGGAAGCGTCTCGGCGGTGGACGCGGCCCGGCTGGCGGCTTATTACCACCCGGCCAAAGACCGCCATTTCAGCCAGGCGGACTTTGAAGCCCTGCTGGGGCGTCCCGTCCCACCCAATGTTGGGCCGCAGAAGGGACAATATGATCTGAATACCCCGTTGAGCGAAATGACCGGCTCCTTCATCGGCCGGCAGCTTTATAAGCTCTTGGATGACAACATTACCAAGATCGTCGCCGGCAAGGAAGATACCCCCACGGGGGTCTTGATCCGTTCGATGGTCAGAGAGATGCCCATGCGCAGCCTGTTGATGAACGGCGGCCCGCTCAACCGCCCGAAGCTCGAGGCGCTGCTGCTGATGCTCAACGGCCATTTCTTCAAAGGCCTGCGGACGTTCCTCTGGCCCGGTTCCGCCCGGAAGTAGCTGTTCAAGATTTTGGGAACCATCCTTTGACTATCCTTCGACAAGCTCAGGATGCTTGCCGGTAGGCGCGCTGAGCCTGTCGAAGCGCCTCTACCCCTCGCCAGTCCTCCGGCAAGCATCAGGCAATCCTTCGACAAGCTCAGGTTGCTTGCCGGTAGGCGCGCTGAGCTTGTCGAAGCGCCTC
>CAIQJJ010000721.1 GCA_903872065.1 uncultured Anaerolineales bacterium | reverse complement strand
GCCCGCGCTGGTGCTGGAATTGGCAGACAGGCATGGTTGAGGGCCATGTGCCGAGAGGCATGTGGGTTCAAGTCCCACCCAGCGCACCAAAGAGCCGCCATGAGGCGGCTCTTTCTGTAGCGGCGGTGAGAGCGAGAAGCTGCAGAAGAATTTTTTCACACCCGGAGGAACTGATGAAACGCTTGACATTCTCTCTTATTGTTTTGGTGACCTTGCTCAGCCTTGTACTTAGCGGCTGCGGCGGGGGCAAAACCAAAGTGACCGTTGCAATGGACGCCACCTGGCCGCCCTTTGAAGTGGTCAATGAAACCTCAAAAGAAATTGAGGGGTTTGACGTTGATTTGATTAAAGCCATCGCGGCCAAGGAAGGCATCGAGATCGAGATCAAAAACGTCACCTGGGACCCCCTGCTGGCGGGTATGGCCACCTGCCAGTATGACATCGCCATTTCGGCCATGACCATCACCGAAGACCGCAAGAAGCAGTTCAACTTCTCTGACCCCTATTTTGCCGCGGGCCAGGTTGTGGCGGTGCGGATTGACGAAACTGCCATTACAGGGAAAGATGCCCTGGTAGGCAAGACGATCGGCACTCAGTTGGAAACCACCGGCGACATCGAAGCCAAGAAGATTGACGGCGCGACGGTCAAAGCTTACGATGACATCGGCCTGGCATTCCAGGATTTGATGAATGGACAGGTGGATGCGGTCATCGCGGACAACCCGTTGGCAATCAAGTACGTCAAGCAAAATGCAGACAAGCTCAAGACCGCCGGGGATGTCTTCACTGATGAATACTACGGCATCGCGGTCTGCAAAGACAAGAAAGACCTGCTCGACAAGCTGAACAAAGGGCTGGCGGCGGTCAAATCTGAAGGACTGATTGACAAGCTGGTCGAAAAATGGATTGTCGGTAGCAAATAACCCTCCTATTACCCTGCGAGTCCTGCACCAGGACTCGCAGGATTTTTTTAAAGACCATGAAATCAAACCCAAAAAAACGAGTAGACGCCGCTCCCAAAACCATCATCAGCATCACTGGCAATGACCCCAATATGCGCATGGATGCCTGGTGGTGGCTGGTGGCGGCAGTGGTCGTTGTGACCTTCTTACTGGTCGTTTTCCAACCTGACCCCTACCAACGCATTTTGATTTATGTCTTGGATGGGATCGGGTTGACTATTGGCGTAACGGTGATTTCCTTTATCCTGACGCTGATCGCCGGTATGATCGGTGGATTGGGACGGCTTTCCAAAAACCGCATCATTTCAGGGGCGGCCTCGCTGTATGTGGAATTAATCCGCGGTATCCCGCTGTTGGTGCAGTTAATGTGGTGGTACTTTGCCTTCCCGGCTATTATTCGCGACACAGGCAAAGCGCTGAACATTGGTTTTATGGCCAACTACCTGCCGGATGGCACCATCATGGCGATCATCGGGTTGGTGATCTGCTACGCGGCGTACATGAGCGAGATCTATCGCGCCGGCATTCAGAGCATCCCCAAAGGGCAAATGGAAGCGGCGCGCAGCCTGGGGATGACCTACGTCCAGGCCATGCGCTATGTCATCTTGCCGCAGGCGATCCGCGTGATTTTGCCGCCGGTGGGGAATGAGTTTGTCGCTCTGCTCAAAGACTCGTCATTGGTCAGCGCGGTGGCGCTTGCCGATCTATCCCGGCGTGGGCGTGAGTTTGCCTCTAACCAGGCTCTGCCGATCCAAACCTGGATGATGGTGGCGTTGTTGTATCTGATTCTAACTCTGGTCTCGGCTCGCATTGTGGGCTGGATCGAGCGCAAAACCAAGTTTGAGAGGTAAAGATGGACGCGATCATCCAGATTGAAAATGTACACAAGTATTTTCGCGGCGGGATTCATGCCCTGCGCGGGGTAAGCCTGGAGGTTGGCAAGGGCGAGGTGGTGGTGATCGTCGGCCCATCGGGGTCGGGCAAATCTACCTTGCTGCGCTGCATCAACCGCCTGGAGCAATATGAGGAGGGCAAAATTGTGGTGGATGGCATCCCACTGGACAGCGCGGCCAATATCAACGCGGTGCGGCAGGAGGTGGGGATGGTTTTCCAATCTTTCAACCTGTTCTCACACATGCGCGTGATTGATAATCTGACGCTGGCGCAGCGCGTCGTGCGAAAACGTCCCCTGGAAGAAGCCAAAGCGGTCGGGATGGATTTGCTGGCAAAAGTCGGCATTCCAGATAAAGCCGATGCTTTCCCGGCGCAGCTTTCGGGCGGGCAGCAGCAGCGGGTGGCGATTGCGCGCGCCCTGGCGATGAACCCCAAGATCATGCTCTTTGATGAACCCACCAGCGCCCTCGACCCGGAAATGATCAATGAGGTGTTGGAGGTGATGCTCGACCTGGCGCGCGAGGGGATGACGATGGTGGTCGTCTCGCACGAAATGGGTTTTTCGCGGGCAGCGGCGACGCGCGTCATCTTTATGGACGAAGGGCAAATTGTGGAGCAGGGCAGCGCGACGCAAATTTTTGGCGCCCCCACCCAAGAACGGACGAAAGCGTTTTTGAGCAAGGTTTTACACCATTAAAGAGAGGTTCTATGGCGAAATTTCCCACCCAAGAATGGCTGGATGCCTTTCAAGACAAACTAAATAATGACGCCCATTACGCCCAGGTGGCGCGCAATTGGGAGGGCGACATGCGCTTTGTGGTCGAACCTGGCGGCCCATTAGAGACGCCGATCTGGGCCTATATGGATTTATGGCACGGAAAATGCCGCGCGGCTTATTTCGAGGATCCGAATGGCGCTTCCAACAAACCAGCGTTTGTACTGCAATCGCCTTACGGCAATATGGTGAAGATTTTGCGAGGTGAATTAGACCCCATGCAGGCGATGCTGACGCGCAAATTGAGCGTACAGGGCAACCTGGCTATCATGATGCGCTCAGTGCCGACGGTGCTGGACTTTGTGCGCTGCGGCCGCGAAATTACTGACAGCGTTCTCTAGGGTTGTCATAGGATGTTGGTGACAGACTGCCCACGCCTGATGACAGTCACCCGCCGCGCTTTGGGTTATAATAATTGCCGAAAAATTTCTTTTTATTTCCATTAAGGAGTCTCGCATGATCGTTACGACGAAACAACTGTTTGAAACCGCGTATGGCAAATACGCGATTGGCGCTTATAACATTAACAATCTGGAGCAGTGCATGGGGTTATTCCGCGGCAACCTGGATAGCAAAGCCCCGTTCATCATCCAGATCAGCAAGGGCGCTCGCTCTTACACTCACAAGCTCATGCTCGAAGGGATGATCCGCTCCGCCGAGCAGGTTTTCCCGGATGCGATCTTTGCCGTTCACCTGGATCACGGGGACGAGCAAACCTGCTATGACTGCATCAACAGCGGTTTCTATTCCTCGGTGATGATTGATGCTTCACACGAGAATTTTGAGACCAATATCGCGATCACCAAGCGTGTGGTGGATGCGGCGCACGCCAAAGGGATCGTGGTCGAATCTGAATTGGGCCAACTGGGCGGCGTCGAAGAGCATGTCAAGGTAGACGAATCCAACGCCAAGCTGACCAATCCGGATCAGGCGAAAGAGTTCGTGGAACGCACCGGCGTCGACTCGCTGGCGTGCGCGATTGGCACCAGCCACGGCGCGTTTAAGTTCAGCGGCTCGCAAGGTCTGCATTTCGACGTGCTGGAAGAGATTCAGAAGCGTTTGCCTGGCTTCCCCCTGGTGATGCACGGCTCTAGCTCGGTGCCGCAAGAAGAGGTTGAGCGCATCAACAAGGCCGGCGGCAGCCTGAAGGGCGCCAAGGGCGTCAACGAAGATGAGTTCGCTCGCGCCGCGATCCTGGGCGTGACCAAGGTCAATATTGACACAGATGGCCGCCTGGTTTGGACGCGCGTCCACCGCGAACACTTCCTGGAACACCCGGAAAACTTCGATCTGCGCCCGGTCGGGAAAATCTTCATGACCGAATACGCCAAGTTCATTGCCCACAAAAATGTCAAACTGGGCAGCGCCGGGCAGCTGGATGCCGTGCGCGCCCTGGTGGGCAAGTAAATAGCATTTGCGCACTGTCGCAAAGAGGTAGAGACGCAGAGGCCGTTTCTTTGCGTCTCTACCTTTTGCGGTTATGTTTGATCTTGTGGGGCTGCACCTGAAGCCGCTTTAATCCGCAAAAAGAGCCTGAAAGAGATCATGCCAGCATCTGAACAAGGAAGCGCAGCCGGAAGATATACGTTGATCCCGCGCACACTGATCTTCTTGACGCGCGGGAAGCGTGTTTTGCTGCTCAAAGGGGCGGCGCACAAACGTCTGTGGGCGAATCGCTATAACGGCGTGGGCGGGCATGTCGAGCGCGGGGAGGATATTTTACGCAGCGCGCAGCGTGAACTTTTGGAAGAAACGGGATTGTCAGCAGGCCTGTGGTTGTGCGGGGTAATTACGGTGGATACTGGCCCTAACCCCGGCATTGGCATCTTTATTTTGCGTGGGGAGGCCGACGAGGGCGAGGCGACCCCTTCGGAGGAAGGTACGCTGGAATGGGTAGATAGCGCCGCTATCAGCCGCCTACCGTTGGTGGAGGATTTGTACATCCTCTTGCCGCGGGTGCTGCAACTGCGCCGCGGGGATGCGCCGCTGATCGGGCATTATGATTATGACGCAGAGGGGAAGATGAGGGTTTTCTTGTATGAGGGATGAGGCAAGTCTTTCAGCAGTTGACGCCCGTCATCCCCCCATGTTACACTAGCCTTTATGCGATCCTGGTTGCGCGCTGCTTGTTGGGCTTGCCTGTTGGCGCTGTTGTGCGCGTCGCGCGCCGCGGCGCAGACCATTCCCCCCACCCGCAAGCCGCCAACGCCGACTCCTGCCCCGGCGGTCGCGTTTCTTAACCCCCAGGCCGGGCAGGCGCTGCAAGGCAAAGCAGCAATCCTGGCTAAGGTGGCTGTCTCCGATGGGATCGAGTTCTCATTGTTTTTTGGCTACACGAAAGAAAACGCCAATTTCTTGATTGCTGAAGGCCCTCTGCCGGAAGGTGAAATGTTGGCTGAATGGGATACGACCACGATCACCGATGGGAGCTATGTCTTGCGCCTGGTCATCAGACGCGAGAACGGCGACCCGTTAGAGAGACTGGTCGAAGGGGTGCGGGTGCGCAATACCTCCCCCATCGAAACGGATACACCAACCCCCGCGCCTTTCATCGAAAGCGCCGCCGCGACCGGAACTCAGAAGACAAGCCCTGGCACCCCGACGGCCTCCGCCACCCCTTCGGCGACCGTCTCGCCGGCGCCGCCAACCCTGACGCCCTGGGCGACCAACCCGGCCGAATTGACACTCGATGCGGCGATCCGCAGCAGCGCCTGGGGAGTGTTGAGTGTGATCGGTTTATTTGCATTCCTCGGCTTCTACGCCTCTATTCGGAAAATCCTGCAAAAATGATGAGCGAAGAAAATCCTGTATTCATCCTGACCGGCCTGGGCAACCCTGGCCGCCAATACGCTGATACCCGTCACAACATCGGTTTTATGGTGATGGATCGCCTGGTGGAAAAGCTGCTGGCGGGAGAGCGCCCTGCGCCGCGCATGCAGATGCGGGCGGTGGTGTATGACTTTCGCTACGAGGGAAAGCGCATCCTGGTAGCCAAGCCGCAAACGTACATGAATGAGTCGGGCAGTGCAGTGGCGGCGCTGGTCAGGTTCTTTAAAATCCCCCTGGGAAATATCCTTGTGGCGCACGATGACGTGGACTTGCCAGTCGGGACGCTGCGCCTGCGGCCGGGCGGCGGTTCGGCGGGACAAAAAGGGATCGCCAGCATCATCGAGCGCCTGGGGACGCAAGATTTCGCCCGCCTGCGGGTGGGCATTGGGCGGCCGCCGGGCAGCAAGCTGGCGGCGGCGTATGTGCTGGAGTCGTTCTCACGCGCGGAGAGCAATGATCTACCCAAAATCCTTGACCGCGCGGCGGAGGCGGCGCTGATGTTTGTGCGGGATGGGTTGGATAAGGCGATGAATCAATTCAATGGCGTCATCAGCGCTGAGGATGATTAACCCAATTTTTGCACTCGGGACATATCCCTATGAAACCTTACCTTCTGGCTCACGATTTAGGCACCACTGGCGATAAGGCCACTCTCTACAACCGCGAGGGCAAACTGGTCGGCAGCGCTTTTGCGGGTTATTCCACGCAATTTCCTCACACGAACTGGGCTGAGCAAAACCCGGAAGACTGGTGGCAGGCTTTTTGCACGGCGACGCGACAGCTTCTGCAGCAAAACCAGGCGCGGGGCGATGAGGTGGCGGCGATTGTGTTCAGCGGGCAGATGATGGCCTGTACACCGCTCGACCGGCAGGCGCGCCCGCTGCGCAGTGCGATCATCTGGGCCGATCAGCGAGCGGTGGAGCAGGAACGCTGGATCGGGGAACGCGTCTCGCCGGAAGACATCTACCGCATCACCGGACACCGCCTGAGCGCCTCGTACAGCCTGGAAAAAATCTTATGGCTGCGCGACTACCAACCGGAGGTCTATCAGGCCGCTTATAAGTTCATGCACGCCAAAGACGCCCTGATCGCGCGCATGACGGGCAATTTCATCACGGATATCTCGGATGCTTCGGGGATGAATCTCTATGACCTGGAGGCCGGGGAATGGTCGCCACAGATCATGAACGCGGTGCAACTGGACGCCAACCAACTGCCGCTCATCCGCCGCTCGGTGGATATTGCCGGCGAGTTGATGAGCAGTGTGGCAGAGGAGGTGGGGGTGGCGGCCGGGACGCCGGTGGTGATCGGCGGCGGCGACGGCCCATGCGCGGCGGCCGGGGCGGGGGTGGTTGCGCCGGGGATAGCCTATAACTACATCGGCTCATCTTCCTGGATCGCGATCGCCACGCCCAAGCCGATCAATGATCCCGAACGCAAGACTGTGACCTTTGGGCATATCGCGCCGGGGATGCTCAGCCCCACCGGCACCATGCAAGCGGCGGGCGCTTCATACCAGTGGGCGCGCGATCAGTTGTGCGCGGCGGAGGTGCAAAGCGGGCGAGCGAGCGGTGAAAGCGCTTATGAACATATAAACCAACTGGCGGCGCAATCGCCGGCCGGAGCGAACGGCCTGCTCTTCCTGCCCTATTTGATGGGCGAGCGCAGCCCACGCTGGAATCCGAACGCGCGCGGCGGCTTCATCGGCCTGACCATCCGGCACACCCGTGCAGATATGGTGCGGGCGGTGCTGGAGGGGGTGACGATGAATCTGCGCATCATCCTGGAGTCATTCCGCGCCCAGGGCGCGCCGGTGGCGGCCATGCGGCTGATCGGCGGCGGAGCGCGCGGGCGTTTCTGGAATCAGATGATGGCCGATATGTACGGCATTCCGGTGCAGCGCCTGGCGATCCTGGAGGAAGCAACCTCGATGGGCGCGGCGCTGGCCGGCGGAGTGGCAGTGGGCATGTTCGCCGATTTCTCGGTCAGCCAGCAAATGAACCCGGTGGCGGAGGTCTTTCAGCCTGACGCGGCGGCGCAGCGGGTGTACACGCAGCATTATCCACTGTTCGAGGCCTGCTACCAGGCGTTGGCCCCGGTGTACGAGCAAATGGCGAATGTGGTATCATAAATCGATTCTTTCTCATGTTCCTGGACACTCTCTTCTCACCGATTAGTGAATCGCTCTCGCCCGTCCTGGCTGCGCTGAAAGCCGGCGAGGCGCTGCTGCCGCTGGCCCTGCGCCGCGCGGCCCGTCTGCCCGTATCAGCGGCGATTTACCAGGCCATGCAGCGCCCGATCCTATTGATCACGGATCGCACCGATCACGCCCTGACCTTGATGGATGAATTATCGCTCTGGCTGCCCGGCGGACCGCGCGCGACAAGCCAGAGCGAGGTGGATTTACGCTTTTTCCCTGAACCGAACCCGCTGTTTTACGAAAACGCGCCGTGGGGTGAAACCACGCGCCGCGACCGCCTGGCGGTGCTGACCGCGCTGGCAGCCTATCACATCCCTGGCGCAGCGCCAGCGGGCAGTGTGCATCCATGGGTGGTCGCCCCACTGCGGGCGATTCTCTCGCGCGGCATGCCGCGACGCGACTTCATCAAGGCCATCAAGACTCTGAAGGTGGGGCTGACGGCGCAGCCGGACGAACTGGCGCGCGCCTGGGTGGGCCTGGGCTATGAGGCGGTCAATATCGTCACCGCCAGCGGGCAGTTTGCGCGACGCGGCGGCATTTTGGACCTGTGGCCGCCGGCGGAGGCGCGCCCGGTGCGCATCGAGTTCTTTGGGGATGAAGTGGATACGCTGCGGCGCTTTGACCCGGCCACGCAGCGCACGGTGGCTGCGCTGGAGAAAGTGTTGGTGACGCCGGCGCGCGAATACCTGGTCAAGGCGGGGGACATCGAAATGCTGCAAAAGGCACTCGGCGAGGACGCCAACCCCGGCGAGTTCCATATCCCGCTGCTGCATCCCGCGCCGGCCTCGGCGCTCGATTACCTGCCGCGCCACGGACTGATCCTGCTGGATGACCGGCAGCGCCTGGCGGACGCCGCCGCCGAGTTGGAAGAGCAAGCGGTCAGCCAACGCGCGGATCTGATCAAAGACGGCCTGCTGCCGGCCAATTTCCCCATTCCCTACCTGACCTGGAATGAATTTGAAGACTCGCTGCCAGATGGGCGCACGCTTGAACTGGGCGGGCCAATTTTTGATGAAGACGACTCTACCGAGACGGCTGGTAAATCCATCCCGACCCTGAGCGCCGCCTTCATCCCCGGCCCGCGCTTCGCCGGGCGGCTGCGCAATGTGATGGAGCACCTGGCGGAAGTGAACAGCAAAGGGGAAGCGGCAGTGATCGTCTCACGCCAATCGGCGCGCCTGCAAGAGCTGTGGGACGAACAGCGCCCGGCTGACGCGGCGTCAAACCCGGTCTTTTTGGAAGGCTCGCTCAGTGAAGGCTTTATCTTCAGCGCAGCGGATGGGCGCAAACTGCACCTGCTCAGCGACGGCGAATTGTTCGGCTGGCGGCGGCCCGAGGCGCGCCAGCGCGCCCGCCTGAACGCCGAAGCCCCCGAAGCAGCTTACGCCGATCTGCAGCCCGGCGATTGGGTGGTGCATATCGATCACGGGGTAGGGAAGCTCATGGGGCTGGTGCGGCGCACGGTGGACGGCATCGAACGCGAATACCTGGCGGTGGAATATTCGGACGGCGATCAGCTATACGTACCGGTCTACCAGGCTGACCGCCTGTCGCGCTACGTCGGCCCGGACAACCGTGAGCCGTCCGCCTCCCGCCTGGGCAGCGTGGAGTGGAAGCACAACAAAGACAAAGCCAAAGAGGCCGCCGAGCAGGTGGCGGTGGAACTGCTTGACTTGTACGCCAGGCGGCAGGTGGTGAAAGGCCACGCCTTCGACCGAGACAGCGCCTGGCAGCAAGAACTGGAAGCCAGTTTTCCGTATGTGGAGACGCCCGACCAACTGCGCGTGCTGTCAGAGGTCAAGCGCGATATGGAGACGCCGCGCCCAATGGATCGCTTGCTGTGCGGCGATGTGGGCTACGGCAAAACCGAAGTGGCGCTGCGGGCGGCTTTCAAAGCGGTGATGGGCGGCAAGCAGGTAGCAGTATTGGTGCCGACCACTGTCCTGGCGCAGCAGCATTACCACACCTTCCGCGACCGGCTGGCGGCTTACCCGGCGACGGTGGAGATGCTTTCGCGCTTCCGCACCCCGCAGCAGCAGCGCGAAATCGTGCATCGCCTGGCGCAGGGTGGCTTGGATGTGGTCATCGGCACCCACCGCCTGCTCTCCGGCGATGTGCTGTTCAAAGATTTGGGGCTGCTGATCATTGACGAAGAGCAACGCTTTGGCGTGACCCACAAAGAGATGCTCAAAAAGCTGCGCACCGAGGTGGACATCCTGACGCTGACCGCCACGCCGATCCCCAGGACGCTGTACATGGCGCTGACCGGGGTGCGCGACATTTCGACGCTAAACACGCCGCCCGAAGAACGCTTGCCGATCGTGACCCATGTCGGCCCATACAGCCCGAAGATCGTCAAGCAAGCCATCCTGCGCGAGTTGGAGCGCGGCGGCCAGGTATATTTCGTCCACAACCGCGTGCAGACCATCGAGGGCATGGCCTTGCATTTGCGCAAACTGGTACCGGAGGCGCGCATCACGATCGGCCACGGCCAATTGGACGAGCAAACTCTGGCCGACCGGATGGACGCGTTTTCGGCGGGAGAGTACGATATTCTTTTGTGTACGACGATCATCGAATCGGGGCTGGATATCCCCAACTGCAACACGTTGATCGTTGACCGGGCGGACACCTTTGGCCTGGCGCAGCTTTACCAACTGCGCGGGCGGGTGGGACGCGGGGCGCAGCGCGCCTACGCCTATTTCTTTCGCCACAACAAAATCCCCCCCACCCATGAAGGCCGCCAACGCCTGGAGACGATCGCCGAGAACACTCAACTGGGGGCGGGGTTTTCCATCGCCCTGCGCGACCTTGAAATCCGTGGCGCGGGGGAAATCCTGGGGGCGCGCCAGTCGGGGCATGTGGCGGCGGTCGGTTTCCACCTGTACACCCGCTTGCTGGCGGACGCGGTGCGCCGCCTGCGAGGGGTGCAGGGCGGCCGGGAACTGCCGCGGGAGCTGACCGGCGGGCTGGAGATGAATCTTTCGCTGCCGGTCAATGTGGATTTGCCTCTGCCGGTGGGTCTGCCGGCCGAATATATCCCCGACCAGGAGACGCGCCTGCGCCTGTACCGCCGCCTGGCCGATCTGCGCGCCACCGCCGAGGTGGACGCGCTGGCGGATGAGTTCGCCGACCGCTTTGGGACGCCGCCGGAGGATGTGCGCAATTTGCTGTTCCAGGTGCGCGTCAAGCTGGCGGCGGAAAAGGCCGGCCTGGCCGGGATCACCTGTGAAAATATGCAGATCGGGCTGCGCTTTCCGCCCTTGCCAGAAGGCGTGAGCGGGCGCGATTTCTCAAATTTGCCCGATTTATCTGTCTACCAGGTGCGCAAGGGGAAGAACGCACTGTGGATGCCGCTGGCCGAGGGCTGGCAAAAGCGGCTGATGGATGTGTTGGAAAAACTCAGCGGAGCTTGAGTCAATTCTTGATGGAGCAAAGAAATGAAGCAACAATCGAAAATATCCCTGTTGATCCTTGGCGCAGGCGGGCGCGGCTCGACGTATGCCAACTACGCGGCGCAAAATCCGGACGAAGTGCAAGTGGTGGGGGTGGCAGAGCCGCGCCCGGCGTATCGCGAGAAGATGGCGGCGGAGCATCACATTCCGGTGCAAAATGTGGCCCTGGATTGGCGCGACCTGGCAGAGCGCCCGCAAATGGCGGACGCGGTGGCGATCACGATGCCCGACGCGCTGCACGCTGAACCGGCGATCGCCCTGGCGCGGCAAGGGTACGCCATCCTGTTGGAAAAACCGATGTCTCCCACCGCCGAGGACTGCCGCCGCGTGGTGGAGGCGGTGAATGAGCATGGGAATATTTTTGCGGTTTGCCATGTTCTACGCTACACGGCTTATACGCAGGCGCTTAAAAAGCTGGTCACGTCCGGCGTGATCGGGGATCTGGTTTGTGTGCAGCATCTCGAACCGGTGGGGTACTGGCACGATGCGCATTCCTTTGTGCGCGGCAACTGGCGCAACTTGAAGGAGTCATCCTTCATGCTGCTGTCGAAATCGTGCCACGATATTGACTGGCTGCGCTATATTGTCGGCCAACCCTGCAAGCAAGTTTCTTCCTTCGGGGCGCTGACGCATTTCAAGAAAAGCCAGAAACCGGCCGAGGCCGGCGAGGCGCTGCGCTGCCTGGACTGCGCCTACGAGGCGCAGTGTCCTTATTCGGCCCGCCGGCTTTATATGGGGATGCACGAGAGCGGTAAGTTTTGGTGGCCGCTGGATACGCTCACACCTGAGCCGCAAAATGAGGCCAGTGTGCTGCAGGCGCTGCGCGAAGGCCCTTATGGGCGCTGCGTCTACGAGTGCGATAATGATGTGGTTGATCACCAGGTGGTCAGTTTGCTCTATGAGAAGGATATCACGGCCACGTTTACGATGGTGGCGTTCAGTGAACTTGGGCACCGGCGGACGACGCTCTTCGGGACGCGCGGCGAGCTGCGCAGCAATGGCGAGAAGATCGTCCATTTCGACTTTTTGAGTGAGCGCACCGAGGTGATTGATACGCAAGCCGGCGGGGCGGACGCGGCCAGCGGGCATGGCGGCGGGGATTATGGGCTGATGCGCAGTTTCGTTAAAGCGGTGGCGACGGGCGATCAGAGTTTGATTCTCTCCGGGGCGGCGGATACGCTGGAGACGCATCTGACGACTTTTGCCGCGGAGCAGTCGAGGCTGGAGGGGAGGACGATCAGTTTGTAGGGTAGGGGGAGAGCCGAAATTCGTAATCATACGGGAAGCCTGCCAAAAGCAGGCTTCCCCCATCGTGCGGAGGGCGAAATCTTGCCCGCCCGTTGCAAAAGCCGGG
>CAIQJJ010000720.1 GCA_903872065.1 uncultured Anaerolineales bacterium | reverse complement strand
TCGAACTCGCCGGCCGGGATGAGCGCCATCGGGATGTCCTGGCTGAAGGTAATCGTAAGCGTTCCGGTCAGCACCGCAGCCTCGCGCAGCGGCTGCGCGGCGCTGACCACCGTTGCAACAACCGCAGTGTGGACAGCATTGGGCGTAGCAGTGGGAGTAAAGGTCATAGTTGGGGTGGATGTTCGCGTCGGCGTGGATGTAGAGGTGGCGGTAGCGCTTGGTGTGAGGGTTGGTGTAGATGTTGTGGTAGACGTGGAGGTCGGAGTAAGTGTTGATGTGGATGTGTGTGTCGCGGTGGGCGTATCCGTCGCGATTTCACTGAACGGGCCATACCCTTTGGCGCCCCAATTGACCATTCCCATTCCCATCCCCAGGATGAAGAGCAGCAGCGCCAGCGCGCCAAAGCCGCCGGCGAAGTACAAGGTCTCTTTGCGGCGCAGCCAGGTTTTCCAGCGCGGTGGGTTTTGCCGTCCCAGGCGCACCGCCTCGGCCAGCAGGTCGGCCGCGTACCGTCCGTTTTGGGTGTAGCCGCGGCGGGTGCAAACAACCCATGCCAACGCCTCGGCGGCGGCGTTCCACAAACCGCGCTCCAAGGCCTGCTGGCCCTCGATAAAGCGGGCGTTGAGCAGCCGGTTTTCTTCCTGGCGCTGCTGCACGGCTTCTACCTGGGCGCGGTCGCCGGCCTGGCGGTAGCACTCCTCCGCCGTTTTCAGGTCGCCTTTGGCTTCGGCTTCCTGGGCGCTCTGCCGCCAGATATCGCGCCGGCCGGCGAGCGCCTCAGCCTGGCCCGGGTTGAGCTGCAGCGCTTTTTCATACCAGGCCAGGCGGGCATTGCCGCCGGACTCCGCCTGCGCCAGGCTGAGATAGACCTGGATCAGGCGTGAGCGAGCATTGGCTGGCGCAACCTCGTACAATTTTTCTAAAAGCTGGCGTGCAGCTTCCAGTTGATTTTTGGCAATGTAGATTTCGGCCAGCAGTTCGCTGGCGCGCAAATGATTGGGGTTGATGCTCAACGCCTGCGCCAGGATGTTCTGGGCCTGCTCCAGGCTGCCGCTTTCGAACAACCCGCGCCCGGCCTGGAACAGGTTCTCTGCCACCGGCTGGATGCGATCCAGTTCTTGCTGCGTGCGGCTCAAAGGATGGAACTGGGCGATCCAGCGCCGCAGCAGTTCGACGCGGAAGCGGTAGCCGCCCTCCGACAGCTCCAGGATGTCCCACTCTTGCAGCAACTGCGGCGCGTTTTGCAGTTCGCGGATGACGATGCGCACCCCACCCTCGTGCAGGATATTTTCCAGTTCCGATTCGTTCACAACGCGGTCGCCGGCCTGCGCCAGGGCGCTGATCACCACGCGTTCGGCCGGCCCTAACCCCGTCCACAGCCATTCCAGGGCGTTGGCGTGGGCGCTGAGCGCCGCCGGGACCGCCTCTTCGACCAGCGCCGGTGTGACAGTCGGGGCTTTTTGTGGATCATCGGCGTAAGCCGCCTCCCAGGCCTGCGAACAAAGCGCCTGCGTCAGGAAGGGGTGGCCGTGCGCCAGTTCCCAAACGCGCTGCACCGCCTCATCCGGCCAGAACAGGCTGGGCGGCTCTTTTTGCGAGAGGCGCGCCAGGCGGGCGGCGTCCTTCTGGCTGAGCAGCGAGATGCGCTCGGAGGGCGTCCCCTTGAAGACTGAGAGGGCGATGCTGCTCAGGTCGGTGACATTGCGCCCCAGGACGAAGATGAACTTGAGGCGCGCCGGGTCAAGATTAAGCAGTTGGAGCAAATAGGGGAAGAAAGCGCCGGCCGCCTGGTCAATCTGCGGATCGGCCAGGACATCGAACTCATCGAAGAGCAGCACCAGGCTTTTGCCCTCCGGCAGAGCGGCCAGGGTTTGCGGCAGCCAGTGTTCGCGCAGGGCGTTTTGCGGGTCGGGGGCTAAGTCCGGCTCAGGGAGGCTCAATTCCTCGGCGATGCGCTGCGCCAGATCGCTCAGCACACTGTCCAGCGGCAGGGCGGCTTTGTCCTGCAGGTC
>CAIQJJ010000719.1 GCA_903872065.1 uncultured Anaerolineales bacterium | reverse complement strand
GGGGTCTACGCCGTAAACGCGCACTCCCGCCGATTCATCGCCTACCGAAACAATCCCACTGGCAAACAGGCGCGGCGTCGCCAGCTTGACGGGGGCCAGCGTCGCGATTTGGGCGGCGATCTGATCGGGATTCTCGATCAGGTATTCCCATTTCAAGCTGGTTTTGCTCTCATCATACGCTTTGGCGCGCACTTGCAGGTGGCCGCTTTGCAGTCGGATCGCCAGTTTCAGGGCGGAGCCCATTTCTCCTTTGATGAACGCGGCCATCAGCAGGAGCAGCGCCAGCCCGGCCGCCACTGCCAGCGAGGAAAAGAACGAACGGCGGCGGTTGCGCCCCAGGTCACGAAAAGCCATGCGAAACAGTTGGATCATAAGTCACCTCACACGTAATGCAGCGCTTCGGCGGGTTCACGCTGCGCGGCTTCGCGCGCCGGCAGAATGGAAGCGAGCGCCGCGATCACTGCCACCGTCAACGCCCGTCCAAGCAGCTTGTCCACGCCCCACGAGGGGTAGATGCGCCCGGTGATTAACGCCGTATAGCTGGTCACGCTCGTATACGCGCTGAAATCCATCCCCACCTGCATCAGCGAGCCGTTGATCAACAGGCCGAAGACGATCCCGATCGCCACCCCCACCAGCCCGATCATCGTCCCCTCGAGGATGAAGAGCAGCGAAATCTGGCCCGGCTTCAAGCCCAGCGCGCCCAGCACACCGATTTCGCGCGTCCGTTCGTATACCGCCATCAGCAGCAAATTCAAAATGCCGATGCCGGCGATCATCACAATAATCACGCTGAAAACGTTCATCACCGCCCCTTTGGTGCCGAGCGCCGCTTGCAGTTCCGGGTAATTGGCCTCGAAAGACTCGATCTCATAGCCCGGCAGGCCTGGCTTCAGCGCCGCGATCACCGCCGCTTCCTCGCCGACCTGTTTCAGCACGATGGCGACCTCGGTTGAAGCGCTCTCCAGGTCGTACAGCGTTTGCGCTTCGCCCAGGGCAATGTACACCGTGCGTTTTTCAATGTCGGCCATCTTCAAATCGTAGATGCCGATCACCGTCATCGTGCGGCGGCGCATTTGCTCATGAGAGCTGCGCCCGGTCAGCGCGATGCGGTCGCCCACCTGCACCCCCATCGCATCTGCCAGCCCCTTGCCGATAAAGACCACGTCCGCGTCGTCGCCGGCCAGGAAACGCCCGGCGGTGACATACTGCGCCGCCAGGTTCACGCTGGCTTCCGGCTCCGGCTCAATGCCGATGATGCTGACCGCGAACGCGCCCTCGGCGCTGGTCGCCAACCCGGCCGTCGTAATCCGCCGCGTGGCGGAAACCACCTGCGGATGAGCCTGCGCCGCCTTGACCACCGCCTGGTCATCGGGCAGCGGCAGAAGCGGCGTCTGATTGGCTTTGAGACGGTAGCCGGCGGCATGCACCTGGATATTGCCGCCCAACACCTTAATGGCATTGCCGTAGATCGCCTGGTTGAAGCCGGCCACCAAACCATCGTAGAACATCATCAGCCCCAAAGCCAGGCTCATCGCCGCCACAATGATGAGCGTGCGCCGGCGGTGGCGCCAAACATTGCGCCAGGCCAGGCGGAAATATAGAATCATAAGCTTTCTCCTCTCCGATTAACTGCAATCAGTCTACAATGAGATCGAACCGCCAGCCCAGGCAGCCATCTCCCCAGATCCTCGCCCCGCCGGCCGGTTCACACACGATGCACAAAATAGTTAAGCGACTTATATTTTACTTCAGTTTTGTATTTTTGGTGATAGAATTAGGCTGTGATGAAGATCATCGAATTCAACATACAGGGATTTCGCTCCCTCAAAGACATTACCTGGAGGCCAGGGGATTTAAACCTTATCATTGGGCCAAACGGCAGCGGGAAAAGCAACTTGCTCAAGGCGCTTGAGATGATTTCGATTTCAGCGCGAGGTCGACTCAATGAACAGGTTATTCGCGAAGGTGGAATGGAACCGCTGGTTTGGGATGGGCAGGTCGCCTCCCAGGTTGGCTTTCTGCTGCTTACTTCCTCGCGGGGCGCGCTTCATGATCCAGGTCAAAACCTGGCCTATCAGTTACAAATGACGCGCCTGGGGGGAAGCAGCGCTTATAGGGTGGAACATGAGGTCTTAGCGGCTTATAACCAGGTTGGGCAGGGCGAGAAACCGTCTTCTCTGGTTATCTTAGAGAGGACGCCCTCGAGCGCGGTGGTTTATGATGATAAGCAAAAGGGGCTTATTGCGCCGCCTGAAACGGTGCCTCAAGACGAAACTTTGCTCTCTGAGGCGGCTGGCCCTTATACTGCCAATCGTTTGATTGCCTCCTACCAAAAAGAGTTGAGCAACTGGGCTGTTTACCACCAATTCCAGACGCATCGCGAATCAGTGATTCGGCAGCCGGCGATTTCTCGCACTGAGCGCCTGATTGCTCCTGATGGTAATAACCTTATCCAGGTGCTGCATACTTTATACACCTCGGATCGCAATTTCAAACGGGATGTCAACCTGGCGATGGACGCCGTTTTCGGCAAAGACTTTGAGGAATTGACCTTCCCGCCCGACGTCGATCAACGTGTACAGCTTAAACTGGCGTGGAGATCCTTAAAACGTTTGCAAACGACAGCCGATCTTTCGGATGGCACCTTGCGCTTTTTGTACCTGATTGCCATCCTGGCAAACCCTGTTCCCCCGGCCTTGGTGGCAATTGATGAACCGGAATTGGGATTACACCCCTCCATGCTGCCTGTGATCGCAGAATATGCTCGCGACGCATCCCGCCGGACGCAGTTGATCATTGCAACCCATTCCGCTGAATTTTTGGACGCATTCAACGAATTTGTCCCCACGGTCACAGTAGCAAAATGGGTTGATGGCCAGACTTATTTAAACATCCCGTCAGGAGAAGATTTAAGTTACTGGCTTCAAGATTATACGCTTGGGAAACTCTTTCGCAGCGGGGAATTGGAGGACTTGGGATGAAGTTTTTGTTCTTTGTGGAGGGTTATACTGAGAAGAAATCGATCGCAGGGTTTCTAAAGCGTTGGTTGGATGCTCGTCTGAGGCAGCCGGTAGGTATTCAAACCATCCGCTTTGATGGTTGGGGAGAAATGCTCAAAGATATGGCGAATAAGACTCAGCGTCATCTCCAAGGCCCCAGGCAGGCAGATGTTATTGCTGTTGTTGCACTATTGGATCTCTACGGGCCAACGATTTATCCCGCGCATGTGAAAACGGTAGGCGAGCGTTACGCTTGGGCAGTGAAGGATGTTACTGCCAGAGTCAATCAAGAGCGGTTTAGAATGTATTTTGCTGTACATGAGGTAGAAGCCTGGCTTTTGTCGCAACCCGATATATTTCCCTCGCCGGTTGCCGGCAAATTCCCTGGCCGGGTGCAGCAGCCAGAAACCGTTGATTTCGACACTCCCCCGGCAAAACTTCTGGATCATCTCTACAACCAACACCTGCGAAAGGATTACAACAAAATTGTGTATGGGTATGAATTATTCCAGAAACTCGATCCCAATGTCGTTTACCAGAAATGTCCCTATTTTGCACGGATGATGGATGATTTGCTAGAACTTGCCAGGAAAGCAGGCTGTTAACAAGATATTCACTTTTTCATTAGCTCTTTAGATACTGCCTTGTCAACATCGTCGCGTTCGATCCCCGCGGACTTAGTTTGTTGGCGGGCTTGCTGAATCAATTCGTCAAAAATCTATTTTGGGAGTGGAAATAGCCTTCAGAGTGACCACATCCCCTTCCCCGACAACGACGAACTGATCGCCTTCTTTAAGTTTCAGTTGTTTGCGAATGGCTTATGGAATAACGATTTGCCCTTTTGATGATATCCGTGTAGTAGCAACAGTTCCCATAAAAATTCTCCTTTCGTCTTACTGGTAGGATTATGGTAAAGAAAGGAGAGGATGTCACGTTATTGGGCGCGCCAGTTTTCCAGTACCTGTGCCAGAATCTGTCCAACCACCTGGGCGCTGGCAGGTCTGTTTTTGGGATCAATCTCCAGACATTGGTGCAAAATCTCTGCAAGGTTTTTAGGAACAGCCGGGTTAAGCGTCTCCAATCGGACTGGCTGCCGGCGGTCATATTGCTTGGCGGCGAACAGTTCGTGGCCGCGTGCGAGCCGTGCCAGCCGCTGGCCTTGCGGCGTGCGCAACATCAGCGTCTCGTCCGACAACGCGCGGTTGTGGATGACGACCTCGTCCACCTCCAGTTGCACCGAGCCGACG
>CAIQJJ010000718.1 GCA_903872065.1 uncultured Anaerolineales bacterium | reverse complement strand
TGGAAGTATTGACGGGCGTCTCGGTAGACGTTGCTGTAGCCGTGGAGGTGTTGACGGACGTCTCGGTAGACGTTGCTGTAGCCGTGGAGGTGTTGACGGGCGTCTCGGTAGACGTTGCTGTAGGTGTGGGTGTAGCTGTCGCCGTGGGCGTAGCCGTCGCCGTAGGAGTCGCTGTATCGGTTGGCGTCCCTGTGTCAGTAGCCGTCGCCGTAGGAGTCGCTGTATCGGTTGGCGTGCCTGTGTCAGTGGCCGTCGCCGTAGGAGTCGCTGTATCAGTTGGCGTCCCTGTGTCAGTGGCCGTCGCCGTAGGAGTCGCTGTATCGGTTGGCGTCCCTGTGTCAGTGGCCGTCGCCGTAGGAGTCGCTGTGTCTGTGGCTGTGCCGGTCGGCGTCTCAGTAGGCGTTGGCGTCATTGTGGGAGTGGCCGTCGCCTCGGCAATACTGAGATGCAGCGAGGCCTCGTTGTTGGTTTCATCAACTTCGGCCGCCGAGCCTTGTGGGTCTGCCAAAGCAAACAAATCGTATTCGCCGACCGACATTCCAGGATGTGTGAAAGCGAAAGCGACTGTACCACCAGGCAGCAATGCATCCTGACCAGTGGAGGCCAGATCATTCCAGCAGATTTCTCCATAAGCGCAGTCGCCCAGGTAAACAGATGCTTGAACCACCCCCTGGTTGCCCAGGTTTTTGATGTTGACTGTCACTGAGAACGGTTCGTCCGCGGCTGGCAAAGCGGGCAGCGTCGTCAGACTCAAAATAGTCAGATCAGGCCCACTCCACGACACGACTTCAATATCCACCGGGCCGCCAGTGTTATTGGTTTCGTCCTCTTCGGTGTGATCGCAATTTTGATCCACCTGGACGTAAATCTGATGCGCGCCGGTGGTTGGAAATCCGGGATGTGTGAAGGTGTGTGAACCTACCTGGCCTGTGCCAAGCCGCAAGCCGTACTCGGTGAAGGAATCCCACAGACCGGTTGTATCGCCGCAGCCCGTAGGCGCGTGATCGGCAAAGATGCCAACTGTGTAGGGAGTATCCAGCAGCTTTGCGCCCTGGTTGCTGTATTCCACTGTGACATCGAAGGGCTGATTCACCGCCGGGTTGGAAATTACCTGGATATTCTCTACCACCATATCCACAAGAGCCGGCGTTCCAGAAACGGTAAACGTGATCGGCCCGCTGTCGTTATTGGTCTCTACCGTCTCGGTGACAACATTCCAGGCATCTGCCACCGCCGAAACATTGTGATCACCCGCCTCGCTGAAGCTGCCAAAAGTGAGCGTGAAGGTCTCACTTGCACTCGCGGCGATTGGCGATAAGATCCAAGAATTCCACGGCATTCCGTCCAATAAGACATCTGTGTAGGAGGAATCCGGCATATCTTCGCTGCCCTGGTTGAGAACCGTTATCGCAAATCGGATTGTCTCATCGGGGCGCGGGTTGGGAGGGATAACGGCGATATTGGATACCGTCAAATCCACATAGCCCGACTGCAGGATAAATGGGGGACGGGAAACAGGCATAGGTTGGCCTACAGCGGGGTAAGTGCTGATTGCCACATCATTGGCCACACCGTCGCCGGCCAGGTTCCCGACGATCACCGGCGTGTTGGGGTTAGAAATATCTACAATTTGCAAGCCGCCAGACCCATCGGCCACGTAAACCAGTTGATCGGCGCTGGCCACACCCTGGGCCAGGCCTGGCGTATCCACTGCACCCACCTCATTCTGCATTGCGTACGCCGAAACATCGCACTCTACTTCTAATTCAAAGAGGCGTTCTGCGCCAGCGGCGTAGGGTTGGTACCAGGGCGCGTTGAACACAGTCGAACGACTGATCACCCCCGCGCCGCAAGGTGAATTAAATCCACGCTCCGTCAAATTGAAATCCTGGGCAGTAACGCGGTAATGATATGTAGTGTCATTCACCACCGTGCTGGTGATCGTCAGGCGCGGGCTGGTGGTATCCACCTCGCCCAGCCAGGCTCCCCTGTTGGCGGCCTGCGAATTGAGCCCGGCCCAATCCCATCCGCGCAGATCCAGCCGGTAAGCGCCTTCCAAACCTGCTGGCGGGTTGGCGCTCCAGGTAGTTGAAGCTACCCCACTCCCATTCTTAACCGGCGCAACAATCTGCCAGCCGCCATTCGCCAGGCCCAAAATTTCTTCGGGCAGCATCGCGCGGGCATACACGCGCACATCATCCACCTGCCCGGTGAAATAACGCGCCGAGAGTGGATTGAGAATCGTCGTCCATGAAACTCCCGCCGATTTCCCGTCCGCGCTGAAAATCTGCGCCGCGCGGCCTGGATCGGTGGACATCGAAACCGTCCCCATCGAAACTTTTTCCACCCCCTGCGCTCCCAGCCGGTAGTAAAACACTTCCAGGCTGGCGGCTTCACAAAAATCAAACGGGCCCGGGATCAGCGTCACAGCATCACTGGCGCCCACCCCTTTCCAGGCAGTCTCTCCATTGATTGTCAGCGCGTATCCGTAGGGATTCCAGGTGATGGGTGTGAAATACAATTGCGCAACGCGGGCGCAGGCGCTGCCGCTGTCTTCCGCCCCGCGCCCAATGTCGAACTGATTGCTGGGCGCCGGCGTTTTCCCGGCCAGGGCGGTTGTGCTGTAACGTTCAATGCCATCCACATAGATTTTGTAGCTGCTGCCATCAAAAGTCGCCGCCACGTGATTCCAGGCATTCGTCGTCAAAATATCGCCGGTAGTAAAACTGTACTGGCTGCCGCCATCGCCAAAACCAGCCCGAATTTGCGCATGGCTGGGGTCTGTACTGCTGTTGACCACCTGCAAGAAGGGATAAGCATTCGCTTCGGCCACGTAGGCATCACTGCTAATCAGCGCATAAGCGCGCTGATCCGCCGCCGGGTAAACCCACAGCGCTTGCGTGAAGCGGCCCTGGCTCAAACTCAAGTCGCCATCCGCCGCCACCGCCACATAGTCATCTTGTCCATCCAAATCCAGGGCCTGCAACTCAACGCGCCCAATGGCGGCCTTGCCGGCCGTATCCAGCGTACCAGTCTTGAGCGTGCTGGCATGGGCGCGTCCCGATTGATCGGCGAGCGCCGTATTCCCTGCCAGCGGCGTATCTTCAAACGACAGCGCCAACAACGGCCCTGAACCCTGGAAGAGAAGCTGCACCTCAGCCATAGAAAGGGCGCGGTTGAAGACGCGGAAATCGCTCAACCAGCCGCGCAGCGGCTTGTAGATGCTGTCCAGGTTAAGGGCGCGGTTGCTCCCCAACCATAAAGCCGTGCCAGCGTCAATCTGATTCAAATCAGCGTCGCTAAAGCCATAGCCTGATTCACTGCCATCCACATAAACTGTGAAGAAACCGTTCGCGTCGCGCGTCATCACCAGGTGATGCCAGGCGTCCGGCTTGATCTGCCCGCCATCCGCCACCGCCTGCGTGGAGACGCCATTGATGCGCGTCCGCGCCGTCAGGTGGTGGTTGACATCGAGCTGCAGGGCAAAGTCATCACCGTTCGCGTTGCTCCAGTGCAGCAGGTCGCGATAGGGGTTGCTGCCATTAAGCTTGAGCCACAGGCTGAGAGTGAACGCGCCGCGGCCAAAATCGAAATCGGGCGAATCGGGGATGGCAATGCCATCGTTAACCCCGTCCAGCCCAATGGCCGCACGGTAGGGGCCGGGCTGACCGGTGGTAGGGCAGCGCAAGCCTTCGCAGGAAGCGCCATGCCCGCGCCCGGAAAGATCACGGAAGGCCAGCATCCCGTTGGACGCGACCGAATCATCGAGCGGCAGCACGGCCACTTCGCCGGCAGTGACATCATTGAAGTAGGGCGACCCCGGCAAAACCGAGATGAAGCCCAACTCAAGATAATCTACCCCCGAAACCGCCAGCAGATCGCCGCAGGCTGGCGATTCCACGGTGAACGGGATGCTGATCGAACTGCCATAATCCGCCGCCCATGTCTGCAACTGCTCGCCGCAAACCGAAATCTGGCCGCTGACCCCGCTGCCCTGGATATCAAGGAGACAGGCTGCGCCGCGGGGAGCGTATTTGTTCCATGAGTAGGTTTTTCCCTCCGCGGCAAAAGCCCCGGCAGGGAAATCCGCCAGGGTGAGGAAATCTGTACCTCCGCTGCCACAGCGCACGTTCAACGCCGCCTGCTCCCCGCCAGTCGCGGGAGTATCCCAGGTGATATTGAGCGGTACGGGCTGCTCGCTGATGCCGCCGCTCAAAGTGCTAGACAGATTGAGCGTAGCGGTCAGCGGGAGGCTTTCATCCAATACTACCAACGGCGCGGTCGTATCAACAAAGATATGGGTTTCTTGGGCTGCGGTGTGCCGTTCGATTTGATCGCTGGACAGGCCCGCCAGCAGGGTCACGTTATCGGCGGCTTCCACCTGCACGGTATAAGCGCCGCTGGATTGATTGTTGGTCAGAGCATAATCCAGCGACCACTGGCTGCCGCTGACCCGCGCGATTTGCCGCCCGGCCCCCACACTGCCGCCCTGCGCGGTGAGCAGCGTCACGACCACGCTTTGGGGCTGCACCCCGCTGCCGGCTGAACTATCTGCCAAGGGCGGATCGCTGACCGTACCGCTGAGGCGCACCGCCCACGTATTGGCTTGATTGGGATGGGGAAATGCCGATAGCAGCGCCCCATCAGCCATGTCGAAGGTCAGCGCGGGCGCCTGATCGTCCACATAAACAGTCAGCGGCGTGCTTGCGGGGGATGAATTGCTCACCTGATCGACGGCGATCGCTCCCAGGAGGTAACGCCCCTCGGCAGGTGGATCAAAGAGCGGGCACCAGGCGCCATCCCCACTGTCCTGGCACGAATCCGCCGGGCTGGTAATCGCCGGGGTGCAAGCGCCAGGCGATTGGCAGCTGCCAAAATTAACCTGCGCCACCCCCGATGTATCATCAGCCGCCACGGCCAGCAGTCGAATCCCCGCCTGGGGCAAATACGTCCCTGGCGTGTACAGGCTGACCGAGGGGACATCGTTATCCACAACGATATTGGTGCGCTGCCACTGCTGCACCCACCCAGATTGGTATTGATAGATGGCGTAAATCTCCGCGTCAGAGAGCGCCTGCGCATACAACGTGACTTCATCCAGCTTGCCAGCGAAGCCATGCCCCCAAACTGCATCGTATTCGGTCAGGCCGCCAATTTGCAAGGGGTAAGCGGCTTCATCCACCTGGCAGGGCGAAACCGTATCGAAAGCGGTACTTTCCCAAAATGCCTGTTCAGATCCATTCAGATACAGGCGCAGGAATTTCCCATCGAAGGTGGCGGCCAGGTGATTCCAGTGATCTTTGATCAAGCCGACCGCGCTCGTGGCTTTGGCAAACTGACCGCTGCAAAATTGGTCAAACTCTACACTGGGGGTCAGGCTGCCCGCTTCGATGAACAGGCGATAATTGGTGAACAGAGGTCGCGCCGAGGTCGCCGGATCCCAAAGCCCCTTGACCATGATTTCTTGATCGTTGTCCCGAATGGCTGTAGGATAAACCCAGGCAGCCATGCTGAAATGCTCTTGCCGCAGGGCGGCGTCGTTTTCAACCACCACCACATCGTTGCGGCTGTCGAACTGCGCTGCGAAATCAATCTGCCCGCTGATCGCCTCGCCAGTCGCCGGACAGGCCTGGGCTGTGCAAACGCCATGATTGCCCCCGTTGGCAGAATCCATAAACTGGAGCGCGTCGGGCGAACTTGCTTGCTGAACGTCATCAAATTTCATCTGAAAGACCGGCGCGTTCTGATAGAGGCTTTCAATTTCGCCCGCCGAAAGCGCCTGGCTAAAGATAAAGACATCATCAATCTGACCATCGAAATAGTCTCTGGCGAAAGATGATGAACTTCCTATCGCCGTCTTCCCGCTGCACTGCTTCATCGCCCCAATCGCGGCAGTGCTGTTGAGCAAGACGCCGTTTTGATAAAGCCGCAACTGCAGGCCATCATAAACCCCTGCCAGATGCGCCCATTCACTGAGCGGGAGGGCCGCGCTGCCCTGGACGCTCTGCCAGCTAGAGCTGCCGCCATTCAGCACATTTACCGTGAACTGAGGGTTGTACTGCGTCCCATTCTTGACCAATGAGAGTTGGAAGCCGCAGCCATCAGACTCTTTGTATGAAACGATGGCCTGCTTCGCGGCGGCATCGTTCGCGCCGCGGCGATAAACCCAGGCCGAAACCGTGGTCTGCCCGAAATCGCCAAAGTCGGCCAGTTCGATGCGATCAGACTCAGCCGCCTCGAAACCCGCCGCCCGGTTGATCCGCCCAGACAAGCCGGTGGTTGGGCAGCCGCTGCCGGTGCAGGCAGCATCTCGCCCCGCGGGGGACGAATCGTCAAACACCGTTTCGCCGGGCGCCTCGTCAAGTTCGAGGCGCAGGGCGGTACTCATCCCCCAATACATATTTTTAACCGTTTCCGCGTCCAGCGCACTGCGGAAAATCTGCACTTCGTCTACCTTGCCATTGAAAGGACTGGAATCGTGCTGATATTTATAGGAAAAATAGCCGCCCACCTCTCCGGTGAACGTGTGGCAGGCCGTGAAATCGCCCCACTCCGGGCCAAGAATGCACGATTCGAGCGGAATGCGGCCTGTGTTGGGGTCAGTAATGTCAATCGTCCAACTGGCAATCGCCTGATCCCCGCCATCAGCCGCCGTCCCGCAGGTCGTCCCCTCATCATCTTCCCAGATTGTGAGCGTACCCACATTCTCGAAACTGCGGATTGCGCCAATTGTGTACTGCTTATCTTCCTTGATTTGCTGACCGAAAATGCTGCTTCGCTCAAGCGGACTGGTTCGCAAGGCCATGCAAAATTCATTGTCGCCGCCGCCCTGATCATACCCGGCGTGATTGATATACACCTCGCCAAATTCGATCTGCCCGGTATGGCTGGAACGGCCGATCTCGAAACTCGCCGTGGCTGCGGGCGTCTTGCCGGCAAAAATACCACTATCCTGGTCAACCAACTCGCCATTGACATACAGCTTGAGCATACCGTTGGCAAAAGTGAGCGCCACAAAGCTCCATTGATTATCGGGCAAAATGCCGGGCCGGCTGTCGTAATAGCCCGCCCAGCCGCTGCTCGTGGCAAAGCCAAAGCGCAGGCGGTTGACATAATTGCGCCCGACCGGGTCGAAGACCAATTGGCGCTGCAAACTGGGATAGGCCGCAGCGCTGCCGCTGTTCCAGCCCAAAATGCCTTCTGGAAGGAACTGATCGCACAATGTCCCGCCCTCTACATCCCGCCACAGAATACAATTCTCGGACGCGAGGGCCGAGGCAGGATTGGGATTGACCCAGGAGGCGATGGTAAAAGTCCCTGCGCTCAGATCAAGGCTCGCATCTTGCGGCACAGAGACGAACTGGTTTTGGCCTGCAAAAGCCACCGCCGACCCGATGACGCCGGCGGAAGAATGCTGCGGGCAGTAAGGGGACTGACAGGCGGCGTCATTGTCAAACGCCGAACTATCCGGCCAGGCGCTGGCATCATTAAAAGACATGGCAAAGACTGGCTGGTTGAACAAGTTGCGCGCCTGTGAAACGCTCAAAGATTCGTCAAAAACGCGCACATCATCCAGAAGCCCGGTGAAATTGGCGCGCCCGGGGATCGCGCTGCGCCCAATCATCACGCCCGCGCTGCGGGGCAGAACCGCGCGGCTGTCCGAGCCGCTCGCCGTCGCCAGGCCATCCACATAAAGCGCCTGCCCGGCGCTGCCACTGCGGGCGGTAGGGCCAAAGGTATGAACCAGATGATGCCATTGGCTATCGTTGTACATGGCCGTACTGCATTTTGTTTCAGGCGCGCCAGACTCATAATAAACATCGGCGCAAACCCGGCCGTTTTGCAGGTAGACCTGCGTGCCTGGCGCGGTATCCGCCGCCGAGAACATCGTTCCATTTGCCTGCGCTGTATTAAACCACAGCGAGACAGCATAACCGGTCTCCGGCGGGTCAGCCGGCGAGGAGATGGAACTGCTGCCATCGAGCGAGACGGCATTGCCAAAACGCCCACTGGCCGAGGCGCAAACCCCGTAACAAACGCCATCATACGTATGCCCCGATCGGTCGCTGGTGATCGGGTCCTCGAAAGGCAGCCACAGCAGGGCATTGCGCGCCAGCGCCGTCCAATCCACGATGGAAGCACCCACGGATTGGGTCAGGCTGTAGACGCCGCTGGCGTCCGCGGACACGGTCACCTCGCCGGTGATGATGTCGGTTTCCTGAGGCTGCAAGATGAAGGCCTCAGGCAAGACATCGGAGTTCATCCCGGCGGGAAATTCAGCGCTGTGCAGACCCTGGGCATAGCGGTTATCTAACTGATTGGTCAGTTCGGCCTGGTATTGCAAGGTATCTGATGGACTGACATAGCCATCGCCAGGAACATAACGGCCGCCGGCGTCCTGTTCATTCACAGAAGCCGCCATGCTCAAGACATTGGCGACACTGGGAACATTGGGGTTGAAGCCATAGCGAAGCTCGTCGGCGTCGGTCAGTTGATCGCCATCGCCATCAATTTCGAGTGGGTCAGAAGTGACCCAGGTGAACAGATTCGTCCCATTGGGCAGGACGGCATAGATGAACTTCCAACCACCCAGCCACTCGGCAGCATCGCCATCTTGATCCTGGTCGAATTGATCCTGGTGCAGCGCTTCCTGCCCATCCCACAGACCATCGCCATCGGTATCTTTGCGCATCGGGTGAGTCCCAATCTGCACTTCCTGGTAATCCCCCAACCCGTCGCCGTCGCTGTCGCGGCTGTCGGGGTTGCTCCCGTTGGAGGCCTCGAACGAATCCGAAAGCCCATCCGCGTCGCTGTCCCAGAGCAGATCGTTGCTATCCACGCCGAAGGGCAGCGTGTCGCCATCCGCATCTTTGAGGCGCGGAAAACTGGGGACCGAGACGGTTTCATCATCGCCATACTGCCCCCAGGACAAAGCATAGCCATCGGCAAAGGATTCCAAATGATAAAATTCGTCCAGCGTGGCTGGGAAAACATCAAATTTGAGCGAGGCGCTCAAGGGGAAATGATTGGTATTGCTCTGAGTGCGAATGTAGCAAACGCCCAGGGCGCACTCTTGCATGGGGATGGCGTACCCCTCAGAGAGGATCACCGGCATGGCGCGGTTGATGCCCGCCTCTTCCAAGGGGAAATTCACCGGCCCAACCTGCCAGCTTTCTGAGACCGGCCCATACCCCTGCCAATCGTCGGACATTGCATTGCGAGAAATGCCTTCATGCAGCGCTTCTTCGCTGTCCTGCAAAGCGTACACAAAGGTTGAACTGCGCAGGTTCTCCTCGTCATATTGATACCAATAGGCCTTGCCAACGTTTTCGGGCAGGTCAACCAGATCAATCGTGTTGGTGAGTTGCAGACTCACCTTGATCTGATTGCCCACCGCCATACCCTTCTCAGGGTATACGAGATCGTTGGCGTCGAGTTCGCCGAATTGCAAGCGGAAAGTTTCGCCCTCTTTCAACTCTCGGTTTTGCAAATCAACCATGATCGTACCAGCATAAAACACCCATGAAAGCAGGGCTGAGACCAGGCCTTCAATCCCGCCGCACAGCCAATCGCCGGCGTCGTTATAGGGATCGGTATCGCCGGCCTCTTCAGAATCCCAACCCGCGGCCGCGCAAAGAGCGCTGACCATGCCGTCAATGAGATAGATAATCGCGCTGATGATCGCCCCCACGACAGGAATGGCGTCAATAATAAACATGATCACCACGACAATGGTATCGGCCACAGCCATAGCGACGGCTGTGCCCAACTCGATATGGGTCATATCGGTGAGCAGCACGGTCAAGACAAACACACCCCAGGTAGAGAGCGCCCCAACCAACACGCCCAGCACGGCCAATTTGCGCATGAAATTTTTGCCCCAGTTGGCGGCGGTTTTGATCATGTTCTTGGTTTGCGCCATGCCGGTTTTAATCGCCTCTTGAATCGCGCTCAACATCCCTTGCAGCAGCACCATAGAATTGAGCATCCCAAAAACATAAGAAGAAATTTTAAGCCCGTCGCCTCCCCTACTGGAGGCGACCACCGCAAAAACCAACGAAGCCGCCGCGACCCCCATCATTGCCCCAACGCCAATTTTGCCAAACATCCCCATTTTTGGGAATAGATTTTTCGGGTTGAACGAATCCACCCACTCGCTGGCCAAGCCCATGGCGCCTTTGGCAATGCCAGTCAGAAAGGCTTCGGTAGTATCGCCCACCGTGAGCCTGATCCTGGTCCTGGAAGCGCCATAAAGATCGTCCAGAAAAGCATCGCCGGCTTTATCGGCAAATACTTCCACAATATCGGCCAAGGCCCAGTAAGAGGGCACAGCCATCCCCAGGACTTCAGTCCCGGCGCTATACAGTAAGCTATCGGTACCGCCGTCTCCAGCGCCGCCGTCCCAGGGCGTCTCCCAGGTGGGCGCATCTCCCATCATCACCAGCCCGCTTTGACCCTGGTAATAGGCAATGTAAATGCTGCGAGCGATGAGCATCTGGCCGAACACCGCATACTCCGAATCGACATAAGGATTGGCATCTTCGGACAGTCCGCCCAGGCCATCTTTATAGTCCACCTCCATCTTGTCCCAGTATTCTTGCATGGGGTAAGCTTCCCAGCCAGTCGCCAAGCCATCCGGCCCAGGAGTAGTGTTGTAACGATAAGGCGTCCAGTTGACCGAGGCCATCGTGACCAATTCGACAGCGTTGAGATCGAGCTCGAGCGCGTGATCCACCCTGCTGCTGGCAATTTCCAGGTTGACATCGCGGAAGGTCTCTTCACGGGCGAAGAGCAGGGTGGGCGTGGTCGCGCTGCGATAAGCGCCGAATTCACCTTCGAGAATCGCCGCGGTTTCTTGCATCACGATCCAGGCCAGTTGGTCCTGGTGATCATAGCTAAAATCGGCCACCTGCAGGGCGCTGCGCGGGATGCCCCAGCGCTGTTCATCGCCATCGGGAATGCTGCCCGCCTGGTCGAAGCGTTCGTGGAAGGTTGTATTCCCCCCGTTCCGGCTGGCAACGGTCAGGTCGCGCCGCCCGTCGTCGTGGCAAATTTGGGTCGCGCCGTCATCCACGTAATCGGGGTTATTCGTCAAGTCAGAATCCACACAATCACGCCCGGTGACAAAAACCGCGCTCAAGCCGCGCCCCAGGTGCCAGAGTGCATCATCGGCTTGCAAATCTTTGTCGTTTTGCGGATCTTCCCAAACAACCGCCACATCCAGGCCGTGATCTTCGCGCACCGTCAGGCCGGTGAGATACCACGACTCGTCGTAAGTATGGACGATCTGCGGCTGATCCATGGTGCGATGCGTCGTGCACCACTGGGCGCGTTCGTTGGTATATGTATCCGCATCTTCCAGCGCCGCCGCCGAAGGTTCAAAGTTGGTAGTATCGCAGAAATCGGTCAGCGCTTGCACCAGCCACACCACGCGCAGGTTTTGACTTTCCTGCCAGGCAGCCCCCTCGGTAGGCCAATAAAGCATCCGCGTGCTAAAGGCTGCCCGCCCGTCGCCAACCGGGTCGCTCACCAAAGTCAGCGGCGCATAAGCCACCAGACCGCCATCGGCGTTTTGCTCGCGTACCGAAACGCCGTAAGGCTGCAGCGGCGCCAGGTCAATCATCTGGTCTTCGTAGGGCCCATTGACAAGATTGCCCAGGGGTTCGCAGCGGGTGATCGGACTGCCCGTCGAGCCATTGGCGATCGCGATCACATGATTGCCATCGGCCAGGCCGGTCAGGCGGGGAAATTCAGGAGCATCCAGGGTGATCGTATCTCCGTCGCTCACGCTGGCGCTGTACAGCGGACTGCCCTGGGCAGGGCAAGAACCTTCATAAAGCTTGACCGTATAGCTGCCCGGATTGACGAAAGCGAAGGTCAGGCGGGTTTGGGCGTCATTATCGGGCAGAGCCACATGTTCCAGGCTGACGGCGGCCCAGTCGCTTTGATTGGCCTGGATGGAGACCGTCGTGGTAGGGTTGGTCAGCGGCAGCGGGACTTGATCGCCCATGCTCGCCGGAAATTCGATCTCCAACATCGGGATCAGACGCATATCCCCGTAACTCAATTGGGGATCAAGCGGCTGCTTGGGGTCGCGCACACTGGGGTTGTCGCTGGTGGCGTAGGTTGTGTCTTTGCCGCGTTGAACCTGGCCCTCGTTATCCCCTGAAGGCCAGTCCAGCACATTCAAGGCGTATGTCAGATGGAAGGGATTGACCGGGCGGAGTTGAACATCTACCAGCGCCGGGTAGCCGGGGGTCAGGTTGTTCACCTTGAGCGAGAAGGGGGTTTCACTGTCGAAGCCCAGCGGCGCTTCGGGGTCATAGCTGCGCCCGTCGGCTGTCATGCTGGAACCGGGAGAAATATCCACATTGTCCACAACGAGGTCATTGTCGTCATCGCTGTCGAAGGGGTCGAGCAGCAGATCGCCATCCGTGTCGCAATTCAGGTTGTAACTTTCCGGCAAACTGGTAATTCCCTGCAAGAAGGGACATTCGTAACCGTCGAGCAGCAGGTCGCCATTGGTATCGGGGTTATTGGGGTTAAGGTACCAGGTTTTGCCAGCATAGGTGAAGCCTTGCACCTCGATGTTATCATAGATGCCGTCGCCATCGCTGTCGTTATTCTTGGCGTTGGTTCCCAGGCGCAGGACTTCGGCGCCATCGTCCAGGCCGTCGCCGTCTGTATCAGCGTTGTTGGGATCGGTTCTAATTTGATCTTCCAGCGCATCACTGAGGCCATCCCCATCACTGTCGGTTGAATCCTGAGGTTCTTCCCCGGCGGTTCTAAGCTGCGCCGCCTCGAGCGCCGGCTGCTGCAGCGAAGATGGCGCAAGGGCATTCTCAGCGTCGTTAACCGCTTGAGCGACCGGCGCGGGTGCAGCAAGCGGGTCCTGGTTTGGATTCCAGGGCTCACCCTGCAATTCGGCCAGGAAGCGCTCCCGCTCTTGATCGGCTTGCTGCCTTTCAACCTGGGCCGTCTGCTGCTCCTCGAGGCGATCATAAAAAGCAGAGACCTGCTGGCTTTCCAACAATGGGGTAAAGACGATAGAAAAAACAATCGCCAGGTTGAAAGCCTTTCTCAGCCTGGGAGAACGCCGCGCGGAAAGCAGCACGGCCGTCAGCAGCAGCACGCTGCCGAATGAGGCGAGTTGGGCCGTGAACTGTGGGTCACGAATGGTTTCCTGGAGTTCTTCCAGAGGAGGAAGAGACGCCGTTTGAAGAACGCCAACCGGCCTGGCCTCTTCGGCAAAAAGAAAATCGGCGGCCACCTGCGCCTCAATGCGCTCCCCATTCGCTGCTTCAGGATAAACCAGGTGGATGCTAAAGCGCAGGGGCAGCCCGGCGCCATCAATCCAGATTTCGCCCTGTCCCTGCATCTCACGATATTGGCGCGACGCATCCAGGGTCATATTGAGCGGCAGTTCACCTCTTTGGCGCAAGTAATCTTCCAACTGGACACGCATGTATTCGGCAAATGCCGGGCCATCCAGTTCGAAGCTGTAACGCTGGACGCCTTGAATCGAATCCAGGTATGCGACGTTTTTGATGCCCGACAGGTAGGCCAGAAAATCGTTATCCGGGGCCAGCCCGCCGGCCAGGTCATCGCTTTCCTGCCACGGGCCGCCATAGCGGCGCGCGTAACCGTGCTCGCCTTCGATGCGAATTTCGATACTGTCTTGCGGCTGGAGCAGCGACCCTTCGCCGCGCCATAGACTGAGATTCATGCTGCTTTGGGGAAGATTGACCGAGCCTTGAAGGTAGATCGTTTCCTTCTCGCTGGTGCGCCCGAAATTGACCAGCGCCGGGGCTGGATAGGTGGTCTGCGTGATGTCGCTGGAGAACTGGTAATCGCCGATCTCTTGAGCGCGCTGCCAGGCGCGCTGGATAACCTGTTCTGCTTGTTCAGAGCCTTCGGCTGCCCAGGCGCCATGGGTGGGAAACACAAAGAATGAAAGCGCGCCGAGCAATACAAAAATCGTCAAACCAATCTGGAACATTTTTCGGGTAGGTTTCATAATCACTCCATACGATTTCAATATGGGCAAACCGACGAGTTAGCGATGGCTTTGGTCAATATCTAATTGTAAAACACAAACATACTCTTAACTGACTTCAAGGAGTTAAGAGAATGGATCGCAAACTGTATCTTACCAGAAATAGTAAATTCTTTCACAAACTTGCAATCAATAAGAGTTTACCTTACAATAATGCAAGGATCACCTCACGGAGGTTGTCATTTACCTTAAATATCGAGTGGGGGATTTTCTACACATTGTAATTTCTGTTATAATAATCAATATTACAATACCTGGCGGTGTGTTATGGCTGATTTTCCACTATTTGTCGGTAGAACCTCTGAATTAAACCTTTTGGATGAACTTTACGCCAGTCACAAAGCTGAGTTCCTGGTCCTGTATGGCCGGCGGCGGGTTGGCAAAACAAGGCTGTTGA
>CAIQJJ010000717.1 GCA_903872065.1 uncultured Anaerolineales bacterium | reverse complement strand
GCTCAACGGGATCAAAGCCAAGAATGCCTATTGGTGGAAAATAGATTGGGGCGAGGGACTGGTAGGTTGGTCGCGACAAGAAGCGCTGCGAAAATAGAGCGAGCAAAATAGAAGGATCAAAAAGGCCTCACAAGTCCCATTGAAAGAACTTGTGAGGCCTTTGCATTGCGCCCCGTGCGGCTATTTGCCCGCCTGGTCTTATCGCCGGATCAACGGCAAAAAGAGGGGACGCTGGTTCGTCAACAGTTTCGATGAGGCGTAAACCAAATCGCCGTTCGTTGCATCATAATAAGCAATTGCCGCCAAATTATTAGAGGTCGCAACAGACGAATATTGCCCTACATCGCCTAAATTTTCCACCACCCATGATCGCCAACTACCCGCGCGCCGGGCATAGAGCAAGTTTTGGTTGTAGAAATCGTAGTAACTGATATGGGCAACCCCATTCGAATCAACCGCCAGTGAAATCGGATCGAGCGCGCCAACTCCCACGCCGATCAGATGGGTAGCCGTGTCAACAACTTCGGAATGGCCGCCTGCCGCATCAAACCAGAAGTACATCAAACGATCTTCGTTCTGATCATCGAGGCATGCAATATGGGCGTAATTATTTTTATCAACCACAATTTCCGAATACATCCCAACTTGGTTGCCGCCCACATTAACAATTTGCCATTGCAACAATCCCACTGGCCGGGCATACATAAGCTGGCGATCTGTTTCATCATAGTAACTAATGTGAACATTATTGGCTGAATCGATCGCGAGAGACGAGTACAACCCAACCTTATCGGCGCCATTATTGCTGCCGTCATCCACCATCATTGTAACCCAATTGTTATCCCAATAGGCCAAGTTCAAACTACCTTTATCCGCGTCGTAATAGGAAATAAACGGTCGTCCATATCCATCTAACACCAAAGAAGCATACAACCCCCTGGGATTCTTACCAGCCGCCTTGCAATCCACATCTTGGATCGTCCAGTGATCAATCGCCCAATAAGCATATTTTAGACAGCCACGTCCCGAGTCGTAGTAAGCAATACGTGGAGCGCCTCCAGAATCAAGAACAAGATCGCTGTACATTCCCACGTCGCCATTTGCATCCACAGTGCTGACATGCCAGCCATTGTCCCAATACGCATACATTAAGTTATCATGGGTATCATCAAAATAACTAATTCGTGGATAGCCATTTTGATCAAAGACCAATGAGGGAAACATACCAACATCACTGGACTCCGCCACATTATAAATCAACCAACTCGCTGAGCCATCTTGCACCGCATATTTCAACCGGCCGGCGCCGCCATCGTAATAACTCATATAAGTCTTGTTATTCTTATCAATGGCTAGAGAGGTATAAAGACCAGTGAAATTTTCTCCAGAGACCAACAAAGTTCCCCAGGTCTGCCCATTATACGCCGCTATCCATATCTCGCCACCGGTCGCGTCGTGGAAGCTGATCACTGGGCGGCTCGACGAATCCAGCACAATCGAAGTGTATTTTCCCACGTCCCCCCCCGTTACAACAGTCGTCGTTGTCCAGTTATTGCCGTCTTTCTTAGCGTACTTTAGATTTGCATTGGTAACATCATAATAACTGATGTGCGGCGAACCGTTCGAAGTCACCGCAATTGAAGTGTATTGCCCAACATTATCCTTGGTATCCACCGTACTAACGCCAGCCGCTAAATTCTTTGCATCCCAAACTGCATATTTCAGGTCTTGATTGGTTGCATCATAATAGCTGAAATAGGCATTGGATGGCGTTGAACTATCCAAAGCCAACCCCGCATAAGAACCAACATCCCCATTTGAGTCAATAGTACGGATTTGCCACCTTCCGAGCAGCATACTTGCATACTTCAAATCACCATTGAGAGCATCATAATATGCAATATTCGGCCGGTTGTTCACATCCACAGCAATCGAGGTATACAAACCGCGTCCGGTATAGGCGGTTAAAATATTTTCCGTTTGATCCAGCGAGAATGAATCTGAGCGCCAGTCGAACTGCGCCGCCATTCGTTCAGGCAGATTCTCCACACTCAAGCTATCCGTCTCAGCCATCGAAAAATCAGCCGCCTGACCAGGAACATCCAAAACCTGAATGCTCCAACCCGCTCCCTGGTTCGTCGCATATTTGAGTATCCCTCGGTTGGCGTCATAATAACTGATATGAGGTCGGTTGAGAGAATCGAGCGCCAATGAAGCAAACAACCCAACACCATCATCTGGATCAACAGTCTCAAGAGTCCAATTGGCCCCATCAAAGCTGGCATAATAAAGATGGTCGCCGCCATACACAATACGCGGACGACCGTTACTATCCAGTCGGACGCTGCGTGCACTCATCAAAGATATTAACGGTTGTGGTCCCACGTGTTCTGTGGTCCATGTTATCGTATCATGGGCGGGTGTCGCATCAGCCGCGCGCACGGCTGAGATGCCCAAACCACCCACGAACAAGAACAACCCAACTATGCCCAAAGCCAGGCAAAATGCCCGACGATGTGACCAATGGGAGTAAAAACGAGTCATAATTCTATCTCCTTTAGATATGATGGTCGTCGCAACACGAAAACCTGTCAAACCTCATGGCGCGACCAAATGGCATTCTACCAGATTTTAAGTGAGACGTTTCAAGCGCGCAAATAGTTCCCGTACCTTAGCGGCAAGAGTATAATTTAGATATGGGAAAGTTCAATAATCTGATCACTTCTTGGGAAAATATCCGCGAATTCGATCTGCGCCCCTTGCGCAACGCGGCCCAGCATCCAGTTAAAATCGCCCTGGTCGGCGAGCCTGGCTGCGGGCGTCACACCCTGGCTGATCAAATGCGGTGTGACCCGGCGCGCCCTCACAATACCACCCAGACCCCGCTGATCTTTACCGATCTCCAGTCTCCAGAAGCAGCCCTGGGAGCGAATTTAATTATTTTAATCACAGACAGCCGTCGCGGTTGGTCGGATCGCGAACAGGCTTTACTTCAGCACTGGATCAATGCTGAAAAAAAAGTGCTGGTGATTAAGAACCTATGGCATGAAGCGCCAGAGGATAAAGCAGCCTCCCCCCAGTCGCTCTCTACGGGCGAACATCTATTGGCCGGGGCGCTAATCAACCCGCAGTTCATTGCCCATTCCTTTGTTCCTAGCGTGCTGAGTCTGCTGCCCGATCAGCATGTCGCGTTAGGCAGGCAATTCCCACTCTTCCGCCAGGCCATAGCCCGCAGATTGATTGACGACACTTGCCTCTCGAATGCCGCTTATGCACTGAGCACCGGAATTGCTGAAGCCATTCCCATTTTTGATGTACCGCTAAATGTCACCGACCTGATTGTCTTAACCAAAACCCAAGCCTTTTTGGCCTACAAACTTGGGCTGACATTTGGATTTTCCACCAACTGGCAAGATTATGTGGCTGAATTTGGCAGTGTGCTGGGAGCCGGCTTCTTGTGGCGGCAGATGGCGCGTCTGATGGTTGGTCTGGTGCCGGTTTGGGGACTGCTGCCCAAAGTGGCTATTTCCTATGCTGGCACCTATGTGGTCGGGCATAGCATTTTGCAATGGTATCTTACCGGAAAAAACATTTCAAACCAGCAAATCCAGGCCTTATACCAAGAGGCGCTCCATGCCGGAAAATCAACCGCTCAAAAGCTGCTCCAAAAAGTATCCAATTCGGGTTTAAAACGCATCACAACCAACCCACTGCGCCGGCTGCCCTATTTCAATAAAACCAGCCAACCAACAACATCCACACCGTTTGCAGATTTAAAAGCGCGCTTTAAAATCAAGAAAACTGATTTGCCCACCAAAACCTGTTCGCACTGCCACAAAACCAGCGCAGCAGATGCCAGCTTCTGCCAATACTGTGGGCAAACGTTATAATATAATTGTCTGGCAAATCATTTCACCAACCATCTTTTTTCTTTCAGGAGGTAGATTGTGTCTGAAGAAACCTTGAAAGTCGTTATTCCAATGGCCGGTCTGGGTACCCGCCTGCGCCCCCACACCTGGAGCAAACCCAAGCAACTGATCAGCGTTGCCGGAAAGGCAGTGTTGGAACATGTGATCGATACATTTTCCAGCTTGCCCCCAACGACCAACTATGAACTGGTCAACATTGTAGGCTATCTAGGCGATCAAATCGAGTCTCACCTAAAGCAAAAATATCCCAACCAAAAAGCTTATTATGTCACTCAAGACGATCCGCGCGGTCAATCACACGCCATTTACCTGGCCCGTAAATACCTGCAAGGGCCTATGCTGATGGTTTTCGCCGATACGATCATTGAAACCGATCTATCTTTTCTTGAAACTGAAACTGCTGATGCAGTGGCATGGGTTAAACCAGTTCCTGATCCGCGACGTTTTGGCGTCGCGGTTGTCGGTGAAGATGGACGAGTGAAACGTCTGATCGAAAAACCCAAGGAAATGAACAACAACCTGGCGGTGGTGGGTTTCTATTACTTCCGCCGCTCCGAAGACCTGATCTCAGCCATCGAAGAGCAGCTGCGCCTGAATGTACAATTGAAGGGCGAGTTCTTCCTGGCAGACGCAGTGAACATCATGCTTGAGCGCGGGCTGAACATGCGCGTCCAGAAAGTGGACATCTGGTTGGATGCTGGCACTCCCGAAGCTTTGCTCGAAACCAACCACTACTTGCTTGAACATGGACGCGACAATGTTTGCGATCTGACAGCTCGTTCAAACGTGGTCATTGTTCCCCCCGTATTCATCCATCCCTCGGCCCAAGTCTCCACCTCGGTCATTGGTCCCCACGCATCACTCGGAGCAGACTGCCAGGTACAAAGCAGCATCATTCGCAACTCGATCCTCGAAGACGGCGCGGAAGTGAAAGACGTGATTCTTGAAGGATCGCTAATCGGCCGCAAAGCATCAATTCAACGCCGCCCTGGCGTAATCAACGCTGGTGATCACACCGTATTGTCTTTATAAGTCAGGAGTATGAATGTCCTTATCCAACTCTCGTTATCTCTCTCAACGGGTTGCCACACTCAAACCATCCGGAATCCGTAAGTTTTTCGACATTGTCGCCACCATGAAAGATGTGATCTCGCTTGGCATTGGCGAGCCAGATTTCGTCACCCCGCCAGCCATTGTCGAAGCCGGGATCAACTCACTGCGCGCCGGCGAAACCCACTACACTTCGAACTCAGGCATTTTAGCGCTGCGCCAGGCGATCGCCGCCCAACTGCAAAATTCCTACGGCGTCTCCTACAATCCCACCACTGAAGTGGTCATCACAGTTGGCGTCTCAGAAGCGCTCTACCTGGCGCTGACCGCTATTTTAAACCCAGGCGACGAAGTGATCATCCCTACACCTTGCTTTGTCGCTTACCAATCAGAAGTGACCCTGGCCGGCGGAACGCCAGTTGAACTGTCCTGTTTCATCGAAGATGACTTTCAGCCGCGCCCGGCAAACCTGGAAGCCGCCATTACACCGAAAACCAAAGCGATCTTATTGGGTTACCCCAACAACCCCACCGGCGCCACCTACACGCGCGCCGTGCTGACCGAAATTGCCCAGATTGCAGCCAGGCATGATCTGGTAGTCATCTCCGATGAACTTTATGATCAACTGGTTTACGGCATCGCCCACGTGAGCTTCCCATCACTGCCCGGTATGTGGGATCGCACCATCTTGTTAGGCGGATTTTCAAAAAACTACGCCATGACCGGCTGGCGGGTGGGCTACGCTGCGGCCCCGGCGGAGCTGCTGCAGGGCATCTTGCGCGTTCACCAATATACCATCATGTCTGCCCCCACTCCAGCGCAGTTCGCCGCCCTGCACGCCATCCAATATGGACAAGGCGCAGTGGCCGAAATGCGCAGTGAATATGACCGCCGCCGCAAGCTAATCGTTAGTGGACTCAACCAACTTGGCCTGACCACCTTTGAACCGCGCGGCGCCTTCTATGCCTTCCCGAAAATCAGCGTTTCGGGCATGGATGCAGATACTTTCGCCCAGAAACTGCTCGAAGAAGAAAAGGTCGCGGTCGTCCCCGGTACCGCCTTCGGGGCCGGCGGCGAGGAATTTGTGCGTTGTTCTTACGCCACTGCCTATGAAAAAATTGAGGAAGCCCTACTGCGCATGGAACGCTTTTTAAAACGGCATGGATAAAAACTTGACTGACATCGTAGCGAAAAGCAAAATGAAACTCACTTATCAATAGAAAGCAGCTCAAGATGGATTACCAACCTGTCATCGGTCTCGAAATCCACGCCGAACTCCAAACCCGCTCCAAAATGTTTTGTGGTTGTCCAGTGGTGGACTCTACCATCGCAGAACCAAATGTCGCGGTTTGCCCTATCTGCGCCGGAATGCCCGGCGTTTTGCCAGTTGTAAACCAACGCGCCGTCGAATATGCGCTGCGAGTGGCCCTGGCCCTCGAATGCCAGATCAACTTCGCCAGCATCTTTGCCCGCAAAAACTATTTCTATCCAGATTTGCCCAAAGGCTACCAGATTTCGCAGTACGAACAGCCGATCGGACGCCACGGCAAATTGACCATCCTCACCTCACAGGGCGAACGCGAGATTCGCGTGCGGCGTGTGCACCTGGAAGAAGACACCGGCAAACTGACCCATGTGGGAAACAGCGACTCGGCTCATTCATTGGTCGATCTCAACCGCGCCGGCGTCCCATTACTAGAGATCGTCTCCGAACCGGATTTGCACTCGCCCGAAGAAGTACGCGCCTACGCTCAGGCGCTCCGCTCAATCTTGCGTTACGTTGAGGTGAACTCAGGAGATTTACAAAAAGGCGTCATGCGGATTGAGCCGAATGTTTCCATCCATCCGGTAGGTTCTGAAAAACTGGGCACACGCACCGAAATCAAAAACCTGAACAGCTTTCGCGCCCTGGAACGCGGAGTTGCTTACGAAATCCAACGTCAAAGCGAACTACTCCAGCGCGGCCAGGCAGTGGTCCAGGCCACCTTGGGCTGGGATGACGCGCGCGAAGTGACTTTCGTTCAACGCATCAAAGAGAACGAGAACGACTATCGTTATTTCCCTGAACCCGATCTGCCGCCGCTAAAAATTGATCCGACCTGGG
>CAIQJJ010000716.1 GCA_903872065.1 uncultured Anaerolineales bacterium | reverse complement strand
GGCAAAGGATGATCGAGGGAAGAAGCGCTTCGACAAGCTCAGCGCGCCTGAGCGGTAGGCATCCAGGCATCCTGAGCTTGTCGAAGGATGGGCGAAGGACGGAGCGGAGGCGCTTCGACAAGCTCAGCGCGCCTGAGGGTAGGCATCCTGAGCCTGTCGAAGGATGGTTAAAGAAATGGAGTGAATGATGGACGAGAGAGAACAAACCGCGCTCAAACAGCGCTACCAACAGGCCATTGATCAATTCATTGCCAAGATCAAAGACGATGTCAATGTGATCGCCGTGATCGTCAGCGGCAGCGTGGCGTATGATCTCATCTGGGAGAAAAGCGATGTGGATATGACGGTGGTCGTGCGCGATCAGCAGTTAAAGAACGACAGCCTGAGCATTGTCGAAGATGGCATTCTCTTGAATGCGCATGTCATGCCGAGAAGTTCATTTAAAAGGGGGATCGAGAGCGCCCTCGGCGGCTCGTTCTTTCAAGCCTACCTGGCGAACGGGAAGATCGTGTACTCGACGGATGAAAGCCTGTACGAGTATTTTGAAGATCTCAAACACATCGGTGACGACGATATCGCCCTCAGCGCCCTGCGCCTGGCCGGCGAACTGATTGGGACCATGCACAAGGCGCAAAAGTGGCTGACTGTGCGCCAGGACGCGCGGTATGCGCAGTATTTTTTGCTGACCGCGGCCGAACTGATCGCCCACATGGAACTGTGCCTGCGCGGCATCCCCACCTCGCGCAGCGCCATCCAGAAAGCGAGCGCCCTGAATCCAGAGATCATGCAAGCGTTCTACGATGACTTGATGGCGCATCTGTTGAGCGAGGCCGAACTGGCAAACAAGATCCGCCAACTGGATGGCTACATCGAGGCGTGCATGGCCTGGTTCCAGAAGCCCATCCTCGAGTACCTGGCGGATGGTGAAATCAAGACCACGGCGACCATTGCCAAGCGCCTGCGCCTGGACAGTCACTTTGCGATTGAGGCGCTGAACTACCTGGCCGAAAAAGGCCAGATCGACAAGGTATCCCAACTGATCAAGCTGACGCCGAAAAGCCGCCTGTCCGTTGAAGAAATCGGTTTCATGGCTATTCCCCATTAATCAATCTTTTGGAGCATCAAAAATGTCTGTTCGTACTACCATCGAAGTTTCTGGGGCCAGGCAAAACAACCTGAAGAACGTTTGCGTCGAGATCCCGCGCGATAAGCTGACCGTCATCACCGGGGTGTCTGGTTCGGGCAAATCGTCCCTGGCGTTTGATGTCATTTATGGCGAGGGACAGCGCCGCTTCTTGGACTCGATCTCCACCTTTGCCAAGAGCCGCATCAGCCAGGTGAAGAAGGCGAAAGTTGATTACGTGCGCGGACTGTCGCCGGTGATCGCCATTGAGCAGAAGAAGGGCAACTACAATCCCCGCTCGACGGTCGGCACGGTGACGGATATCAATGATTATCTGCGCCTGCTGTTTGCCACGGCCGGGGTCGGGCTGTGCCCGGAATGTGGGCATCCCTTGAAGCAGTTGTCGGCGGCGCAAATCGCCGAACACATCATGGCCTTGCCCACAGGGGCAAAGGTTGAACTGCGAGCGCCGGTCTACAAAATCTTTGGCGAAGATTACGCTTTTACCTTTCAGCAGTTGCGCGAAAAGGGTTACAAGAACCTGCTCGTCAATGGGGAAGCGTTTTCGCTGGCGCAGAAACGCGAACTGGACGAACGCCAGGAGTATCACATCGAACTGGTGATCGATCGCTTCACCCTGCGGAAAGATTCTTACACCCAGCTTACCAAATCTATCGAAGCCGCCATGCTGACCCTGGACGAAGACATCTTGATCAAGGTGGAGGTCTTGGGGGAAGCGCAGCCGGCGTTCTACGAAGGCTTCGCCTGCCCGCAGCACCATTACTCTTTGTGCGAAATGCAGCCGTTCCACTTTTCATTCAACACCCCGGCCAGCGCCTGCCACACCTGCATGGGGGTTGGAATGTCCTACGTGGTGGAGCCGCGTTTCCTGGTGGTCGCGCCGGAGAGGAGCATCAACAAAGGCGCGTTCACGAACACGGTCTACAATATTGCCGGGAAAGACAGCTACCGCACCGTCTTGATGTACAGCCTGTCTCAGAAGTACAATTTCAGCCTCGATACGCCCTTCAATGAGCTGCCGAAGGAGGTTGTGGATATTTTGCTGTACGGCACGAAGGGCGAAGTGGTGGAGATGATTCAGCCGCCGTTTGCCCATAAGAAGAATTGGATCGTCGGGCGCGACCGGCCATTCAGCGGGTTCGTGCATGAGTATGAACATTGGTACAAGCAGTATATCCGCCGGTCGGCCACCTCAGAAGCGTTTGAACCAACGTTTATCAAAGAGTGCATGATCGAGAAAATCTGCCCCGAATGCCACGGGGCCAGGCTGAAGGCGCAGCGCCTGCAGGTCAAGGTGGGCGGCAAAAACATTGACGAGCTGAGCCGGATGCAGCTTCCGCAACTGCGCGAGTTTTTAGCCGGCCTGCGCTTCGACGCCGATATTCAAGACGTGGCGGAAACAATTGTGCGCGAGATCAACACGCGCCTGGGCCTGTTGATTGATATCGGGCTGTATTACATCAACCTGGGACGCCGAAGCGACAGCATTTCGGGCGGCGAGATGCAGCGCATCAAGATGTCCACCCAGATCAGCAGTGAATTGATGGGCATGCTCTACGTCATGGATGAACCCAGCATCGGCCTGCACCCGCGGGACACGGGGCGGGTGATTGAGATGATGAGAAAGCTGCGCGACATCGGCAACACGATCATCGTCGTTGAGCATGATCTGGAGACGATCCGCAGCGCCGACCACGTGATCGAGATCGGCCCAGGGCCCGGTGTGCATGGCGGGCAAATCGTCGCCCAAGGGACGATCGACGCGATCGCCCAGACGGCGGGGTCTATTACCGGCAGCTACCTGTCTGGCGCGGCCAGCATCCCCACGCCCAAGAAACGCCATCCGTTGGGGGACTTGTTCTTGTCCATCCAGGGCGCGCGCGAGAACAATCTCAAGAACCTGGATATTGACATCCCCCTGGGCGTCTTTGTGTGCGTGACGGGCGTTTCGGGATCGGGAAAAAGCTCGCTGATCAATGAAATTCTGTACAAGCGGCTGCGCATTGAAAAAACCGGGGCGCGCATTGAGGCCGGGGAGCATGATTTTCTGTTCGGCGCGGAGCTGCTCAATCACGTCATCAACATTGAGCAGACGCCGATTGGCCGCAACAGCAAATCCAACCCGGCGACCTATATCGGCATCTATGACAAAATCCGCCAGTTGTTTGCCCAGGAGCCAGAAGCGATTGCGCAAGGCTACCAGGCGGTTGATTTTAGCCTGACGCACGCCAATGGCATGCGCTGCGAACACTGCGCCGGGGATGGGATCATCGTCACCAATCTTCAGTTTATGGCCGACATTGAAACCGTCTGCCCGGTCTGCAAGGGGATGCGTTTTTCGGAGGAGGGCCTGGAGATCACTTACCGGGGGAAGAACATTGCCGAAGTGCTGGAGATGACGGTCGAAGAGGCGCTGCTGTTTTATGCGGATGATCGCTACCTGAAGCACAAGCTGGGCATCATGAATGAACTGGGGCTAGGGTATATGCGCCTCGGGCAAAGTTCGACGACCCTTTCCGGCGGCGAAGCGCAGCGGGTGAAGCTGGCTTATGAACTCTCCAAGATCAAGCGAGGCGTGCGCAACCTGTACATCCTGGATGAACCAACCACCGGGCTTCACCTGGCCGATATTCAGAAATTGCTGGACTGCCTGTGGAGGCTGGTTGAACAGGGTCACTCGGTGGTAGTCATCGAGCATCACCTGGATGTGATCAAGTCCGCCGATTATGTGATTGATATGGGCCCGGAGGGCGGCGACAGCGGCGGCTATGTGGTGGCTGAAGGGACGCCGGAGCAGGTGGCCAGGGTGGAAGCATCCCATACGGGCAGGTTTTTGAGGGATGCGCTTGGAGTATCCTGAGGGCGACCTATGAAAAACAACACCCAGATGACTCGTCAAACTGCATTAACCATTCTATTCGCCGAGGCGTTTTCTGAAACCGGCCTGGCGGCGCGGATCGCAAATGGCGAAGACCCCGGCCGAGAACGCCTCAATCATCTCATCGAGGCGCTTCATTTCTTGACCGATGAACT
>CAIQJJ010000715.1 GCA_903872065.1 uncultured Anaerolineales bacterium | reverse complement strand
TTCGATGGGTTCGGCGCTATCGTTCACCGCTTCGACAGGTTCTACTTCGCCAGGCTCTGCTTCGAAAAACTCTGCTTCGACAGGCTCAGCAGGCCGGGGCGCGGAGTTTAGCGACAAAGTCTCCGGCGGCTTTCCGAGCAAATTGGTCACCAGGCGGTCTTTGTCGGCGTTTAAAACCACCTGCTGGACGCCCGGCAGGGCCGCCGCCTGCTGGGGGCTGAGCGTGACCCAGCAGCCGGTGGCGATAATCCCTTTGGAGTGCGTTCCGGCGCGGGCTGCCTGGCGCAGTTTCTGGCGCGAGTCGGAGGCGGCCTGGGTGGTAACGGCGCAGGTGTTAACGACGATCAGATCGGCTTCGGCCGGCGCGCCAACCAAAACGTGCCCGGCGGCGCGGAACTGGCGCGCGTAGCTTTCGATTTCGCTTTGATTCAAGCGACAGCCAACCGTATCCAGGTAAACTTTCATACTAGGGCGCCGTTGCCAGGAAATTATCGAACAAGAGATTGGCCCCATGAATCTCAAATGCGCCGCCCAGCAGGCCCACATCGCCGCTGGCAAAGGCAGCGTCCTGCACCGAAGCCAGGGGAGAGCCGTTGACGGTCAGCGCGAGGGTGTTGCCGATGCAGCTCGCGCTCAGACGGTTGCTGGTTGTGCCTTGGTGGATGGCCGCATCGGGCTGCATCTCGTCAGCGTTGAGCAGCTTTTTCTCGCCGTTCACGAAACGTCCTATGCCATAGCGCCCATCGCTGCTGATGACGAGGAAATAAAAGTTTTTGTCGTTCTGGTAGCGGCAGACAATCCCAAACCAGTTGCGATCGGGGCCGGCCACTTTGCTGACTTCCACATCAATGACCGCGTCGGTCAGCGATAGACCAGGGACGGCGACAACCACAGCGTTAGGGTCATTGACCAGGATCTGATAGCCGTCGCCGCTGTAGCTGGAATCTTTTTTCTGGCGCGGCCAGCCGCTCTTGGGGTTAGAAAAATCGTCTTGGAAGAGCAGCGCCCCCGGCGCCTGGGGCTTGGATGGGGGAAGCGGTGTGTCTTCGGTAGAAGCGGCTGGCGCGGTGTCTGTGACGCCATCGGGTTGAGTGGCGGCCGGGGGTAAAGCTGTCGCGGTGGCTTGCGGGGCGCTGATTTGCGGCGTCTCTGTACTTGGGGAGGCGCTCTCATTTCCCTTTTCACCCGGCGTCTCGGCGCGCGGCGCAGTGACCTGCGGTAAGAACTGCGCCCCAATTCCGATTGCCGCCGCCCCTACAACGCAAAGCACGATGAAAATGGTCAAGCCGGCCCCGATCCAAAACACAAGTGAAAAGCTGCCGGCGCGGGCTGGCCGGACGGCAGTGGCGCTTTTGATCTCTGCGGCGGGATTTGCTGCATCCGGGGGATGCACTGTATCGGGGGGCTTTACTACGTCGGGAGGTTTTACCGCCGGGATACCTGGGTTGGAGGGCGGTTTGAGGGACTGGACTGACACTGGCGGTGGAGTCTGTTCGGGCGGTGCGGCGGGCGGCGCGGATTCCCCGGACTCCTCGGCCAGCCGGGTGGCTACTTCCAGGGCCGACAGCAGATCGCTGCCGGTGGGGAAGCGCTCACTGCGCTCTTTGGCCATGGCGGTCCCGATCACCTGATCGAATGTGTAGGGCAGATCAGGGCGCGCCTCGCGCAGGCTGGGGACCGGCTCGGTGATATGCTTCATGACGACGCCGATGGGGGTGGTAGCCTGGTAGGGCTGTTTCCCGGCGAGCATCTGAAACAGGATGACCCCCAAGGCGTATAAATCGGTG
>CAIQJJ010000714.1 GCA_903872065.1 uncultured Anaerolineales bacterium | reverse complement strand
CGCCTGCTCAAGCGCAAATATGAAATCCAGACCAAAGAAGTACGCTATCGCGAATATTACCTGGATGACGCTGAATTTGTCGTGGTTGGCTTCGGCACCGCCGGGCGCGTGGCGCTCTCCGCGGTGCGTGCGGCGCGCGCAGAGGGCATTCGAGTGGGGCTGCTGCGCCCGATTACGCTCAACCCCTTCCCCTACGACTGCCTGATCGAACTGGCAAAGAACGCCCAGGCTTTTTTGGTGGTCGAAATGAACTCCGGCCAGATGTTGCAAGATGTCAGCATGGCGATGAAAGGCATTTGCCCGATCGAGTTCTACGGCCGCATGGGCGGAATTGTGCCATTCCCCGAAGAAATCTTGCACGAGATCCGGCGGATTGCCCGCGAGCCTGAAGCGCTCTCGACGATCAGCGACCCACGCGAGAAGTGGATGCGCCGTTTCAAACCAGGCGGCGGGATTCAGATGTTTGGAGGTTTGTATGGAAAATCTGGCAACTAATCCTAATCCAAGCGCGCCAGCCGTCTATATTCGCCCCGAGGCTCTGCGCGAAATTTCAACCCACTACTGCCCTGGCTGCACCCATGGGGTCGCCCACCGTCTGATCGCGGAAGTGCTGGATGAGATGAAGATTCGCGAACAGACGATTGGGGTCGCGCCGGTGGGGTGTTCCGTCTTTGCATACAACTACTTCAACTGCGACTTCGTCGAAGCCCCGCACGGGCGCGCCCCGGCCATGGCGACGGGCATCAAGCGTGTGCTGCCCGAACGCGTCGTCTTTACCTACCAGGGCGACGGCGACCTGGCCTCGATCGGCATGGCGGAGATTATGCACGCCGCGGCGCGCGGGGAAAACATCACCGTCATCTTCATTAATAATGCGATCTTCGGCATGACCGGCGGCCAAATGGCCCCCACCACGCTGCCTGGACAGAAAACATCTTCATCGCCCAACGGCCGCGATATTGAACTGGCCGGCCTGCCGCTGCGCATGTCTGAGATTCTGGCGAAAGTGGATGGGGTGAGCTACGCCGTGCGGCGCAGCCTGCACGACCCCAAAAACATCCGCCTGGCCAAGAAGGCCATCCGCACCGCCTTCGAGGCGCAGGTGCGCGGGGTGGGGTTCGCCATGGTCGAGCTGCTCTCCTCTTGCCCCACCAACTGGGGTCTCAGCCCGCTGGACTCGCTGAAATTTGTCGAGGACAAAATGGTGCCTTATTATCCGTTGGAAGACTTCAAAGTCTGCACGGCGCTGGCAAAAGGATAGAGATATGCAAACAGAAGTCGTCTTTTCGGGATTTGGCGGGCAGGGTGTGTTGTTCGCCGGCCAGATGTTGGCGTACGCCGGCATGGACGCCGGCAAAGAGGTGACCTGGATGCCCTCCTACGGGCCGGAAATGCGCGGCGGCACCGCCAACTGCCAGGTGATCGTGGCGGATGAAGAAATTGGTTCACCGCTCACACGCTCGCCCAAAGCGGTGGTGGCGATGAACCTGCCCTCCCTGGATAAATATGAGGAAATGCTGATGAAGGGCGGGGTGATGATTGTGAACGCCTCCCTGGTCAATCACGGCTTCACGCGCAGCGATATTGACGGCCTGCTGCTGCCAGCCAGCGAGATCGCCGAAAGCCTGGGCAGCCAACGCCTGATCAATATCGTCATGTTGGGGGCGCTGCTGCAAAAGCTGCCCGTGCTTTCGCTGCAAGACCTCGAAAACGCGCTGCACAATCACCTGCCTGAGCGCCACCGCAAACTGCTGCCGGCGAATATCGAAGCTCTGCGCCGCGGGGCGACATTTGCGCGTGGGGAGTTGAAGATGGGAATTAAGAATGATGAATGATGAATGAAGAGTGAAAAAAGACAAGAAAGAAAGCTTATAATCTGGATAAATTTTGAAAGGATCAGAAACTATGACTATTCGCGTTACAGTATGGAATGAAGCTCGACATGAAAAAAGCCACGCAGCGGTGGCGGCGGTTTACCCCGAAGGCATTCATGAAGCCATTGCCCAGGGCCTGCGTGGGGAAGGCTTTGTGGTGCGCACCGCCACTCTGGATGAGCCAGAACACGGCCTGACCGATGAGGTGCTGGCCAATACCGATGTGTTGACCTGGTGGGGCCACATGGCGCACCATGAGGTCAGCGACGTGATCGTCGAGCGCGTGCAAAAGCGGGTGCTGGAAGGCATGGGATTGATTGTGCTGCACTCCGGCCACATGTCTAAGATTTTCTGCAAGCTGATGGGCACTACCTGCAACCTGAAATGGCGCGAGGCGGACGAGAACGAACGCATCTGGGTGGTAGAAGCCGGCCATCCAATTGCCGAGGGGCTGGATCAATGGATTGACCTGCCCAAAGAGGAAATGTACGGGGAAGTCTTCGAGATTCCCGCCCCAGAAACACTGGTCTTCATCAGTTGGTTCAAGGGCGGGGAAGTCTTCCGCTCTGGCTGCTGCTTCACGCGCGGCAAGGGACGCATCTTTTACTTCCGCCCCGGCCACGAAACCTACCCCACCTACTACAATCCGGTCATTCGCAAGGTTATCGCCAACGCGGCGCGCTGGGCCGCGCCGAGCGCCGGGCCGAAAGTCTTCTTTGGCAATGTCAAACCGCTGGAGAAGTTAGACTGATCGGGCGCGCTCAGGGGGCTGCGCGCCGAGCAGACTGGCTTCTTCGCGCATGGCCGGGTACAACGATGGGTCGCTGCCCACCTGTTGGATCAGTTGGTCGCTGAGCGGTTCGAGCAGCATTGCCAGGTTGCCTCCAGTCTGGCGCTGTTTTTCAATCACCTCCAGCACCGACTGCAGATGCACTGAAGGCACAGCCCGTTTCAAATTGGCCAAAGCCTGCTCAAATGGAACGCCGGCGGCAAGGTCTTCATACACCCGTTTGAAGATGCTTGCCGCCGGCTCTGTGGTATTCAGGGAGATTGCTTCAATGGTTTGAACCAGGCTGTACCCCGCATACAGCCCGGTGGTCATCATCCAGACAATATCGCCCAACTGCCGGTCAAAGATAGTGGTATCATTCATTGTGGACATCGCAGAACTCCTGTCAAAAACACTGGCAATTTGCTCGCGGAGCGCCGTCCAGGCCCAATCCCACAAAATGGGCAGCCATTGGCGCAGCACACCGCCTGTTCCGCCGGCGCGATAAGTCGCCCGGCAGCTTGTCCGAAAAACCTGGGCCATCTCTGCGCCAAATTGGCAGCGAAACTGCGCCGGATAGGCGTACAATAGAGCCTGATAGACCCGTTCAGAGAGGCTCAACAGCACCGACGACTGTGAGGGAAAGCGATCCGTACTCATACATTTTGCAGAAGACCCTGCTGCCGGGCGGCCAAAACCAGTTGCGCCATTCGTTCGGCTTCAGCCGCCGCCACCCGCTCACCGAGACCGGTCAAGCGATAATAACGGCGGCGTTCGTCATCCAGCGCCGGATCAGGGCGCTCGTCGAGTTCTTCAATCCAACCATCGGCCAACATGCGCTTGATCAGGCCGTAAAGAGTGCCTGGGCCCATGCGCATTTTGCCGCCAGAGCGCTGCGCAATCGCCTGCATAATGGCGTAACCATGCTTTTCGCCGTCCGCCAAAGCCAGCAAGAGATTGAACGCGGCTGGCGTCAATGGAAGAAAGGTTTGTGGATCAATCATTTGAAATGACACTTTATCGTCTCTCGATATATCGTTATACGATATAATAGCAAATATTTCAGCTTATGTCAAGAGAAAGAGGTTTACCATGATCAAACTCAGCGTTCCCGATTGGTGCTTTTATGGCAAGTTGGGCGAATCCGCCGGCTATTATGAAACCCTGAAAAGCCTGGGCGTGGCCGGGGTAGAGATGGTCGCCCCTGAGCGTTACGCCGCCGCGCGCACCGCCGGGTTGGAAATCTTGAACCTGGCCGGGCCGGGGATGGCGCGTGGGCTTAACCGCCTTGAGCATCACGCCGAACTGCTGCCGCAACTGCGCGACGGCTTACAGCAAGCCCATCAAAACAACATCCCACTGCTAATCGTGTTCAGCGGCAATCGCGCCGGGCAAGAGGATCACGAGGGACTGGCAAACTGCCGCCGCGGCTTCGAAGCGCTGCTGCCAGAGGCCGAGCGCCTGGGCGTCATCATGGGATTTGAGATGCTAAATTCCTACGATCACACCGACTACCAGGCTGATCATGGGCGCTACGGCTTTCAATTGGTGGAGCAAGTTCATTCGCCCTGGCTGAAGCTGGTGTACGATATTTACCACACCGAAAAGATGGGCGACGACAGCTTGAGTGAGATCACATCCCACGTGGATCAGATCGCCCACATTCACACCGCCGAAAGCCCCAAGCGCGACGCCCCCCGCGCGGATGGCAAGATCCGCTATGGGCAGATCGTACCAGCGGTGCTGCGAGCAGGCTACCGCGGCTATTGGGGGCTGGAGTTCGTCCCGCAGAGCAATCCGCTGGAAGAACTGCGCGCCGCCATCGCCATGTTTCAAGAGCTTGCCCAATGAGCACGCCACTGACCCTCATTCTCTGATGGAACATCACCCGTATTTCGATCTCTGGTTACATTCGACTGAAGAACTCTCCACCTTGCTGGAAATAGAAGTGGTTGAGCGAACGACCCTGCACGAGTGGCCGCTGTCGTGCGTCCAACTGCTGCGCCTGGCCGATGACAGGCGGATAATCTACAAAACCCAGAGCCAGGAGGGGGTCGAGCCAGAATTTTACCGCCGCGTCCAGTCTCCCCTTCTGCCCTGGCATCGCTCCCTGGGACTGCTGAACACTTCAGAGACGCTGCTCTTTGAGTATATTGATGCGCCGCTGTTGGAAAACCTCCCGCTCAGCGAAGCGGAAATCCTGGCGCATGGGCGCAGTCTGCTGCACGCCCTGCGCCAGGTGGACGATCACGCGCCGGT
>CAIQJJ010000713.1 GCA_903872065.1 uncultured Anaerolineales bacterium | reverse complement strand
GCTTGTCTTTTCACGTTCGGCGGCCTGATCCAGGCGGCGGTGAAAGTCTTTTACTTCGGGTTGGTCGAACAGGGGCAGCGCAAGTTGTTGGGGCTGCGGCGGCTGCGGGCCGCGGAAGAACAGCGCCTTAAGCACCGCTTCCATCACGGTTTCGCTGTCCACTGGAACCGGCACCATGACGCCCAGCGACTTGCGAATTTCGCGCGCCTTGCGCAGCAGCACATCCAACACGGCGCCGTCCACCGGGTTATCCCGGCCATAGAGCAGAACGGCTTTGACCACCCCGGAAGGGTGCGCCTGGCCAAAGCGATCGACCCGGCCTTCGCGCTGTTCCAAACGGTTAGGATTCCAGGGCAGGTCATAATGGATCACTGCGGAAAAATGCTCTTGCAGGTTGATGCCCTCGCTCAGGCAGTCGGTGGCCGCCAGCACCCGGCGCGGGAAGCGCCCCAATTCGGCCACGCGCTGGCGGCGCTCATCATCGGCCAGGGCGCCGGTCAGCGAGATGACTCTGACCGCCTCGCTCCCTCTCTTATCAGAGGAAGCGAGATTGAGACGCTGCGCCAGGGCTTCGGCGACGTAATCGCTGGTGGCAATGTAGCGGCACCAGACAATCGGGTGATGGCCTTCCGCCAGCAAGGCGCGCACAATCTGCTCCAGGCGATCCAGCTTGGCGTCCCCCTGGAGCTTCAGGCCTTCCGCCAGGCGGGCAAATTCTCGCAGGCGTTTGCGATCGGCCTCGCCCAAATCGCCTTCGCCGCTCTCCACGATATGCGCGGGAGGCGCATCCAGCGTTTCGCCGCCGGCCGCCTCGTAAATGTAAGGAGAAAAAGCCCCATCATCGGCTTCTTCTTCCCCGCCCAGGTTCTTTTCACGGCTTTGCAGCGCCGTCAACGCCGCGGCCGGGCTGGACATGACGCAGCGCAGCAGGGCTAACGCCGTCCAGTAGCGGACGCGCTTCTTCCAGCCTGAGAGCGTTTCGCCGCTGCGCACCAGTTCCTGGCTGAATTCGAACACCTGGCGGAAGAGCTTTTGATAGCCGGGGGATAAATCGTAAGTCTCTTCGAGCGCGAGGCGTTCGGGAAAGGGCGTGTCGGCGTCCATCCAGTGCAGGACATCCCCGCGCCGGCGCTGGACAAAATGTTTTGCCAGCGCGTCGCGCTCCTGCTCGCTGATGGTCTGCATGTCCAGGCGCTCAAAGCCGGGGCGCAGCAGGCCCAGCAAGGATAAAAACGCCTGTTCGACGCCCGAATGGGGGGTGGCAGTCAGCAGCAGCAGGTGACGGTCGGCCTTATGCGCCAGCGCCTGGAGCAGTTCGTGGCGTTCCTGTTGGGCGCGAGCCTGCGCGGCGGGCCGCGCCGCGCCATGCGCCTCGTCCACGATTACAAATTCCGGGCAGTGCTGCAAAAAATTATCGCGGTGATTGGTGGTCTCAGTCTTGATCTTGGCGTAATCAATGCTCACCACCAGGTGGCGGTAATAGCTGAAGATGCTGTGGTCGCCGGAGGGCAGGTCGCGTTCCAAGCGGCTGATCGCGCCGGAGCGAACCACAACCGCCTCCAGCCCGAACTTCTCCCACAGTTCCTGCTGCCACTGATCGCACAGGTAAGGGGGACACAGTACACAGATGCGCTGGATTTCGCCGCGATCGAGCATTTCGCGCGCGATCAGCAGCGCCTCTACCGTCTTGCCCACGCCGACATCATCCGCAATCAGCAGGCGGATCGGATCGAGGCGCAGCGACATTAGCAAAGGCACGAACTGATAAGGGCGCGGGCGCACCGCGATTTTGCCCAATGAGCGCAGCGGGCCAGCGCCATCGCGCAGCGCAAGCCGGGCGGCGTCCCAGAGCAGCCCGGCGCCCAACGCGTCGCTGAAATCATCGGGCGAGGGCAGGGGGAATTGGGCCGGTCGAACCTGTTCCAGGCCCAATTCTGCCAGGGGCTTGTAGATGCCGCAAATCTCACGGTCGCTGCCGGTGAGCGGGCGCAAGAGGTAGAGGGAATCATCTGGCGAGGGGAGGATCACCCACTCGCGGTCACGGGCGCGTACGATGGAGCCGGGGGAAAGGCTTAAGGATGTCATTTGGATACTATCTTAAAAAAGGAAAAGATAACCGCACAGGGTTATCAGGTTGACTTTTCTCTTTTCTTCCTAAGGCTGCGTTCACCACATGAGCACAGGTCAATACGGTAGTTTTAGAAATTAAACAGCCGATTCCTCGAGGGTTATTGCGTGAATCTAGAACAAAAACCACTGACGGATTAATGGGGGCTTCTTGATCGCGGTTTGGCATAGCAGTGCTAGCTGAAAATATCAGAATAAGATTTTATTTGGGCGGCCAATTCTTGATCATAGCGTATCACCACCACCCGATAGCCGCGCTCGCGCAATTCCGCCCGTACCTGGCGATCCCGGCGCGCCTGGTCTGGCTGGTCATGGACACTCCCATCGCAGAAGACGCACACATTTGGCGGGTAGAAAAAGTCGGGGACGCAGTAGATATCGGCCAGGGGAACTTGGGCTTTGTCCGGCAAGCGCAGGCGGTGTTCAAACAAATAATCCAGGAAACGGCGTTCCAGGTCGGAAAGGCTGTCTGTTAGAGGCCGCAGCGCCTGGTACTGTTCTTCATAAGTTCTGCCAGCAGAATGAGATAAGGTCGCGCTGGCAGCCAGGCGGGCGAGGAAATCCTTGACCAGGCGCCGGTCTAACAGATGGTGAGAGCGCTGGTTGGTATAGGAAAGCAGGCATTCGTGACAGGCTTTGGCGCAGTCTGGATGCAGGTCTTCCAGGGTGTCGGGGTCGAAATGCAAACGCTCCAACGCCGCGCGGGCCGCCTGCGAGAGCGCCTCGCGATCGTCCACCAGCCGGCGCAGTACGCCGACGCCGCCTTCGGCTGCCTCCCAAAACAGGATGGCCTGGTTTGCGCCTGTCCCGATCAGATCAGAAGCCAGTTCGGCCTCCTCCACCTGGAAGCCGGCTTCCAGGCCTCTTTGCAAGGCGTACTGCAAGGTCGCCAGGAAACCGAGATCCAGGTTGCCCTGTGTTTCCGCTAACCGCGCCAGCAGCAAGTTTTCGGTGTCTTGCACCATCAAATTGACCCTCGCTCGCTGTTGGATTGCAGCCGCTGGAGGGGGAGTGTCGGCGGCTTCGTCAGGGTGTTCCAGCAGCGTCCCGCGGCCCAGGTCAAGCGTGAATCCGCTGCTGCGCCGGGCGCGCCAACCATGATTGACCCTGAACAGCGAGGCCGAGGGAGCGTAGGTCAGGTTCAGAAGGGGTTGATCCGACTTGCCGACAACCCTGGCGTCACTGCAGCGAAGCTGGCCCCCGGCGGATTGAGCAAAACGGAAGTGCGTAGACACTTGAAAGCCCCAGCGTTCGCGCTCTTCTTCGTCGGAGGTGATGCGCACACGCTTTAAGGTGCGCACATTGGGCATTTCTAAGATATCCAGGGCTTCGCTGTTGGAAGCATCCAGGCTGGCGCCGCAGCGTTCGCAGTGGTCAATTTCACGCACGGGGTGATAATACCCGCAGCCGCTGCAAAGCCTGGCGGTGGTCAGGCGCTGCGCCAGGCCTCCAGGCGGCGCGCTCAGGGCATTGACCTGGTACTTGGCGCCTTCATGGTAGATAATATTTTGCGGGCCGAACTCGGTTAGCGCCAGGAAGCGGGGGCGGGCAATGTATTCGCCATCGCCGCGAGGGATGAAGGCGCGCACTGGCAGCCGAGGGAAGTTATAGCCCGGCAAGAAGCCTTCGCTGGCCAGGTAGCGATAGGGGTAGAAATCCGATTCCTCGGCGGTCACGCCAATGTTGCACAGAAGGTTCTTCTGGCGTTCAGCCTCGGCACGCAGACGTTCGGCGTTCTCGCGCGCCTCTCGCTCTCGCGGCGGGTTGCGCAGCACATCGTTGGCTTGTTCCCACTGCGCCTGGGCGGTTTGATACAACTCGCGCCAGCGGTCAAACGCCTGGTCAAAAACCCGAGGGGCCTGGCGCAGCGCGTCCTCGAGCCAGGCCGGCGAATACCAGCCGCTCTGATCCAGATCCGGTTGGCAAGCGCTGAGAATCTGCTGGGCTTCTGCCAGGCAAGCCTGAAAGCGGGCCGGAGAAAGCTGGATTTGCGCCTGGGTGTTGGCGTTGAGGGGGCAGCCCGGCAGGTCTAAATCCAGGCTCTCTGTCATCGAAGTTTTCAAGGCCAGGCTGACCCTGGCCAGCCAGATGGCGTGCAGATGCGCCCGAATCAGCGCTTCATTGCCTAGATCAATGCGAGGGGCGCGCACGGCCCCGGCCACCATTTGGGGACGGTGGCGGAAGAAATATTGGTCGTGCGGGCTCTGCGCGGCGCAATACGTGACCACCAACGCCGGGTCGCCGCCGCGCCCGGCGCGTCCGCTGCGTTGGGCGTAGTTGGCCGGCGTGGGCGGCACATTCCGCATGTGCACAAGCTGCAAATCTTTGATGTCCACCCCCAATTCCATGGTGGGGGAACAGAAAAGCACATCCAGCTTGCCGTTGATAAAGGCTTCTTCGCGCTGAATGCGGTCGGCGTAACTGACCTGGGCGGTATGCTCACGCCCTTCCATGCTTTTCAGCACCCGCGCGCCAGATTGATAGAACTGGCGGAAGTACTGGTTGGCTTTCCGTTGAGCTTCAACGTATGCTGCGCCCTGGGCCTGGCGAGAATAGATGGGATCAGGCGACGCCGGCGCGCCGCTGCCTTTTTGCCATACCAACGCTGAACCATCCAGGCGGACAGACTCAGTTTGTCCATCGCTCGAACGCAGCAGCAAGCCAGCCGCGCACAAAACATCAATCAGTTTGGGCAGCATTTGCGGGTAGTTGTTTGATCCCAGCACGCCGTGCAAATAGCGGCCAATCAAGCTTTGCTCCGATAAACTCAGGCCGCCCTCACGCCCGCCGTCGCTGCCGGGCAGTAAAAAGCGGGCGGCGGAGCGCAGCGGATCGTCAGGTTGGTACCAGCGCAAACCAATTTGCGCCTGCCAGCGCCGGCGGAGCTGCTGCTGCTCGGCGTCTTCCAGGCATCTGGTCTGCACGGCCAATTTCTTGCGGAAATGATCGAGGATGGCCTGCAAGATGTGTTGGCGGGCAGCCGCATCAAGGGTCTTGAACACTTCCAGGTTCAACCAACGCTTGTCATCTCTGCACAACTCTTCCAGGCCTTGATAGCGGATCGTCAACAGCCCACACTGTTCGAGGTTGGGCTGCACCACGCGCCAGCCGCGCTGTAAATCTTCGTAGATCAGATATTCCACCAGGTCGCGAAAAGCGCCCCAGACTTCTCGCGCCCGCGGGCTGCGCTCATCCAATTCTTTGTTCTGGGCAATATCGGTCAGTGCCAGGCCCATGGCGGTCACAGTTTGGGCGGCAATTTGATCGTAATGCAGTTCCTGCTCTTGCGCCAGCGCGGCGTAAATCGCTGAACGCAGGAAAGAGACCTTCACAAAATCGTTGAAATGCCCGGCCTGCAGCGAGGCGTCCTGGCGATTGTCGGTGAAGCTGAGCAGCTTTTGGGCGTTCGCATCGGTGATGCCGCCTTGCGGGGCGTGCAGCAGGGCTGAGGTGGAAAGCACTGTGGTCGTCGTGCTGCGTCCTTCGCTGGACAGGCGGGTCAGTTTGCGGAAATCGTTCTTATCCCGGCCGGTGTAAAATTCTCCACAGTTTAGGCAGAGCATGAAAGGAGATGGTTGAAACCACGCCTTGATCCCTCCTTCGGCGGGATTTGACGACGCCGATCCACCTGGCTGCACCCAGACCTGGACAGGGATGTTCGCCCGCCGCTCGCGCTTCACACGCCCGCGGGCGTCCAGCCATTCCGCCGGCAGATGCTCTGGCTCCCATTCAACTTCTACGTTCTCCGGAGCAAGCATCAGGTACCCGGTAGTGAGATCGGTCTCGCTGTTCAATTCGGCGCTCTGCTCCCAGGGCAAGAAGTAGTTTCCCTGTGGATGGCGCATCGCCGTGTAATAATGCTGACCACAGACGCGGCAGAACGCTAAGGGGTATAACAGGCGCTGAGGCGTTTCTTTTCCGGCCGGCTCGATGGGCGGCGCATAATACTGGCCTTCGAGGGTTAAGAACCGCGCTTCTTTCTTTTCGATGGTGGCGTAAACCGCCTGGCCCTGGGTAATAAAATGGTGCAGCTTGAACGCAAAGAGAGGGCTGCCTTCGGGGAGCTTGAAATCCACGCCCTTCAAGAAGAACTGGCGCAGATATTGGGCGCAGGTGGCAGCCTCCAGCCCGGTGCGCTCGGCCAACTGGGCCGCGCCGTCTTGCAATGGGATGGGAGTACGGCGGCGCAATGCGCCATCTGCTTCCGTTTGGATTCCGTAAGTCGACTCGATCCAGGCTGTCAGGGGGCTGGTCAGCATGGCTTCCAGCGTGTCGGGTAAGGGGGAGAGGACCGCTTGCCGCAGTGAGTCTGTGGGCGCTGCAACAGGCTGAGCAACCGGTTGGATGCGCTCTTCAATCACATGCTCTGGCTGCACCGGCGCGCCAAAGATGCGGCTGCCAAACTCAGCCACGGCTTGCCGCCGTTGTTCCGCAGTCAACCCCTTGCCGGCGACCATGGTCGCGCTGGTGCCAATGCACAGCAAACCAGGGTTGCCGCAGCGTTCGCGCAGCCGTCTCACCAGCATGGCCACATCTGCGCCCTGGCGACCGCGATACGTGTGCAGTTCATCTAAGACCAAGAACTCCAACCCGGTTGCGGCGCGATCGACAAACGCGTGTTCCTCGGGTCGCACGAGCATTAGCTCAAGCATGACATAATTGGTCAGCAGAATGTGAGGGGGATGCTGTTGGATTTCGGTTTTGAGTGAGCTTCGCTCCTGGCCGGTGTACTTGTTGAACCGCACGGGCAAGTCTTCGCCGGTGCGCGTTTTGTAACTGGCGGCCATGCGTTTCAAGGCGTCCATTTGCGAATTAACCAACGCGTTCATCGGGTAGGCAATGATGGCGCGCACTTTTTCTTGGGCAGGGTTATTCTTCAGCACTGCATCAAAGATGGGAATAAAATACGCCATGGTCTTGCCGGAGCCTGTGCCGCTGGTGACGATGTAGGGCTGATGTTGTAAGGCGTGCAGCACTGCCTCTTCCTGGTGACGATACAGGCGCATCGGCCGGCTTTTTCTGTCGTCGTAGAAGATCTGCGCCAGCTTGGGGTGGAGCATTCCCCGCGCGACCAGTTGATCCACTGAACCTGCCCGCTCATAAGCCGGGTTGAGCTGCAAAAGCGGCTCTGGCCAGAACGCTCCCTTGTCAATCATCTCAGCCTGCAAGAAGGCGCGGATGGCTTCATCCTTGATGTTCAGAAAGCTTTGTACATAGCTGGCGTAATCTGAGAGAATATGCTGGCTTAAAGAGAAAATGCTTGCCTGTTCGCTGGCGCGCGACTGCTCCGAAACTTCGTGTTGTGCGTTCCCATCAGCATCCATCCAATTTACCTCCCGAATCATCATTCTCACAGCCTGATTTTTGATGCGATCCATCTAAAACCGGAAACAGGTTGAAAAACCTTGGGTTAAGTCTATTACATATCCGAGATACCGTCAACCGGTTTGACAGGTTTGCGCACAGGTAAAAAATAGCGCTTCGTGGTTCAATTTTCCCCGCTATGCAGTAGAATACCGGACGTCAAGTACACGAAGGACAGCCGGATCAGGAAAGCAGGTGAAGCATTGAGCAAAGCGTTTTTGTCGGTCAAATTTCACGCAGACGCCCGCAACAGGCCGTTGATCGAGGCCATCTCCCAGGCGCTGCAAGCCAGGGGGATCGAGACGATTTGCATCGCGCGGGATTTGGAGCAGTGGGGGGCGGTGCATTTCGCGTCCGGTGAATTGATGCAGAGAACTTTCGAGCGCCTCCGCGCCTGTGATTATTTGCTCGTGGAGATCAGCGAGAAAGGGGTGGGCGTGGGCATCGAAGCCGGCTATGCCCATGCGCTGGGCAAGCCGGTGTGGGTGATCGCCAAAACGGGCGCGGACATCCCTGAAACGCTGCGAGGCATTGCGGCGGGGGTGGAGACTTATGAAGACCTGGAGGCGCTTCCAATTGACAGTT
>CAIQJJ010000712.1 GCA_903872065.1 uncultured Anaerolineales bacterium | reverse complement strand
CCGATGATGATCTTCGGCTCGGTAGTGCTTTCGATGGGCGCCTGGTTCGTGGTGCCGTTCGAGCGCATCGCACACGTGATCATTTATATCGGATCGGGGTTTGTGATGCTGGCGGCGGCGCTGCTGGTGGCCTTTGGGTGGGCGAAGTTAATCCGTGAAAACCTGGCGGCGCGAGGGGTGCACAAAGCATCTTTCGGGCAAAAACTGGCCGCCCTGCTGCAGGACCCGCTCAAGTTCGGCGCGCTGTGGCAGATGGTCTTCATGAATTTCGTGGTCAGCGGGGTGGGCATCTTCATGGCGGTGCGCCTGGACGCGATCATCCGCGTCTGGCCGTGGCGCGAGGAGCGCATCACCCTGACCGGACACTGGCACATCCTGGGCGCGATCATTGCCACGATCATCTTGCTCTATTACGGCGACTTGAACGGCTTGAAGGGCCGCACGCGCCAGCTTTACGGCTGGGGGATCCTCTTCTTTTCAGACCTGGCCTTTGCCGCCGTGACCCTGTTCGAGACGAAGCGCCTGTACGTGGGCGAGGCGGATCAACAAGGGTTGGTCAACCTGACGATGCTGCTGGGCGACATCGGCCTGGCCAGCGTCCTGGTGATCCTGGCGGCGCTGATGGTCTGGCGGTTATTGGACCTGTTCAAAAAAGATGGGCTGTGGACGCAAGAATACGCCGAGGAGGGGACGAAATGAGTCACTGGATGCACAAGAAAAGCTATGGGCTGCTCCTGGCCGGCCTGCTCCTCCTGCTGAACGCGTGCCGCGCGGCGCAAGGTACGCCCCCAATCGTAGAGACCGGCGTTGACGCCTCAGCCTGGGCGACGATCCCCGCTGGCGACTTCCTGGCCGGGCAGCACAACGAGGCGACGAAACTCGATCACAGCTTCGCAATCATGGTCACGGATGTGACCAACGCCCAATACGCCGCCTACCTGAACCAGGCCCTGGCGGCGGGCAGTGTGAAGGTGGTCGGCGACCAGGTAGTGGGCGCGTACGCCGGCGATCCTTACCACGGCGTCAAGCACGAGCAAGAGATCAAGGCTGGCGACTGGCTGCACATCCCCCTCAAGGAGGCCATGCTGCGCTTGAACTATGACGGCGCGACCTTCAGCGTCAAAGCGGGCTATGAAAATCATCCGATGAGCATGGTGACCTGGTTTGGCGCAAAGGCTTTCTGCGACGCCAACGGCTGGCGGCTGCCTACCGAACTGGAATGGGAAAAAGCAGCTCGCGGCGAAGACGGGCGCGCCTATCCCTGGGGCAGCGAGATCGCCCTCAACCAGGCCAACTACTACAGTTCACATGACCTCTTTGAGAAGATCGCCGGCCTGGGCGACACCACGCCGGTCGGATTCTTCAACGGCCAAACCTACGACGGGTACCAGACGGCCGACTCGGCTTCGCCTTATGGGCTGTATGACATGGCGGGCAACGTCTGGCAGTGGACGGCGGATATTTACGAAGGCCAGCATTACCGCTACCTGCGCGGCGGCAGCAAGGCCGATTACGAGTATAATTTGCGCTCATTCACCCGCAATTCGGCCGGGCCGGATTATTACAGCCCCAATGTGGGTTTCCGCTGTGCAAGGGACAAGTAAGCCATGACGACTTTTCGTAACACTTTCCGCCAGGCGACTGCGCCTCTCCGGGCCCTGAAAGCCAGGTATTGGCCGTTGATTAAGACGCTGCAAACCCTGCTGCTGCTCTCCACCGGCATGGCCGGCTATTTGAGCGCCCATGCGCCTGGCCCCCACCTCCCCGCCAACTGGGGGCTGTTCCTGGGCTTGAGCGGCAGCCTGTTCCTGGCGATCAGCGGCAGCACCGTGCTGAATATGTGGTACGACAATGACATTGATGCGAAGATGAAGCGCACCTGCAGCCGCCCGCTGGCCAATGGCACAGTCAGCCTGGACGAGGCGCTGCGCCTGGGGCTGCTGCTCTCCACCACCGGCGTGGCGTGGGCGGCCTGGCTGTCTCCGCTCTTCGGCCTGGTGGTTTTCAGCGGACTGTTCTTTGATGTGGTGGTCTACACGATCTGGCTTAAACGGCGCACCTGCTGGAGCATCGTGTGGGGCGGCATTTCTGGCGGCATGCCGATCCTGGCCGGGCGCGCCCTGGCGACCGGACAGATTGACGCCATCGGTCTGCTGCTGACCCTGGCGGTGCTGTTCTGGATTCCCACCCACATTCTCACCTTCAGCATGCGCTACTTCGACGATTACCAGGCCGCCGGCGTCCCCACTTTTCCCTCCACTTATGGCTTCGACGCCACGCGCAAGATCATCGCCGTTTCCAGCATCCTGGCCGCGCTGACGATGAGCGCAGCGTCAGCCTGGATCGGAATGACCGCCGGCGCGCTGGGCGTGCTGGCGGTGTTGAGCGTGGGACTGTTGATCCTGGCGCTGACCACCTGGTTCCGTCCCTCGAACAAAATCAATTTTATGCTCTTCAAATATGCTTCACTATATATGCTCAGCGCCATGCTGCTGCTGGCGTTGGGCATGTAGGAGGATACGATGTCTCGCAACAGTTTGCTGGCTAAAATTCTGCGCATCGCCGCCATCGCCTTGATGGGCGTCACCGCCGCCTTCACCCTGCTGGGTGGGGCCGGCACAAGCTGCGCCGCCTTCTCGCCGAACAATCCGCAGTGGGCAGACAGTATGGGGCCGCTGGCGCAAGCGCAGTGGTTGTACATCTTGTTCGTGTTCGTCACCCTGGCCATCGGGGTGATGGGAGTGTGGGCGGTGGCGCTGCTGATCCGCGGGACAACGGACGCTTACCGCTCCAGCCTGATCGCCCTGGTTTCGGGGGTGGTGGTGGGCGTCATCCACATCATTGCCTCGCGCAGTCTGCGCGGCAAATCCATGCCGGTGGACATGGTGGTGTATGTCACCGTGCTGACGCTGCTGGTTTTCCTCCTGCTGCGCATCCCGCAAATCTGGCAGGGAGTGAACTTTGCCCGGCCGGGCAAGAGCAGCGGCGCGGCCGCCGGTCGCGGGGCAGCGTTTAGCGCCAAGATCCCGGCCGCGGTCACTCTGCTGCTGGGCGGCCTGTCAGCCTTGAGCGTCCAGGTCTGGGCCGGCCCATCGCACATTTTCGCCAATGGGATCAATTACGCCGACGCCTGGCGCTCCCAGTTCAGCCTGGCCGGCTGGGGGATGATCGCAGCGAGTGCAGCGCTGGCGGCCTATTGGCTACAGCAAAAATATTTTGTGGGTTGGCAAATTCGCACAAAAAAATTGCATCAAGCGCCCCAAGACTTGATATAATTGCTCCCCGTTGACGAATGGATGCGCCTGGATGCCGCCTTGCAAAGGCGCATCCAGGGCATCCATTAGAGTTTTAGACGAGGAGAACTTTATGGGTCGTTACATCAACCCCGAAACCGCCGGCAAAGAACGCACGCAACTGACGCGAGCGGTCGTGCTGGCGCTGCGCCAATTAATGCTCCAGACCGAGGCCAACGAACTGACGCGCGATCTGGCGGCTTTTATCGCCCTGACTCTCGACAGCATCGATCACACGATTGACGCCTCGGTGGTCGCCTGGGAAAAGCGCGGGTATTGGGTAAAAGCGGATCAGTTCCGCCTGGAGTGGAGTTGGGCCGGGATGCTGGGCGCGAAAATGCGCCAGGCGGTCTTGAACGAGGACTGGATGAGCGTGGCGCAGCTTTCGGCGCAAGTGGCGCAAAAGCTTACCACGGTCAAACTGCCGCAGCGCCACGGCCTGGGTGAGCCGTGGGGCGGGGCCTACGCACGGCTCACAGCAAAATAGGCGGCGGAAGCAGCCCACCGCGGGGGATTATGAGAGGATCAAGCGGCTCGATATACTGCGTTCCTCATGAATGTTGAGAATGATATCGGCCAATAAACGCGCCACCGAAAGCACAACCAGCTTCGGATGGTGTTTTTCCGACGGCACAGGGATGGTGTTCGTCACCACCAGGCGGTCAATGCGCTCATCCTCATCCATGATTTTGAGGGCGCTGGGCAGCAGCACCGGATGCGTGACCGAAAAGCAGGCTTTGCCGACCGCGCCGTGATCGTACAGCACATCCAGTTGTTTGAGCACACTGCCGCCGGCCATGATGTCGTCAATGATGATTGGGCTGCGGCCTTCGATGTCGCCGACGACGTGGGTGGTATGAGTTTCGGCGAAGCTGGAACGGCGCTTGTGCATGATCACCAGGGCAGGTTGAGCAAGCCAGCGTATTTGCCGGCCACGCTGGCGCGCCCGACATCCGGGCTGACAATGGCGGCGTTCTT
>CAIQJJ010000711.1 GCA_903872065.1 uncultured Anaerolineales bacterium | reverse complement strand
GCTGGATGTGCAGCACACCTTCCTCACCCACGACGGCGAGCCGTATATCCCCAAAAACTATGACGGCTTAGAGCATGGGCCGGTGCTGGCGCGCCAGGCGCTGGCTTCTTCGCTGAACATCCCGGCGGTGATGGCGCTTGAACACATCGGGCTGGCAGGGGTGATCAACCTCACCGGGCGGCTAGGAATTACCACACTCCAAAACCCCTCCGATTACGATCTCTCGCTGGCCCTGGGCGGGGGAGATGTGAAACTGCTCGAACTGACCGCCGCCTACGGGACGTTTGCCAACGGTGGGCGGCGCGTGCAGCCCTACGCCATTGAGCAAGTGACCGATGCGCAGGGCAAAGTGCTGTACCGTCATGAAGTCGAGGCGCAACCCCAGGTATTGGATGCGCGCGTGGCCTGGTTGATCAGCGATATTCTCAGCGATAACGACGCCCGCTTGCTCGGCTTTGGCCGCAACAGCGCCCTGCGCCTGGATCGCCCGGCGGCGGTGAAAACCGGCACCACCAGCAATTTCCACGATAACTGGACGATCGGCTACACGCCGGATGTGGTGGTGGGGGTGTGGGCTGGCAATACCAACTACGAGCCGATGCACGACATCACCGGGCTGACCGGCGCCGCGCCCATCTGGCACCAGTTTTTGCGCGCCGCCCTGACCGGGACGCCAGAGCGTTCCTTCCGCCGTCCGTCGGGGATGGCGCAGGTGGAAATTTGCGCCCTATCGGGAGAACTGCCGAGCGACGACTGCCCCTACCGCCGCGGCGAGTGGTTCATTGCCGGGACGCAGCCGGCGGAGGCCGACACTCTCTATCACAAAGTCGTGGTGGATCGACTGACAGGCGCGCTGGCCCGCGCGGCGACGCCGCCGGAACGCCGCCGCGAAGTGTTGGCGCTCGATCTGCCGCCCGAAGCCGCCCGCTGGGCGCACGCCCAAAGCATTGTTTTGCTGAGCGATCTGCAAGGAACGGGCGCGGCGTCCAACGGCGGGATCAGGCTCAATGCGCCGGCCCCAGGCAGCATTTACCAGATTTCCGCCAGCCTGCCGGCGGAGAACCAGCGCCTGCACATCGAGGCGATCAGTACGCTGGCATTGAGCGAGGCGACGATCTGGCTGGACGGCCTGCCGCTGGCAACCATGACGCAGCCGCCCTACGAGACCTGGTGGCCGCTGGAAGCCGGCGATCACAGCCTGTGGGCCACAGCGCTGACTGAGACTGGCGAAGAGATCAGCAGTCCCAAAGTACAGATCAAGGTAGTGAAAAGCGCTAAGTAAAGGGAGTATAATCACGATCAGGCCTCAATCATTGAAGGCCCGGCGACAAGCCACTAAAAGGAGATAGCTTTATGGAAATGTTCACCTTTACTGGTCTGATCTGGCAAGAAGAAGGTAGTTACAGCGCTCTGTGTCCAGAGTTAGACGTAGCCACACAGGCAGATACAATTGCGGAAGCCAAAGATAGATTGTTAGAGGCGGCCACGCTCCACCTGGAAGGCGCTTTCGAGGATAATCTTCCTTATTTACGTCCTGTTCCGCCGGCTGAAGACCCACGAAATATTTTACCTGCCACGCAGTTCTATCGTTTTTGTTTCAAAGTAGATGTAACCTTGCGCGCGTATGCCTAAACTTCCAATTGTTCGTTCGCGGCAAGTAATTGCAGCGCTGGAAAAAGTCCACTTTCGTCATGTTCGCCAGAGCGGCAGCCACATTCAATTAAAACGCGGCAATCTTCTGGTAACTGTGCCAAACCATCCCGGCGACCTCAATCCTCAAGTGCTTCGCTCTATCTTGCGTCAAGCTCAAATGACGACTGAGGAGTTCATCGAGCTTTTAAAAAGTTAGCAGGCATCCTTCCCGAGAGGCGCATCATAGGAACTCTCTGCCAGGAACAAAAACAGGTTTAATGGCGTTATAGACAAGGTATCTTGCTTCGTGGAGGCCTGATTCATGATTGATTGGTTTAATGTCGCTGCCAACAGTGTGTGGATTTTCGCTTGCTCCCTGGCGCTGGCGACGCTCAGCTACGCCAGTTGGCAGGCGTCATTGAGCGGGGCCAGGCTGCGCGACCAACTGGCGCGCCGTGCGCCGCAAACCTGGCTCAACCTGTCCGCTTTCCTGTTTTGCCTGGGGTTGGCGG
>CAIQJJ010000710.1 GCA_903872065.1 uncultured Anaerolineales bacterium | reverse complement strand
TCGTAGTGATCCTGATGTTATCCTCCCTGGGCTGTCTGATGTCAGTCCAGGCCAAAACCCCTCCTGCCCCGTCGCTTGCGCCAGTCGAAGAACCGGCCGGCGGCGACTCCCTGCCCACCGAGCCGGCCGCAGTGGATACGCCGGCTGCTGCGCTTGCGGCGAGCGCTACCTCAGCCCCTCTTGATACCGCCGCGCCGGTTGCGGACACTGCCGCGCCAGAAGTTTTGCCCTCAGCCACTGACACCCCCTCTCCGCTTCCCCCGGCGGCTGTTCAAGCCGATAACCCCAATCCCCCTGCCTCACCTCTCAAACTCATCTTTATTCACCATTCCACCGGCGGCAACTGGCTGGCCGACCTCGACCAGCACGCCTCGGCCGGCGGCCTGGGACGCGCCTTGATGGAAAATAACTACTACGTCAGCGCCACCAACTATGGCTGGGGGCCCGACTCCATCGGCGATCGCACCGACCTGGGCAACTGGTGGGAGTGGTTCAACGGCCCGAACAGCGCCACCTACCTGGCCGCGTTGTATGCCGAGAACGAGCAAAATTTTGGCGATTTCGGCTCCTGGCCGCGTCTGGATGCTGACCCCGGTGGGGAAAACGTAATCGTGATGTTCAAATCCTGCTTCCCCAACTCGCAGTTGGGCGGCAGCCCCAATGATCCCCCCACCACCGGCGATGACCCCCTGCGCGGCATGGATTCGAGCGCCGGCGACGAGATTTTCAACGTTGCCAACGCCAAGGGCATTTACAACGATCTCTTGACCTACTTTGCCACGCGCCAGGATAGGCTATTTGTCGTCATCACTGCCCCGCCTCTGTTGGCGGACGAAACCGACGCCGCCCACGCCGCCAACGCCCGCGCCTTCAACAATTGGCTGGTCAATGATTGGCTGGACGCATACACCTACTCCAATGTGGCCGTCTTCGATTTTTACAATGTCTTGACCAGCAGCGGCGGGAATGTTGACGTCAACGATCTGGGCCAGGAGAGCGGCAATCACCACCGCTGGTGGAATGGGGCGCTCCAGCACACCCAGACCGTCGCCAACAATTTCTCGGCCTATGCCCCGCCCGGCGACAGCCATCCCAACACCGCCGGCGGGCAAAAGGCCACCGGCGAATTTGTCTCCTGGCTCAATGTCCAGGTCAACCGCTGGACAGGCGAAGCGCCGTCTCCCTCCCTGAAGCTGCATCTGCCCTTGATCACCAATGGCACACCCACCCCTCCCCCGGCCGGCGATCTGCTGCAAACCTCCGATTTCACCTACCTGGGGGCTTTCCGCCTGCCGGATGACGGCGAACGCCCGCGCACCTTTGCCTATGGCGGCAACGCCATGACCTTCAACCCCGCCGGCGACTCGTCCGGCGCGCAGGATGGTTTTGCTGGCTCATTGTTCATCACTGGCCACGATCGCCTGCCCTATGGCGAACTGCCCGACGGCAGCCAGGTGGCCGAAGTGGATATTCCGCTGCCGGTGATCTCCCGCAACCTGGCCGATCTCAATACTGCCGGCTTCTTGCAGGGTTTTCAAAATGTCGCCGCCGGCTTCTTTAGCGGCCTGGACGAAATCCCTCGCCTGGGCCTGGCTTACCTGGATACGCCAGCCACCGGCCCCAAGCTCCACCTCGCCTGGGGCCAGCACCTCCAGCCCGACCCGCCGGTCGCCTCGCACGCCTGGTTCGACCTCGACCTGTCCACACCCAATCTGCAAGGGACATGGTTCATCGGCGAGCGCTCGCTCTACAGCGTCAATGGCTATCTGTTTGAAATCCCGGCCGCCTGGGCCGATGCCAACGCCAGCGGGCGCTACCTGGCCGGCGGGCGCTTTCGCGATGGCGGCTGGAGCGGCATGGGGCCGGCGCTCTTCGCCTACCGGCCCTGGGTAGATGCCAGCGGGACGCCGGCCGCCTCCGGAACGCATTTGCCCGAAACGACCCTGCTCTTGTACGCCAGCTCACAAGACACCACCGCTATTGAACACGCCATGACCGGCTACCAGCATCCCGATGAGTGGGAGGGCGGGGCCTGGTTGACGACCGCCGGCGGACGCAGCGCCGTCATCTTTGCCGGCACCAAGTCCATTGGCGTCAAATATTGGTACGGCTTCCTCAACCCGGCCGGCCCCGACCAGCCCTGTATCGCCCAAGACATGCTCAGCGACTTCACCGTCTGCCGCCTGGCGGATGGTTCAGCCTGCCCCGCGGCGGACATGGTGGAATGCCCCGGCCACACTTCCTATCGCGGTTGGTGGAGCACCGCCTTCGCCGCCCAGATCATCTTTTACAACCCGGCCGACCTGGCCAAAGTCGCCGCCGGCCAACTTGCCTCCTGGGAGCCGCAGCCTTACGCCGTCCTAAACCTGGACAGCATCCTTTTCCACAATCCCCAGGGCATTGAGGCCGAAATGCTCGGTACCGGCGTACAGCGCCGCTACCGCATTGGCGACATCGCCTACGACCGTGTGCACAGCCTGCTCTACGTCCTGGAACTCTTCGCCGATGACGCCAAACCCGTCGTCCACATTTGGCGAATCGGCGCGCCTTAAACCGTTAAAAAAGGTGTAAAAAAAGCTTGACGCCCCTGCACGAGCGTGCTATAATCCTCCCGCTTGATGAAAGAACACTGCGGGGTGGAGCAGTGGCAGCTCGTTGGGCTCATAACCCAAAGGTCCTTGGTTCGAATCCAAGCCCCGCTACTCTTTCGGAAC
>CAIQJJ010000709.1 GCA_903872065.1 uncultured Anaerolineales bacterium | reverse complement strand
GGCATGGTTCAGTTGGTAGAACGACTCCTTGCCAAGGAGTAGGTCACGGGTTCGAGTCCCGTTGCCCGCTCTCAGGATGAGATTGCTGATTGACTTTCAATCAGCAATCTTTCTTTAGCAACCTGAAAGTTGAATATGGCGTCGTGGCCAAGTGGCAAGGCAAGGGTCTGCAAAACCCTGATCAGGGGTTCAAATCCCCTCGACGCCTCTAAAAAGAGCGGCTGGTCGCCGCTCTTTTTTTATGGCAGATACAAGACACACCTTAATCTCTACGATATGTCCGAAAAATGGCGGGAAAAAACGTAGCGTATTTATACTAACAAGTATTAACCTAATAATATGTTGGCCTGTCCCTTTTGGTCAAAGTTTTCGAAACCGGGGTTTTCGTTGACAATGACGCTTGACATTACTAACGCAGAGCGTTATTATATTGGTGATGATAAAAACCTTCGCAGACAAAGAAACTGAGAAACTATTTCGGCGCATATTTTCTAAAAAACTGCCCCAGGATATTCAACTTGCCGCACGCATGAAGTTAGAAATTCTAGACGCCGCCGAAGTGTTACAAGATTTACGTATCCCACCCGGAAATCGGCTAGAGAGATTGTCAGGAAATCGAGAAGGTCAATATAGTATCCGCGTCAATGACCAGTGGCGAATTTGCTTTACCTGGCATCAAGAAAATGCCTATGACGTTGAGATCGTGGATTATCACTAACTTTTCTATCGGTATGTTGTTAGTGTAGGAGTCGCAAAATGGATGAAAAACTTTCCCCAATCCATCCTGGAGAAATTCTTATGGAGGAATTTCTCAAGCCCATGAATATCAGCCAATATAAGTTGGCGAAAGATATTAGTGTTTCGCCGCGCCGCATAAATGAAATTGTACACGGTTTGCGGGCTATTACGCCAGATACAGCCTTAAGGCTATCTCGTTATTTTGGCATGTCGGAGCGTTTTTGGATAAATATTCAAACCCGCTATGATTTGGAAATCGAAAAAGACCGATTGCAAGACCGTCTTGAAAAAGAAGTTCATGTTTATGCCGCAGCGATTTAAAATTTGTTAACGCCCTGCAGGTTGAAAGGTCTTTTGGAAAGCAATGCCCACTCTCCCCCCTTCTGCAACCGATTTAACCCCGGCGCTCAAAATGGCGCGGCGCACCCTGGCCATCCTGGAAGAGCAGGCAGCGGCTTATCCCTCGCTCGCGCTTCCGGCTACCTTGCAGATCCAACTGGAGGATCAGCGGCAGAAGGTGCGCGAGTTGGAAGCGCGCCTGGGGCTGCCAGGCGAGCCGGCGCAGCAAGGCAGCGCGGCGCAGCCAGACGGCGTAGTGCAACCAGACAGCGCGGCGCAGCCAGGCAGTCCAGCAATCCAGGATGGGACAAAGATTAAACAGCGCGCCGGCGATCACGCCGTCCAGGTTGGGCAGGCGGAAAATGTGACCATTCATACCGGGCCGGTCTACAACATCCAGGGCGGCATTCACACCCGGCAAAATGCCCTCCTGGGCGACCAGGTCAACCAAATCTCATCCGCCGGACTGCTCCAATTGCAGCAGCAAATTGCCGCCTTGCAAGCGCAAGCCGACCTCTCCAAAGCGCAGCGCCGCAACTTGAGCGCCGCTCAAGAGCAGGTGACGCAGGCGGCCGCCGAGATCGGCAAGCCGCAGCCCGATCTCCGCCAGGTGATGCAGATGCTCCAAGACGCCCACGAGACGCTGGAACTGCTGGCCGGGAGCATGCCCGCCGCGGTTGAATTAGAGACAGCACTGGCAGAATTAATCCGGTAGAAACATCGTCAACATTCCGCCTGGCGAATCCCCGGCCGGCTTCTCCATTCTCATGCTATACTTATCATGGATGTGAGTATGGACTATCTCGACTTTGACCTGGCGCTTGAAAAGAACGCCGCCGGCGGCTACCGGGCGCGGGTGTTGAATTCCCCCGCCGGCCAGGCAGTGCATGACTTTGCCCTCCCCTTCAACGACCTGGAGATCGAAAACTTCCTGCTGCGCATCGGACGCCCGCGCGCCGCGCTGCGCCGCGTCGACTCGCCCGAAAGCGAAGCGCTGAAGCAGTTCGGCGGGCGGCTGTTTCGCGCCGTGTTCGACGATGAGGCGCTGGCCTGCCTGCGCAGCAGCAGCGATATTGCCCAGGAAAAAAACATGGGGCTGCGCCTGCGCCTGCGCTTTGTGGACGCCGGCGAGTTGAGCGACCTGCCCTGGGAGACGCTCTACAACCCGGCGCTCAACCGCTTTTTGTCGCTCTCCCGCCATACGCCGGTCGTGCGTTTTCTGGAACTTCCCGAGCGCGTGCGCCCCTGCCTGGTGCAGCCGCCGTTCAAAGTGTTGGTCATCATCGCCAGCCCCGGCGATTACCCGGCG
>CAIQJJ010000708.1 GCA_903872065.1 uncultured Anaerolineales bacterium | reverse complement strand
GCAGTAGGCGGTGTTGTAGGCTTTCTGATACCAGGGGGCCAGCAAAGCCCAGCGCTCGCGGGGAGTGAGAGAGGGGTCTTGCTGCACGCGGCTCATATCGGCGGGGGGCATCCCGGCGCTGATCAGGTCGCAGTTGGCGTAATGGATGAAAAAGCGGCCGATGTGGAGGTGATCGCCGGTTGGCAGTTCGCGCTCGCGCTGTAAGTGTTCATGGCAGTCCACCACCGCCGCCTGGGTGAGGGACTGCAAAATGGTTTCGTAGAGAGGGGTTTGGTAGTTGGGGGTCATTTTTTTGCTCCGGGGAAATAGATCGCAGTGTTATTGTACCAATCATTGGGAAAAATTTAACCGCCAAGCCACTAAGAACGCAAAGTTTTTAAGCGCGCCTAAGAAAACAAATTTGTGTAGAAGAATTCATGCAGGATCGTTGTATGTTTTTCGCGCTTTCACGTTAGAATTAAAGTATGTCAACCCGTGAGTTTGCGCGCTTGTTTGGACGCACCTTTGCTGTGCTATGCCTGGGGGTCTTCGTATTATGGGCCTGCGGGCAGCTGTGGCCGCAGCTGCGCCCAGCGCCAACGGCGACTTTGTACAAGCTGACGACGCCGCTGCAAATTTTTGAACCCAGGCCAGGCGGGACGCAGCCAACTGCGCCCAGCGCCAGCCCAAGCCCCACCAGCAGCCTGACGCCGCTGCCAAGCGCAGCCGCGACGCCATCGCCCAGCGCGACAGGCCTCCCCACCGCGGTCAGCACTCTAAAACATATCGCCACCCCCACCCCCGGCGAAGCGCCCTCTGAGACGCCGCCCGGCATTGAGAATACACCAGCGCAAACACCTGGCGCGCCATCCGAAACGCCCGGCGCATCAGGCGAAACGCCTGGAACACCATCCGAAACGCCCGGCGGCGGGGAAGAAAGCACGCCGACAGAGACCGCCATTCCCCAAGCTACGCCGACCCCCACGGCAACGGTCGCGAACCTCGACGGCCTCAAAACGCAGAGCGCTCTCTTCCCCAACCTGACCTTCCGCTTCGCGACGGCCCTGCCCAGCGCGCCGGCGCAGCTCAATGTCTACCGCCAGCCCACTCCCCGCCCCCCGACCGTGCTGGACGCTGTCAACGCGGCCGATCTGATCGGCTTGAATGGAAAAGTCTACCAGGATGAGGTTACCTTCGGCAAAAGTGTGTACGCCTATACCGATGGGCCAAATTTGCTCTACCTGCCCGAGGATTCCAGCCGTTTTCTCTACCAGGCCAACTTCACCCGCTTCTTGAGCGATGATTTCAACCCACTGACCGCCGAACAGCAAATCCTGCGGGCGGAAAATTACTTGAACGAACGTGGGATGCTCGCCTTCCCCTACCAGGCGCAGGCCATCCGCGCCCCGCGGCGGGATTTTGTGCGCTTCAACGAAATTGTGGACGGCAAGCCGCTCACCTTTGGGCTGAGTTGGGAAGCGGATGAGTACATTGACGTGCGGCTTGACCCACAGGGCGAGGTGCGCTGGATCAACTACAAACCGCACGATCTGGAAACCTGGGGCGCGTACCCGATCCTTTCGGCGCTGGAGGCCTGGAACACCCGCCTGGCGGACGAGGGACGGGCGCTGCGTTATAGTTTCACCGCCCCGCCCCAGGCCAGGACGCTGCGCTACTGGCGGCGCACTTACCCGCTGGATGAAGCCGTCGAACTCTACGGCAAAGCGACCCGCCTGGAAGCCATCAACCCCGAAGACCCTGAAGATACCTCCGGCGCGCCGCTGATCCTGTTCAAAAACTGGCCGTTGAGCGGCGAAACGCCGGCCTTCAGCGACCCGGCCTCCCCCGACCTGTACCTGGTGGGCTGGTTTGAAGAAGACAGCGCCGAGGACGTGCAGCGCTTCAATGTGGAAAGCTGGCAAAATTACAACCGCAGCGCGGCGGTGGAACTGGCCGGCAGCCTGCGCTGGGATGGAGAGGCGGCCTCGCTGGCGGTGGGCAGCAAAATATATGCACTGCCCAACGCGCCGACGCAAATCCCCGATAACACGCAGGTGCGCGCCAGGGGAGAAGTGTTTGAGGAGGACGCCACGCGGCTGGAATGGGAATGGCTCGAGAGCGGGCAGGCCAGCTACGCCGCGTTCGGCGACCGCCCGATCAACACGTTGAACGGGCTGATGAGCGACGAGATGGACAGTTTTGCCTTCGACGGCTTCTCCCCGCTGAGATTCGCCACGGCCGGCAGCGCGGTGAGCATGCTGCCGCAAAACATCAGCGGGCAGGCGGTGATTGAGACGGTGGAACTGCTCTACGCCGCTGAACCGCTGGGCAAACTCGAGGCGCAGCAGTGGGCGGCGCGTCTCTACGTCCAACCGATCTGGCGCTTCCGCGGGCGGCTGGACAACGGCTGGGCCTTTACCATTGACATCCAGGCGCTAAGCGATGAATCCCTGGCGGGAAGCAGGTAGGAAATGGGCCAACAGCGCCGCGCCGCTCCCAGGCGCGGCGCCGCTTGCTCCTGACCTGGATTGGATGCTCTCGAACGATCAGGTCAGCGACGCGGCGCTGGTGGAGGCGCTGACGGCGGAATACGGCGAGGCCTTCAGCCGCCTGGCAGACAGCCTGCTGCCGGCGGCGGCCTCGGCGATCGCCGATGCGGAAGTGGCGGCGCGGGCGCGCAACCGGATCGTGCAAGAGGCGCTGGTCACGGCGGTCTTGCAGCGCCACACCTTTCGGATGGAGCAAGGCAGCGCGAAGGTGTGGCTATACGCAAAGCTTCTCGCCGCAGTCCAGGCGCGCAGCCACCTCTCCCTGCGCTTTGACGCCCCTGCCAGCGGACAGTCCGCCAGCGCCGGCCAGGAACAAATCGCCAACCTGCTGTATCACGAACACGCCTTCCAGGCGGCGGAACTGGCCGCCCTGCTGCACTTGAGCGAGGCGGAGGTCTTACCGCTGCCAGCGCCGGCTGCGCCTCGCGCCCGCCCGGCCCCCGCCGCAGCGCTGCAACCCGCCGCCATTCTCAAAGCGGTCACGGCGCAGCGCCGGCGTGACCGCCGCAGCCTCTCGCTGCGCGAGCTCGGCTTGAGCGCCCTGGCGGTGCTGCTGACGGCGCTGGGCGGCTGGTGGTTCAGCGCCGCCTTCCCCGAGGCGACGCCGGTCGCGCCGGAGGTTACCCGCCTGGCCACGCGCCCGGCGGCGACATCGCCCGCCACCCCCACCCTGCCTCCCTGGGCGTTGAGCTTTGCCTCCGCCGAGGCAGAAATCCGCCAGCGCCTGGCCGAGGCAACCTACGGCGGCTGGTCTACCTTGTGGGCGGATGGAGTGGTGATGGACTATGGGCCGCTGGGCTACGTGGGCGCGGCGCGGGTCTACCGCAACCAGGTCTGGCTGGCGCGCACGGGGCAGGCGCTGATCCTGGGCGGCGCGCCGGAGGGCCAGCCCGATTACAGCCGCCTGATCCTGCCGGAGATGGTCTACGAAGCCAACCTGAGGCTGAAGACCGCGGCAGAGTACCCAGACGCAGCGCCGGCCGGCCTGGCCGGGCTGAAAACGTTGAGCTTCGCCAACCTCGCCGGCCAGGAATTGTACGGCTTTTACCTCTACGATCTGCTCTTCCCGGCCGAGCGCTACAAGAGCGGGCGGCTGGAGGCGGTCGGGCTGAATGAGACCGCCGGCCTGGCGACGCTGGCGACCACCTGGCGGCCAGGGACCAACCGCCTGCCGGCCGAAGAACTGTGGGTGGACATCCTCAGCGGGACAGTGCTGCGCCGGCGCGAGTTCGACCCCGGCGCGCCGAACGTGACGCGGCGCGAGATCATCCTGGCCAGCATCGTCTATGACCCGCCCATCCCGGCGGGCTTCTTCCAGCAGGCGCGCCAGATGCCGCAGACGGTCGCCTGGGGCGAGACCTGGCAGCCGGTAGAGGCGGCCAGCGTCCGCCTGCCCTACACCAGCCTGCCCGCGCCCGGCCATCAGCCATTTGCGGCGCTCGCCGCGGCCGCGGCGGATTTCGACGCGGCGCAGAGCAGTTTGCAGTTTCAGTGGCCCAACGGCCTGCCGGTGGAGCAACTGGCCTACACGGCGGCGACGATCATCGCCGATGGCTATGCGCTAGGCGAAGTGCTGCTGGGCGACCCGTGGACGACCCTGTGCCGGCGCGCCCCCAACGGCAGGACGCTTGCCTTCTACGCCCCGCCGCGGCCTGAGCTGCAGCTGGTCAGCGGGCTGCGCTGGCTGGACTTGAAAGCGCCGCTGCGCCTGCACGACCCGCTGCCGAACGCGATGAGCCCCACCACGCCGTTCGCCTTTTCCCCCGACAGCCAGGCCCTGGCCTTTTGGGGCTGCGGCGGCAGCGAGGCCAACTGCGGCATTTATCTGCACGACCTGGCGACCGGCAAGAACCGCAAGCTGGTCAACCAACCTGAGCAGCCGCAGCAGATCGGTTGGAGCGCCGACGGTCAGTTCGTCTTCAGCGCCGCCGTTAATCTGGAGGTGTTCACGGTGCAAAACGGGGTCCTGGTGAAAAGCGCCCCCTTCGCGCCGATCCAGGCCGGCGAGGCGCGGCTGCCGCCCGAACTGGGGCCGATCGCCATTGAACTCATCACCCCTGGGTTGGAAGGATGCAGCCTGCCTCCGCCAACCCGCACGCCATAGAGAAGAACATGAATCTTGATTACCGTCCCCCCCGCCAATCCCTGGTGGACACCCCCTCCGCCCAAGCGCTGGCGCCGGACATCGAATGGATGCTGCAAAGCGACCAGGTGGATGAAGGCACGCTGCTGCGCGCCCTGCTGCGCGAAGCCTACGCGCCGCTGCACAGCCTGCTGATGGGGCTGCTGGAGGAGCCGCTGACCACTCAAGTCCGCCTGCGCCAGGCGTTGGCGCAGGCCGTCCTGCGCCGCCACGAATACCGCGCCGGCTATGGGGCCAGGGCCTGGTTGTTCAGCCTGGCGCTGGAGGAATACCCGCGGACGCTGCGCCAGGCGCGCTGGGCGCGTTTGCAGGCGCGCCTGCTGGCTGGCCAGCGCGGCCAGTCCCCCTCCGGCGCGCCCCCCGCGGCCGAGGCGGACGCCGGCTTTGCCACCGACTGGCGGCAGACCTTCCGCCGCCTGAAGGATGAGAACCGCCTGCTGCTGCTGCTGCACCTGGCGCACGGCTTCAGCGCGCCGGAGATCGGCTGGATTTTGAAGCTGCCGGAGGAGGCCGTCCAGACGCAGTTGCACATCACGCTTGTCTACACGCATTTGCAGTTGAAATCCAAAAGCGGGGTGGAAAATTTCGCCCAACACCTGACGGCGGCGCTGCGCGTCGAATGGCCGGAACAAGCGCTCAACGGCGCAAGCGACCGCAGCGCAGCCAAGCGCGGCGCAGATCAAAGCAGCAAGGCCTGGACGGAGGCTGAGCTGTTCGAGCAAATTCGCGCCGAGGCCATGCAGCACGAACAACGCCGGCGGCGCTTCTTCTCGCTGAAGGAGATCGCCGTGGCGGGGCTGGTGTTTGTATTGATGCTGGTGTTGATTCTCTTGCTGAAATAAACTCTCAGGGCTTGATCTTCGCCAATAGTTCCGCAAGCTGGACGCCGTCTTCGGGATAAGTTGCCAGGGCAGACCAGGTCACGAGATGGGCGGCGTTCAACTTCTCCTGCAATTTCGTCATGACAATCTCGCCGCCCTGGCGGGTGGTGATCCACAGCAAAATGTACAGGCCATCGTGGAAGGGGGCTACCAGGTCGCGCCCGCGCAGTTCTTTCTGGATCAGGCGGATCTCCGCCGCCAGCAGGGGACGATTGAGGCCAAAATACAGGATGGCGACCGGGGCCTGGGCGGCGCCGGCCTCGGCCAGCAAGTTCTCCCAGGGGGCCAGCACAGCGAGCGCCTGGCTTTGCTGGGGATAGGTGGGGATGACCGAGGCGCTGTCGGCGGTCGGGGCGTCTTGCATGGCCTGGACGGCCTGGAGCAGGAGCGTCTTCAGGCTGAGGTCGGGGATGGAGGCGGACAGTTCGCAGGCATAGCAGGCGCTGCCTATCTGCGTCTTGCGGCCGGCATGGCTGTGCAAGACGCGCAGCAGTTTCTCGATGATCAAGGGGATATGCTCGGCCTGCGCCTGCCAGAGCAAGACGAACAGGCCGTCGCGCACGGGAAAGATCAGGTCGTGGCCGCGCAGTTCGGCCTGGATCAGCAGGGTTTCGGCGTAAGTGGCGGGCGGGGTCATTTTCAGCGCCAGGATGGCGAAGGGGGTGCTTTGCCGCTCGGCCTCGTCGAAGGAGGGCTTCCAACGCTCGGCCAGGGCGCTGACCGCGCCGCGGTGATCGGTCTGCAGGGAGATGTATTCGCGGGCGATGACCGAGGCTTCGCCGAGCAGGGCAGCGGCGCAGCCGAACAACATCAGGTACACGCCGCTGACGCGGGCGTTGTAGCCAAAGATCAGGACGCATACCGCCAGGGTGGCCAGGCTCCACACGCCGGCGCTGATCAGCCACCACAGCATGCGCCGGCGGCTGTACATGAGGACGGTGAGGAAGACCTGGATGATAAAGGCGGCCAGCATGAGCGAGAGCCAGGCGAAGATGGCCTGCTGCAGGCTGGTGTCGGCCATGAGTTCGTGGTTGGCGAGGGTGTCGCGCAAGGCCAGCCACAGGTCAAGCCCGGAGAGGCTGCCGCCCACCGGACGGTTGACCCACGTCCCGGCGACCAGGGAGATGGTGCAAAGCACCAGGCCCAGTAGGCTGTACAATTCGGCTCGGGTGGAGAAGTCTTTTTTCATTGCGAATGCTCCTGGTGATTCATAAGTTGATTGTATCATAGGGGGAAGAGGAGAGTGGGAAGTGGAGAGTGGAGAGTGGAGAGTGGAGAGTGGAGAGTGGAGAGTGGGAAGATCGCAAGCGCAATTGTACCGATTGTAACGATTGTACCGTAGGGGCGAAGCATACGGCGGGATCTATTCTCCAGGGAACAATACCTTAATGCCGGATGCTTCGCCCTGTCCCGCGGGGAACGGGATGCCGTCCAGGGGATAATGTTCCGGGGAGGTAAAACCGTCCAATAGACCGTGTTTTGGGGGGAGGGCGAAGCATACGGCACGATCGATCGTCCCATAGACCATTT
>CAIQJJ010000707.1 GCA_903872065.1 uncultured Anaerolineales bacterium | reverse complement strand
GCTTGCCCGTCGCCTGGCTCAACCAGTCGCAGTAAGCCATGGCGTCATGCCAAGTCACATTTACCACCGGATGGGCCTCTTTGCCTTTGGATGGGCGGTTGTCGTCCCAATCCTCCGGCGCTCGATGTCCCGTAGCTTTGATGAACAACGCATATTGCGCGTTGGTAATAGGGACGCGGGCAATCTGGTATTCTGGCAAATAAACCCGGTGAAGCGATTTCTCATTATCATTCTCCGTGTCGCTCCCCATCCAAAATTCACCAGCCGGGATGAGGAGCCACTCCGGTTCACCGTAGGGCTGCGTCCAATATCCCTTGCTGCCACTGCTGATCCGCGCCAGCGCAGCCGCGGCTGCGATCCGGCGGTTCTTTTTCAAACCCATCCACCCGCGCCAGGCCAACTCAGATCGCAAGCGCTCCTGCAGTTTTTCACCCAGTCCCCCCTCGATGCGGTTCTCGCCCACATCCTGCACACACTCGGCCGCCAAGACAAGGTTATAAAACAGCTCTGGTTCCTTCTTTTTCTCAGCCAGGGCGCGGATTAAACGCGTCGTGCGTTCCTTGCTCTGTGTGCTCAGGTATCCCGCCTCCAGGCGGATAACCTCCCGCCACCAGGCTTCGCCGCTGCGCTGAAGCGTGTAGGCTACATAGTCATCGCGCCCGGCAACGGCCAGCGCCGCCAGGTATTCCTGAAAGGTCAGGTGCGAGAAAGCGTACACTCCCTCGCCGCGCGCGGCCAGCAGCCCGGTGCGCTCCTCAATCACCCGCTGGAAGCGATCCACCGCCCGGCGCGTTTCATCTGCGTCGCCCAAAATCTCGCCAAAATGTTCGCTCAACAGCCGGCGCAAATCCCCGGCCGGGATCTCTTTCTGCTGCTGCTCATGCAAATGCAGGGCGATGGCCTGCAATAATAAGCGCCGGTCGCCGGCATCGAAGGAACGCTCCTCCAGGATGGCGATCCCTTTGACCTCGCGCGCTTCATCCCATTTGCCCAGCAGCACGTCCACCGCCTCAGCGTACAGTTCGGCGCGGCGGTCTGGCAGCTTGACCCGGTCGCGATGTACCAGCGCCAAGACCGTCAGCAGCAGAGGATTGATCGCCAGGTCGCGGATGCGCTCATTGTCCTGGATGGCCTGCATCAGTTGGGCGGTCTGGCTGGCGGCATAGGCCTCGGCGCTTGCCCCCACCCCCATCTGCCCGACGGCGATCAGGCGGTGCCAGTGGGTAAGGAACTGCTGAACATCCGCCAGGGTGAAATCGCGCACCGTGGCGGCGGCGTAGTCCCCTACCAGGCGCGCTGAAGCGGTGTAGCCGACGATGCGGCTGGTAACGACAAAACGGCAGCGCGGGTAATGCAAGGTAAAAGACTCGATCAGCCGCGCCACGCGCCCGCGCAGGTCCGGGTCGGCCACCTCGTCCATGCCGTCCAACAGCACAACTGCCCTGCCATCGGACAGGAAGACGTCAAAGAAATCCTTCGGCAGCGCCACGCGCTCGTTCGCGAGATACTTCAGCAGAAACTCGATCAGCAGCCCGCAGCCATCGGTGCCATCGGGGTCGGGCCGGCGCACACGCAAGAAGGCGCCGATCTGGCG
>CAIQJJ010000706.1 GCA_903872065.1 uncultured Anaerolineales bacterium | reverse complement strand
TGTCGAAGGATGGTCGAAGGCTCACGCTTCGACAGGCTCAGCGCGCCTATGCGGAAGGCATCAGGCATCCTGAGCTTGTCGAAGGATGGTCGAAGGCTCACGCTTCGACAAGCTCAGCGCGCTTGTGAGGAGGGGAGCCTGGCGAAAAAACTGTCAACGGATGCAGAACAGATTGAACGGATTCTCCGGCAGGCCAATTTCTCGTCGCGGGGGCCAAATCCGTTTAATCCGTTCCCAAAATCCGTTGACAGTGGACCCAGCGCAGCAGGAATCCATGCATCGGACGGAGTGTTTTCATGCGGTGAATGTTTTTCATCCTGTTCCTTGATTGGGTTTGCGAAGAACAACCAGGTGGGATTGCGCCATCCGCAGCCCGTTCCACAGCAGGTAGGCGGCGACGATGGCCGAGCCGGATAGATCCACGAAACGCGTCGCTGGATGGTCGGGGGCAATCGCGACCGCGGCAAGGGCGGCGACGACGCACAAATCTACCGAGGCTTTGGCGCGGTACAAAATTTGCTGGGCGGCGATCACCGAGCTGTACTGTTCGCTCGCTAAGGCCGCATAACGCCGCCAGAACCAGGCATTGGTGAGCAGCCCCAGGAAGGCGATGACAAGCCCCAAGGTGACCTTCCCGCCCGGCGAGAAGGTGGACAGGCGCGAGACCGCGATCGCCAGCATCACCATCCCGGAACAGAGCATCGCCCCGGCGGCGCCAAGCCCGGCGGCGCCCTCCAGCCGCGCTTGATCTCCGGCGGCGGGGAGCGAACTGCGGTGAACCTGGCGGAAAACCCACCAGGCCAAAGCCATCGCCGCCAGTTCCATCGTGCGCCGGATAAAATCGGCCAATTGGGTTGTCGAGTGACTGGAAAAGGCGGCGTAGCCGGTGATCAACGGCCCTGGCGCGCTCAAGAGCAGCGCGGTCAGCAAAGTCTTCTCGCGGCGGACAACTTGTTCTTCGGATAAGTCTGCTGAAACTGCCATCTCACACACCCAGGAACGCCAGGGAGGACATCAGAATTGTCACCAGGAAGGCCACCGCCAGAGGCACGGTCATGGTATCCATGCCGCGGTTGGAAAACAACTCGACGATCGCGCCGGCCGGGGCGACCAGGATCGCCGCCAGCATGCTGACCTGCCAGGATTGCCCGGCGTAGATCAGCATCGTCAGGAAGATCGCCATGCCGGCCACAACGAACATTGCCAGCGTTCCTTCATACGTCTTGGCCCCCTGGATGAGGGGGTGGATGATCCGGCGGCGGCCAAATGTTTTGCCCACCAGCGCCGCGGCGGCGTCGCCCAACCCCCAGGCCATCACTGCGACAACCGCAATGTATTTCCACTCTTCGCCCAGCAGTCCCCAAAAAATAAAGATCAGGATCGACATGGATAACTGCACGATGATCAGGCTGCTCCTGAATTCGCCGCCTTGGCGCTCCACCATCACCCGTTTGTAAAACGCGGCGCGTTCCGCCAGGGCCAGCGCCGGGTAGCCTAGCAAGACGAGGCTGAACGCCGCCAGTACGGCCATATACCAGGCGTCGAAGAACGTCACCAGGGGAAAGATTGACAGCGTGATGATCAGGTGATAGAGCTTGCGCGCGATCTCAAAAGGGGGGTTGCAGCATACCTTGAACAATATGACCGGCAGTCCAATGGCAGCGATAAAGCCCAAATACAGGCCAATTCCAATGACATCGTTTTGGAACATGTGGGTATCTACTCCTTCGCCTGGGCGCGGGCAAAGTTCTCTGAGATGCGCCCGAACAGTTTCATAAAATAATCCAATTCATCCTGGGAAATGCCTTGCAGCGCCAGGTCAAACATCCGGTTGTAAACCTGTTCAATGGCCGGGCCGATCGCCAGGGCCTTGCCGGTCAGCCAGATCTGGTAGGCGCGCTTGTCTTCAGGATCGCGCTGCCGGCTGATATAGCCTTTCGCCTCCAGCGAATCGAGGGCGCGTGAGATGGCCGGCTTACTCACATCCAGTTGCTCAACAAGCTGCTCTTGCACAACCCCCTGGCCCTGGGTCAGCAGATGCAGCAAGATATTCCCCTCGGCGCTGCTGAGGCCTAACGGCTGCAGCCCGTGATTGATGATGTTCCTGGCCGAACGAAGCATGTTATGGGCGTGCAGCCAGATGTCTCGCAGTTCTGACATGTTGCTAATGGATGAAGTAGATCACGGAATGGAATGAAAAGGTTATCCTGTTAACTATTTATGGAGAGATTATATTCGTAAATAGTTAATGAATCAACCATTTTCGCAAGAACCTATCATTTTTGTAAAAAGTTGCGCTCGGTCACGATCTAACCAGCTTCGCGATCGCCTCCAGGTCAGCCTGGCTGCTGATCATCATACCGTTCTGGCGCGCAAACTCCCGCGCCTCTTGGGTAAAGCCCAGCTTGGAGATGAACCAGGGCTTCGCTGACAGGCTGCGGGCGTTGGCGGCCAACTTTTCCAACTCTTTCTTGCCGCTCAGCCGGCCGCGCCACTTGATTTCGACCGCCCAGCGTTCGTGATTTTCGGCCAGGGAGTCTATTTGCACCTGTCCATCAGGCGACAGGTAAGGCGCTGTCCGCTCGAAGACCGGCAGTTTCACCGGGCCGTCCACGCCGAACAATTGGCCAGCCGCTTCTTGTCCGTTGAAGGCCTGGAGGAGTTCGCGCACCTGGCTTTCCTTGGCCAGGCTCAATTCGTTTGCCACGCGCTCGTATTTCTCCATCAGTTCAGCGACCAGGCTGCTCAAGACCTTCTGGCTGGGCATGCCGGTGAGCTGCAAGCCGGAATAATAGTAGGCTACCCAAACCTGCAAGACCGGATCACGATAACCGTAACTTTTGTCCTCGCGCTGCTCCACCAGGTCTACATTGGCCAACCAGGTCAGCACCTGGCGGATAGCCCCGCTCGGTCGCTTGAGGCGGGCGGCAATCTCGGTCAGCGTCATGCCGGCCGGTTCCTGGGCCAGCGCTTGCAAGATGGCCTGGGGCATGGTTTCGCCACGCACGCCCTGCAGGGACTGCTCCAACACATAACGGCACAGGTTGTAGATGCGCCCGGTGCTGCCGAGCGTTTCGAGGGTGAAAGCTTCTTGCACGGCGGCGGGTGACAGGGGCTTTTGCAGCAGCGCAGCATTTTCGATGACGCGCATAGTGGTGGCGTAGATGTAGAACGGGTGGCCGCGCGTCACCTGGTACACTGCCGCCAAGACATCCCCCGCAACCGGGTCGGCGGATGTACCTGACGCCAGGGCCAGGCGCTTGCGCGCCAGGACGTCGCAATCTTCACGCCCGAACGGGCCGATGGTCTCCAGTTGGAAGTGGACAAATAACGGCGAAGTGGAATCCAGGAAAATCCGCTCCATCAGACCGATCATTGAGCCAGCGACGATATAGACCACCCGTGACTGCGCCTGCAAGACCGCTCGAAAAAGCGCCAGTACATCATGAATTTGGGGATAATTGTCCAGGGCCAGGATTTCGGGGAATTCGTCCAGGATCAGCATGACCCGCTGGCCAGAAGCCTGGGCGTAGACTTCGGGGGCGTTGAAGGCCATTTCCAACAGGAGGTGTTGATCTGGTTTCTCCTTCTGCAGCTCCCGGTGGATCCGAACTACATGTTCGCTGAAGACATTCCCCATCTGCCCGGCGGCGGCCAGTTGGGCAGGGGCGTCGAAATAACTCTCGATTCGCCGCTGGAAGTCTCCGATCATCCAGTACAGCAGGTAGCCGATGTACTGCACGGCGAAGCCTTCGGGCGTCAGCGCCAGGCGCGGCAGATCCATATACGCCAGGCGGCAGTCGCCGGCGCGGCCAGGCTGCAAATTGCGGCGCAAGAATTCTTTGAGCGCCACAGTTTTGCCCACACGGCGAAAGCCGCTCAACGCCAGGTGCTTGTGCACCCCCTGGGCCAGCAAGTCGCGACTTAATCCCAATACGGCCAGGATGTGTTCGCGATTGGTGAAAAAACGCTGCTCTTCTTCGGGGTAAATGTAATCCAACATCGCTGCCTCCGCGCAATACTAGCTAAATGACATACTAGCCAAATGGCATACTAGCTATATGACTAGTATAGCAGAAAACCGGGGAAACGGCCAATCGTGTTGATACGCGCTCACTCTGCCGCGTTTGTGCTAAAATTAAAGATGTCCCACGCGTCCGCCCATATCCATACGGCGAGACGGCTGGTCGTCTTTCATCATTTCATCTGAAAGAGGAACCCATGCTCAACAGTTATGTCCAACATATTGATCTCACCTGCCCTACCATCGGTAAGGAAACTTGCCCTGGAGCTTTCGGTTCGCTCATTTTC
>CAIQJJ010000705.1 GCA_903872065.1 uncultured Anaerolineales bacterium | reverse complement strand
TATATCGTATCAGGTCAATCTTGTCCTGCAGTTTTCTCACAAGATTGAGATAGCTTTCAAGTTGTTCTTCGGGTCTGAAGTTGTAAATGAATATTTCCTCATGCTTTGAGCCCAGGCGATTAATCCTTCCATTTCGCTGAATCATTCTCACCGGATTCCAGTGCAGGTCATAGTTAATCACCCGGTCGCAATCTTGCAGGTTGAGGCCTTCACTCAGCACATCGGTGGCGATCAAGATGTTGATCTCAGCTTGCAAATCGCCTTCGCGCGGGGCCTGTTCAGGATTGGCGCGCGGGGCAAAGCGCCCAACGATAGCGGCCTTGTCGCGATCCTGACCATAAATGACCTCGACCTGCGGATCGCCCGTGGGGTTGAGGTTGGCATACAGATAACGAGCGGTGTCGGCATATTGGGTGAAAATCAGGCATTTACCCTGAGCTAACGGGCCATGGCTGGCGCTGCCCTGTTGAAGGCGACGCAGCAGAGTTTGCAGTTTGTCGTCCTGGGCCGGCGTGATCGGTGTGACCAGGTCGAGCATCTCTTGCAGCAGGCGCAGATCGTGTTCCACATCGGCGCGCAGGGCATCAGCCAGGAAATCTTGCAGGCGATAACGCCCACTGGCCTGCTGCAGGGCGTCGAACAGGTCTTGTTCCTCCCACTGATCGGCTTCGTACAGGATGGATTGAGCATCTGGCCCGGCCGGGATGACGCCCTGCTGCATGGCCGCCAGGAAGGCGCGATGTGAGTGAACCATGCGCTGCAAAGTGCAGCGAAAGGCTTCTACGCTTGACTCGAAGCGTTTAAAGAGCGAGATGCGCATCAGGCCGCGCAGGTTGGCGCCGGCGCGCTGCAGTTCGTTGTAGGGAGATTGGCGCTGCTTTTCGGGCCGGACATAATGCCACAGACCAAAACGAGCATAGGTCAGGCCGCGGGAACTGTCACCCATGCCGGGCAGCGTTCCCTGCTGCGCCTGGCGCGGGCTGAGATACCGCCGCAGGCGCTCATACAGCCCGCGGTAAGTCTGCTCGATGTTGTACTCAATGTTTTCCAGCATGCGGATGGGGAAGAACTGGGCGCGGCCGGCCACCTCTACGTACGCGCGCCTTTCCCCGCGGCGGTAGGGGGCAAAAGCGTCGGGGTCGACGCGCTGGCGTGTCTCGGCATCATAGCCGTACCAGCGCAGAATCTCGCTGCGCGTCCGCCGCACCAGGATGTGACTGAGCAGCGGTGGAAGCTGGCGCTCGCCCTCCTCGATCAGCTTGAAGTAATTCTTCAGGTTGGGAGGGTCAATCGGCAGGATCGTGTTCTCATCGTTGTGAAACAGGCGGATCTGGTTGTAAATATCCCAGGCGGATTTGTTGCGCGGCGTGGCAGTGAGAAAAGCGCAGCGCCGCTCGCCGGTTTGCAAATAGGCTTGCAGCAGGCGGTAGCGCTGCGTGCCAGAGTTGCGAAAGTGATGGCTCTCATCCACCAGGACAAAATCGCGGTCGCGGTAGCGCTCATCTTCCAACAAAAAATTACCGCCATCTCCAGTCTCAGATAACATGCCGGCAGACAGCACCTGAGCATTGAGCTGGTAGGCCAGGTTGTAATGTTCCCACATTTTGACCAGCGGCGCGGGGCAAATGATCAGTGAGCGGGCGCGGTCGGCGCGCTCGAAGTGTTTGACAATGGCAGCGCCGATGTAGCTCTTACCCAGCCCAACCACGTCGGCCACGAAGCAGCCGCCGTACTGCCGAATCATCTGCACCGCATGGCGCACGGCGTTGCGCTGAAAATCGGATAAGGCGGCAGTGATCTCCGTCTGCCAGAGGAATTCGGCTTCGCCCTCACCATCGAGACGCTCGCGGGTCAATTCATAGAGCGTTTTGAGGTAGATGTCATAGGGACGAACCTGCGCCAGCGGCCAGGATTGGCGCAGCTCGGTCATCAAGTGGGCGTCGAAATCCTGGGCTTCCGCCCATAGATTCTCAAACCATTCGGTCAGGGCGGCATGATTGTCGTTGCCATGCACCAGGACGTTGAGTTCAGTGTTGTTGGAGATGCCGCTCAGGGTGAAATTGCTCGACCCTACGATGGCCAGGCCGCGCTCCGGGCGCGGCATGGGATGGCCGCGGGCATCATAGATCGGGCCATAATCGAAGATGTAAGCTTTGGCGTGCAGGCGGCCGCGAGTGTAGACCTTAACCTTCAAACGGCCGGCAGCGATCAGGCGCGCCAGCGTCCCCACCAGGTGTTCGGCCTGGTCGGTTTGATCCATCGCCGCCACCGTTTCACCCACAGCGACAGCGGTCTGCTGGGCGCGCTGGCTCATCTCGCTCCGCCGCGGGAACGCCTGCGCTTCGGCAGTTTCGCTGACCTGTTCCAGGCGGCGGCAGCCTTCGGCGATCTGTTCGATAGTTTCGCGGTTAGAGACGCTGCCGATCAGCAGGCGCAGCTCGGTCACGTTTTGCAGCACATCGGCCACGGCTTCGAGGCCAGAAAGGAAGAAGTAGCCCACGGCAAACCTGGCCGCCTGGCTGCCGGGCAGTGTCTCGCGAATGGTATCTACCAACCTGGTGGTTTGGTTGTCAATGATGTCGTAAGACATAGTTTGATTACAGCCATCCTTGCTGTTGCAAGTGTTCCCAGGCTACCTGGATATGTTCGGGGCGAAAACGCTCACGTTTGCGTTGATTCCAATTGGCAAAGCCACGCACGGCTGCCTGGACCTCGTGGCGCACTTGCGGGTCTTCTTGCGCCAGCCAGAGCAAGGTCGCAAGCAGTTCCACCCCATAAGGAGTCTCGAAACCTTGGATCAGGTGGTTGACGCGTTCCAGGTGGGCCTGGGTAGCGGGTTGATCGGCTAAAAAGGCTTCCGCTTCTTCAATTGCACCGGGCAGCAGGCGCAGATCTGATCGCCCGCTGCGATCGCCATAACCGCGTAAGTAGTGACCTTCTAGATGTTGCAAGACGAAATGCAGGTTCTCTGCGTAGGGACCATATTGATGCCTGACATAATTCAGGCGCAATGGCTCGCCAGCCGACTGTAAAAAGTAAGCCAATTTTTGGATTTCCAATTGGGTCAGGCGATAGCCAGGTAGGGCGTATTGATTAATCAATTTGATCAAAGCCGCGCGGCCCACCGTCAGGCGCGGGCGGTTGGTGGAAACTTGCATTTGTTCCGCCATCGGCGCGCCGGCAGGTTCGTACACCCAGGCTTGAACCTGCGGTACACCTTCCATCGCTGCCAGGATCAACGGGCGCACCTCGGCCCAATTTAATCCGCCCAGGCCGCACCCCAAGGGAGGAATAGCAATCGAACAGATGCCTTTCTGACGGATGACATTCACCAAATCCTGCAAGCCGGCTGTGATGTCTTCCAGGCGGGATTTTTCACGCCAGTGACGCTTGGTAGGAAAATTGATGATATAGCGCGGGCGGGTTAAATGCCCGATTTCGTAAACGAACATCTTCCCAGGGGTGATTTCGCCGCGTTGGGCAGCTTTCTGGTAGGCGCTGAAATTTTCGGGATAAGCCTGTTTGAACTGCAAGGCGATCCCTTTCCCCATTACCCCCACTGTATTGACGGTATTCACCAGCGCTTCCACATCAGCTTGAAGTAAGTTGCCGGTTTTAAATTCGATCATCGGTCGCTCCTCAATTAATAATACCACGCCGGCTCGAGGCGGATTACAGGGACAGGCATCTCCAGCGGAATTAAAGCCCTCACCTGATCTGCCACGGTTTGATTCATCACACCAATGGCATGGAACAGGTTGAATGGGAAGAAACGCTGCACCAGAAACTCTGCCTGGCGACGACGCTTGCGATCGCCATCTTGCGGGGTGTCATTCCAATAACGCGACTTCATCACATCCCAGTCCACTTGATTAAGAGCAGTCAGCGAGGTAAAAAATCGGCTGAGGTCCATTTCGGCATGTCCATCGGTAAAGACAAAAGGTATTCCAGCCGTCTGAACTGCCTCAACCGTGGAGACCAGGTGCAAGATCAGAGCTTGCCCTTCCTGATAGGCGGCGACATTCCTTCGGTGAATCGCGTATAACATAGGCGAGCGCGGCGCAAAGTAAAAGGGAACATAATCGGCCACACACCCACCCGGCGCGCAGGGAACCTGTTTTTGCATACGGCGCTCTTTGATGTGCGGGTGGGCGATATTGACAAAGGCCAGGCCGCGCTGCGTCGCCAGGCGATCGCACCACAACCCGTTATCTTTGAGGATATTGGGCAGGTTGCGAATGTGGGTAATATGATAGATGGCTGTCATAAATTACACCCCATACAATTCCTTGACGCGAGCGTCAATCTCTGCTTCCACCTGGGCAATCTGCCCGGTAAGGGCGGCGGTTTCATCACGAGCCTGCTCATAGACCTCTAAGACCCTAAAGGTCTCGGAGACCTTTAGGGTCTTGGCGCGCCTGGTGAACTCCTCCGCGCCCAGGGCCCAGGGTTGTTCGAGGGGATTGCGGCTGGTGGATTGGGCGGGATCGCTCCCGAGTTGCCGCAAGAAGGTTTCGACGCGCCCGCGGCGTTGGGTGTGGAGGGACTGGGCCTGCTCGGCCAGGCGTGCAACGACCTGGCGTTCGTTATGCGGCGCATCGGGGATAGGAAGGTTTTCCATTGATACACCACGAAATTCGAAATATCCTCCTCTAAGCGGTGAAAACCTCTTTACCACCCAATCTTGAACAGATGAACTATTGAGTACACCAAGTAAATACCAATCGCTTACCGCAATGAAAAAAGTTTTATCATTCCCATAAAAACCACATTGATCCAACACAAAATTAGGCTGTTTGCTAATAATAGGGTAAACTATTTTAGGCATGGCATACAAATGAGCAAAATTTGCCCCATATCTCGACATCGCGTACCAGGGAAATCTTCCTTGCTGTACTTCTGGGCGTTGTCGAAGCTTATCTTTGAAATCAGATAAATGGGCAAAGATTGCTGGGTAATTCTCAATCGGACATCCCCACTCAACATAAATATAGAATTCATCTCGATATTGCACTTCATAACGATAAACATTATCACCGCGAAGTAAAGGTTTAATCAAATCTTTGCTTGTGAGATCTTGAGTGATCAACTCAGAATGCTTATCTCTATTGATAATGAATGCTTCATTCAACCCACTAACAATACCTCTATAGAACTTACCATTAACATAGTCGTTGAGCGGAGTAGAACTTGCCGCTATATGCCCTACTTTAATAGATTTATCGGGCATCGAAACTCGCTCTTTTCCCTTACCAAATTGTGTAGCTGGCAAGATTTGACCAATTCGTGTAACATGTTCGAAGATGCCTTCATCATAACAATCGTATAAATTCGTGACTGTAGCCCAAAGAGTAGATGAAGACCGGCGGGGTTGTTTTTTCCAAAGGAAAATGCACGGGTATGCTGTAGCACTCTCAAAAACAGGTGAACTTCCAAAATCTACCACTAACGTGAAAGCTTGAGCATCCAACAAATGTTGGCGTAGAGTTTCGCCGTACCCGGCGCGCAGCCACTTGTTAGACGAAATGAAGCACGCCACCCCGCCCGGTTTGAGCAATTGGTGGGCGCGCAGGTAAAAATAGACGTACAAATCCGCCATACCAGTGTACAGGCTGCCATAGACCCGCTTCAAGAGCGGTTTGAGGGGGCTGATCAATTCCTGGCGCACGTAGGGCGGGTTGGCCAGGAGGATATCAAAACCCCCGCCCGGCCCTCCTCCTGACGAGGGGAGGTTTGAAGGCGGCGAGGGGGCCGCAAACACCTCGGCAAATTCCACCGCCCAATCAAAGGGCGCGCCTCCTGCGCCGGCCTCGACGGCGCTGCGCCCGGCCAGTTCGGCCAGCAGGCGGCGCTTTTTCTCGATCTCCTGGCGCAGGGCGCGCTTTTGGAGCGGGTCATGCTCGGTCAGGAACTGCTGGCGCAGGGCCAGAAAATCGTCCACCACCTGCTTGCGGAAACCCAGTTCCAGCCCGCCGGAGGGGTCGGGAGAAAGCAGGCTGTCGCCGGCCTCGATCTTGAAATCCAGGTTGGGCAGCGAGACATCCACAGTTGGGTCAGCCAACGGACTGCGAGTATCATCCACCACCAACGAGAGCCACAAGCGCAAACGAGCGATATTGACAGCAAAAGGATCCAGGTCCACGCCGTACAGATTATTTTGGATGATCTCCAACTTGCGTTCGTAGATCGTCTTGGCATCCAACGCCCGGGCGGCAAACAGGCAGGCGCGCTGCTCCAACAGTTCGTGCAGCATGCCCAGGATATAAGCCCCCGAACCGCAGGCCGGGTCGCAGACCC
>CAIQJJ010000704.1 GCA_903872065.1 uncultured Anaerolineales bacterium | reverse complement strand
GATTCGCTGATCGCCGGCCTGGGGATGCTCGGCGTGCGCCTGGGGTTGATCCTGACCCCGTTCTTGAACGCCCGCCGCAGGCCGTGGCAAAAGTGGCTGCTGAACAAACTGGCGCACAACCTGCCGCGCGGGGCGGAAAACAGCGATGAGCGCGCCTTGCCCGAATATGAACAGGCACGCGCCAAAGGCTACCTGGCGCATGAGGATGCCCGCTGGTGGTTCGGCGCAGGCGGGATGCTCGATTTTACCAACCCGGCGGCGGTGAACTGGTGGAACAACAAACTGCGTCCGCTCTATGAACAGGGTGTGGCCTTCGTCAAGAACGATGATGGCGAATATCTGCCGGAGGACGCGCACAGCGCCAGCGGGATGGATGGCAAGGAATATCACAATCTGTATGGCTTTTATTATGGCAAGGGGCTGTACGAGTTTCACCAGGCTCAACCCAATGCACGGGGACTGATCTATGCGCGTTCGGTCTGGGCCGGCTCACAGCGCTACCCGGCCCTCTTCATCGGCGATCAGAAGCCCACTTATGAATGTATGCGCCGCGCCCTGCGCGCCGGCTTAAACCTGGGCCTGGCCGGCTTCGCCTATTGGGGAGCGGATGTCTTCGGACTGGACGGCAAGACCACGCCGGAACTGCATCGCCGCTATGCGCAGTTTGCTTTGCTGACCCCGATTGCCCGCTATTTCATCCGCCCAGAGGCGATTGACGACACGCGCTTCCCCTGGTCGCATGGGGCAGAGAACGAGGACAATTTTCGCGCCTACGCCGAACTACGCTACCGCCTGCTGCCATACTGGTACGCCCTGGCTTGGGAGTCTTACCAGAGCGGACTGCCCTTGCTGCGCCCGATGATGCTGGAGTTTCCAGAGGCGGCAGATCTGCAGCAGAACGAGGATCAGGCGATGCTTGGCAGCCGCCTGCTGCTGGCGCCCATCCTGGAAGCGGGAGCAGAGCAGCGCCAAATCACCCTGCCTGAGGGCGTCTGGCATGACTTCTGGACGGAGCAGCATTGGGAAGGACGGGCGGAGATCACTTATCCCGCGCCGCCCGATCGCCTGCCGCTCCTGGCGCGGGGAAGCACGATCCTGGCGCTTGGCCCCGGCCTGGCGCACATCCCTGCCGAACATCGCTTCAATGAACTGGAACTGCATCTATGGCCGCCGTTCCCGGCCGAATGCACCCTTTACGAAGATGATGGCGTCAGCACAGCCTACCAACAAGGCAGCTATGCCCTGACGCTCATCCAGGCGGAATGGGTGGAAAACCACGCCGACGAGAACGCCGATAAGAGCGACGATAAGAACACTGATAAGAACGCCGGACGAAGCCGACGACTGGCGATCCGCATCGCGCCGGCGCAAGGCAGTTTTAACCGGATGCCGGCCGTGCGCCGCATCCGGGTCGTGCTGCACGGAGGAAAGAAGGCGACGCAAAGTGAGTGGCGCATCTGCCCCACCAACGCTGAGACAGTGATCGAAATCCTGGCGGAGACAACGCAATGAGTCCCAAGCAAAGGGTGATTTTGATTATTCTATCCATTATCGCCCTGGGAATGATTGGCGCGGCAGCCTGGGCAGTCAACGAAACGCTGCGTCCACCGAGCACAGCGACCCCGGCGGGAAGCTGCATTACACCAGACGAGACCACCGTCTTTTGCGGACCAGGACGCACGAATACCCCACAGGCTGATGGCGAGGCGACCCTGCCGGCGCTGGCCCCGATCGGGCCTGATTTGGAGCCGCAGGGCGCAGAAGCGCCGACGATTACCCCTACCGCAACCCAGCCAGCCCCGGCGCTGTCTGCCGCCGCCTGTCCAATCACTGCAACGGGCGGGTTAATCACTGAGATGAGCGCCATCCTCCAAACCATGCCCTCTGTAATGCAAATTCCCAGTCAAGCGCAGATGACCGCCTGGGAAACCTTGATCAAAGCCCTGGCAAACGGCGAGGTGGCGCAGGCCTGCGAATTATTGATCGGCCTCTCCTACCAGCTTTACCTCTTCACCGACACGCCCGCCCAGGGCGAGACCTTTTTGCTGCTCAAAGACGGTGGAAAGACCGGCTGGGGTACCTATATCTTCCGGCAAGGGGAGGCGGCGGCGCTGGTGATTGAAGCGCCGCACGCTGCATCGGACTGGAACACGGAGATGGAGGGGGTGGAAATGCTGCGCCAGACAAAAGCCAGGGCGCTGCTGGTGGCGGGGACGCCGCGCTGCGCAAACCCCGGCTACTCCTCTTGCACAGGGCAGACGATTGTTTGCGGCGCGCTGGAAGGCTACCGCGAATCGGATGTGGCGCACAACCCTCAAACCATGTTCCAGGCTGCGCATCGTGCGTTAGTTACCTGCGAAAACAAGATGGTAGCACTGCAATTACATGGCAACAGCCTGGAAAGCTGCAAGGATTTATTCGTCAGCAATGGCACCATCTACCCAGGCAAGTTGGCGCAGCATTTGGCTGAGACATTGGCTGCAGCTTGCAGTGATTTTGCGGTAGACCTGGCGGACGGCGAGGACAGCGAATGCGCGTTCACCGGCGGCGGGCCGCAAAGTTACACCAACGGCTGTTCCCTGACGCCCATCCCCGATGGATGCCAGACCTTTGTGACCAGGCTTAAGGGCGCTGAACAGTTCCTTTCGTTAGAACAATCCAGCGCGGCGCGCAAAAGGTTCGGCTGTGTGATCCATGCGGTTGCCGAGGTCTTTCGCTGATCATCCCCCTATGACATTAGCTTCTCTTCTTTCTCGCTGGCGTGCGGATCCAGAAACCGGCGGCAATGTGGTCGAATGGCGCACCCTGCCGCGGCGAGCCGCGCGCTACAGCCCTCTGCCAGCCGATCTGCACCCGACTTTGCAGGCGGCGCTGCGCGCCCAACATATTACGGCGTTATATCTACACCAGGGACAGGCCTGGCAGCACGCCCAAAACGGCGAAAATGTCGTCGTCGTCACCGGCACCGCCTCAGGTAAGACGCTGTGTTACAACCTGCCTGTGCTGGATGATCTGCTGCGCGGACAGTCCGCCAGAGCGCTGTACCTTTTTCCCACCAAGGCCCTGGCGCAAGATCAGTTGGCGGGATTGAACGAATTACTGCAACAAACCGAGACAGGAAATACGTTCATTGCGCCGGCGGTATATGACGGCGACACACCCTCTCATTTACGTCCGACGCTGCGCGCCAACACCCGTTTGCTGATCAGCAATCCCGACATGCTGCACACAGGCATCCTGCCACACCACACAGGTTGGGTGGAGTTCTTTCGCAATCTGCGCTGGGTGGTGATTGACGAAATGCACACCTATCGCGGGGTGTTTGGCTCCCACCTGGCAAATGTCATCCGCCGGCTGAAGCGCATTGCCCATCACTACGGCGCCGCGCCGCAGTTCTTACTCACCTCGGCCACAATCGCCAACCCGGCGGAATTGGCGCAGTGGATCATCGAAGCGCCGGTCAGTGTGCTGGACGAGGATGGTTCCGCCCGCGGGCAGCGCGACTTTTTGATCTACAACCCACCGGTCGTTGACCCCGACCTGGGCATCCGCCGCTCGGTCACGCAAGAAGCCACCCGCCTGGCGGATGAACTGATCGCCCAGGGGGTACAGACGATCCTCTTTGGGCAGTCGCGGCGTGGGGTGGAGATTATGCTGAGCGTGCTGCGCGCCAAGGCCAGCGATGCTTCGCTCAACCCGGTGCGCGCCTACCGGTCGGGCTATTTGCCATCGCACCGGCGGGAGATCGAACAGGGTCTGCGCGACGGCAGTGTGCGCGCGGTCGTCGCCACCAACGCCCTCGAATTGGGAATTGACATCGGCGGGATGGGGGCGGCGATCCTGGCCGGCTATCCTGGATCGATTGCATCCTCCCGCCAACAAATGGGGCGCGCCGGGCGCGGCGAAGCGCCTTCGCTGGCTGTCTTGATCACTTCTGCCAGCCCGCTGGATCAATACCTGGCGCATCACCCGGAGTATTTCTTTGAGCGCAGCCCGGAGCAAGCCCTGGTCAACCCCAATCACCTTTTGATTCTGCTCGGCCACCTGCGCTGCGCGGCGTTTGAACTGCCGTTCCGCCTGGACGAGACCTTCGGCAGCATTGCGCCAGGTGAATTTCTGGAGTTCTTGAAAGAGGCCAATGAACTGCACTACGCGCGCGGCCAATATTTCTGGATGGCAGAGGGCTACCCGGCGCAGCGCATCTCCCTGCGCAGCGCCTCGCCCGAAAATGTGACGCTGCAATACAATGGAACGACCATCGGCCAGGTGGATACCCCTTCGGCGGCCTGGATGGTGCATCCGGGCGCAGTTTATCTACACGAAGGACAAACCTACCTGGTCGAACAGCTCGATTTGGAAGAAGGCCGCGCCTTCTTAAAAAACTTCGACGGCGACTACAGCACCGAACCGCGCCGTGAAACAACCGTGCAACTGGTGGCATTGCAAGATCAGCGCGCGACGCCGGGCGGCAGTAAAGCGCATGGGGAAATTACCGTGACCACCCAGGTGATGGGTTTCCGTCGCGTGAAGCGCGGCGGCGGCGCGCCAGAAAACCTGGGCTTTGAACCGCTAGACCTGCCGCCTTTTACCCTGCAAACCACCGGCTATTGGATCGCCCTGAGCGATGAGACGATTGAACAACTCCAGGCGGATGGATTGTGGCGCAGCGCGCCGAACGACTATGGCCCAGGCTGGGCGGCGCTGGCCAGGCGCGTGCGGGCGCGGGACGGCTTCCGCTGCCAGGCCTGCGGCGTGATGGAAAGCGACCGCGCCCACGATGTGCATCACAAAATCCCGCTGCGCGCCTTTGGGGTCGCATCCGATGAAGTGAATGGGCCGCGCCCCGCCAACCACCTCGAACAGGCCAATCAGATGAGCAACCTGGTAACGCTCTGCCCCTCTTGCCATCGCAAGGCCGAGACGGCAGTGCGGGTGCGATCGGGGTTGGGCGGGCTGGGCTATCTGTTGGGCAACCTGGCTCCCCTGTTCTTGATGTGCGATCCGCGCGACCTGGGCGTCAACGCCGATCCGCAGTCGCCGCTGGCGGAGGGCAAGCCAGCCATAGTGATTTACGATCAGGTCCCGGCTGGCATCGGCTTCAGCGAGCGCCTGTTTGAGCTGCACCAGGAATTGGTGCAGCGGGCGCGGGAGGTGGCAGCCGGCTGCGCCTGCGCCGATGGCTGCCCATCCTGCGTGGGCCCGGCCGGCGAGAATGGCTACGGCGGGCGGCGCGAAACGCAGGCCATTCTGGAGGCGCTGCAAGAAAAAAGCTACCCAAAGCTATCCGATTAAGCGCTAGACAAGACG
>CAIQJJ010000703.1 GCA_903872065.1 uncultured Anaerolineales bacterium | reverse complement strand
CCCGGCGATCCCATTGCCGAGAGGGGAGAAGCCAAAGCGATCCGATCCAATCCTGGTATTGATCACCTGGGTATTCATGGCGTTGGCTTCCAGCACAATCCCCCACACATTGCCGTCTATGTAGGTCTCCTTGTCCTCGCTCCCGATGATGTTGTCATAGCCGGTGACCTGCACGCCGCTGCCGAAATTATCCAGGATGCTGTAATTGTAGACCCGGTTCTGGTTGCCATTCAGGACAATCCCCGCCAGGGAGTTCTGGCTCACCCCGTCATGATCTTTGCCAAAACCGGTGAGGGTATTGTCATTGCCGCCAACGACGATGCCATAAAGTTGGGTTTCCACCATCCCGCCGACGGCTTTGGTATAAGCGATATGGTTATGGCTGCCGCTGATCAACATGCCGATCAGCCCATTGTAGCCTACCACGTTCTGTTCCACCCGGTTGCCATCGCTGCCGATGGCGATGCCCCCGCTGAGGTTGTAACTGCAGGTATTCTGTTCAATCGTGGCGGTGATCGGCGCTGCGCCATCCAGGAAGATGCCATAATTGGCGTTGAAGCCTGATTTGTTGTTCCGCACGTGATTGCAGCTTGAGCCTTTGATGTAGATGCCGTCTGCCCCGTTGCCCAGGCCGGAGCGTTCAGTGTAGATGCTGCCGACAAAGTTGTCGGAGAGATAGTTCGCGTCGCAGGGGGGCGGCGTCCCTGCCCCGGCGATGTGGATGCCATACCGACCGTTGCCGCCCACGTCATTCTTGATGAGTTGGTTGGCCGCTGCTCCGTTCTGCAGGATAATGCCGTCATTGACGTTGCCCAGGACATCCTGGCTTGTGCCGTCCAGTCCGACGCGGTTGTGGTAGAGGACGTTGTGGTGGGCGGCGCTGCCGGTTAGCAAGATGCCGCTGCGGTTGCCGCTGACCAGGTTGCCCGTGCCCAATTGATCGCTCCCGATGGAGTTGTAGGCCCCGCGCACCTCGATCCCCACCGTGCCATTGCTGATAATGACCGACCCGTCGGCGTCCACGCCAATAGTATTGTTATACACGGCGACCTGGCTGGCGTTCGCTCCCAGGTAGACGCCGGCCTGCCCGTTGCCCGCAATGAGATTGCCCAGGCCGCCATCCCCGCCGATGGTATGCCCGCTTCCGCCGAACACACGCACCCCGTTCACCTGGTTTGGCAGGGCGCTATCGGTCGGAGACCACAGGCCGATCTTATTGGCTGTGACCAGGCTGTTCGTTCCGCCCTCGATCAGCACGCCCGACAGCAAATTGCCGCTGAGGATACTGGCGTTCACCTGGTTGGCGTCGCCCGAGTGGATCAGAATGCCATTTTTCCAGTTGCCCAGGCCGGCCGCCCCGCTGCGATCGGTCCCCAAATAGCTGGCGTTCACCTGGTTGTGATCGCCCTCGATCGATATCCCATTGCCTTGAAAGCTGTAAATATTGAGCGCCTTAACGATGATGCCATCGCCTTGCAGGCGCAATCCATCCGCCTCGGCGCCGGCCTGCGACCCATCCAGCGTGATCGATCGTTGGATGCAGTTGGGGATGCCGCTGGCGTCGCCGTCAATCGTCGCCGCCTCAGTGATCGCCGGCAGCGGGCTGTTGGGGTAGAGGACTTTACTGGCATAGCCGCAGAAGCGGAACTGGATGCGATCCTCGCCGGCGCTGGCGTTGGCTTCCTCGATCGCTGCCCGCAAAGTGCAGAGATCGTCGTCCGTGCTGGCGCACACCCCGTCGCCGGGGTTTTTGTCCGGGCTATCCGCGCCGTAAATCACCTCGAACGTATGCACTGGCGCGCCGTGTGGCCGTGCGACCGCGCCGGCCGCCAGCCCGGCGCGCGGCGAAGCCAGTCCGCCGGCAAGCAGCGCCGCGATCAAAACCAGCGAAAAGATTGCTTTGGATGGGGAGAGAGATGGAAGAGTCATAGCAGCCTCGATCAAAATGGTTGAATGGGTTGATGGAGATACATACCTTATTGCGACTATTGTACAAACTCTTCGTCAAAAAAACGTCAAAAGACACTCATCGGCCCTTTTTGCCGCCTGTAGAATGGTTCTATTTTCTTCATCCTCAGGGTAAAATTATCTCCGCGGATTTTTATCAAGAAGAGCGAGTTATCATGCAAAATTTACCCTTATTTCAAGAGTTGAAGCCTATCCAGGAAAATTTTTCACCGGATGCTGAGGTCGTTGTCTATCCGGGGGATGTGAACGCACTGTTAAGCCAGATCCCTGATAACACGATTAAACTGATTGTCACTTCTCCGTCGTATAACCTGGGGAAAGACTACGAGAATCGCGTTTCTATGGAAAAGTACCTTGAGACGCAAGCCCAAGTCATCTCTCAGCTTCATCGCATCCTCAGGCGCGATGGCAGCCTTTGCTGGCAGGTTGGTAATTTTGTGGATGATGGTGAAGTCTATCCCCTGGATATCCTTTATTACAATACGTTCAAAAAGCTTGGTATGCGGCTGCGTAACCGCATCATTTGGCGTTTTGGCCATGGCTTACATGCCTCGAAACGCTTCTCTGGCCGCTATGAGACCATCCTATGGTTCACTAAAAGCGATCAATATACATTCAATCTGGATTCAGTGCGCGTCCCGGCAAAGTATCCGGGTAAAAGGCATTTCAAAGGCCCGAACAAAGGCAAGCCCTCTGGCAACCCCTTAGGCAAAAATCCTTCTGATATTTGGGAGATCGTCGCCAAAGATTGGGAAGAGGAATGGTGGGATATCCCGAACGTAAAATCCAATCATCCCGAAAAAACCTGCCACCCTTGCCAGTTTCCGATTGAACTGGTGGAAAGATGCGTTCTTGCATTGACCAACGAAGGCGACTGGGTTTTCGATCCCTATGCGGGGGTGGGTTCATCCTTGCTGGCGGCTTTGATGCACAACCGGCGCGCCCTGGGCAGCGAAAAAGAAGGGGAATACGTTAAGATTGCCCGTGAGCGCTTGAACACTTATTTTAGCGGTGAACTGCGCCATCGCATCATCGGAACGCCAGTTTTTGAACCAACCGGCAAAGAGAAGGTTTCTCAGCGTCCTGAAGAATGGGACAATCTTCCTCAAGCAAGGCTGTTGGAAAAAGATGAGGAGGCTTACGAATGATCATTGCAGGACTTTATTCTTTCAACCGCGGGCAGGAAGTCATTGAAGCCAATTATGCCGTTGAACTACAGGAAGTCAAACAAGTGATTGCCGCGGTGGAAAGCGCGCGGCACAAAACCAAAACCAGTCATGAAAAGACAATGCCCGGAAAACGTTTGTATAGTCCACGGGTGCTGAACAAGGCTTTTAAGGCAATACCGCATAACTTGCTATTGAACTGACTTGCAAGAAAGGGGTTCTCATGGCAACATTGCCTTGATCAAAAGGAGCGAAGCATGAGAACCCCCCGATCATTTT
>CAIQJJ010000702.1 GCA_903872065.1 uncultured Anaerolineales bacterium | reverse complement strand
GTTGAGGATGAAGGGCCAGAAAGCGGCCAGACTCGGATCCAGTCAGGCTGTCCGGAGCTGCGCGTGGCGATATCCGCCAATGCGGCACGATTTGAACAGATGTTTTTAGACACTCTGAATAACCCGTAGAAAGGACCAGATGATGAAGACAATAGCTGCTCTCCTATGGGTGGTTTTGCCTGTTCTGCTGATCTGTAGCGGAAATTCACCCGATGCAGATCAAACGTTGAGTGCGCCAGCCACACCCGAGGGTGGAGTATATTACGTGGCCCCAGGCGGGGACGATGCAAACCCCGGAACATTGGATTACCCCTGGCAGACGATTCAAAAAGCCGCTACAACCCTGGTGGCTGGGGATACTGTGTATATTCGGGCCGGGACTTATTTCGAGCAGGTAATCCCGCAAAACTCCGGCAGCAGCGGCCAATTCATCACCTATGCTGCCTTTCCTGGTGAGATCGTGACGATTGACGGGACTGGGGTAGAGACGCCGGAGTACACCGGGTTGTTCTATATTGCGGATCGAAACTACATCCGGGTTTCGGGTTTACGCGTGATCCATTCGAGCTATTACGGTATCGTCGCTGAAAATTCCAGTTACATCACCTTTGACCACAATTACACTTACGATACCTACTCCTCTGGAATTTCTACTTGGGGCAACAGTCATGTGCTGGTGGATAGCAACGAAGTGGTTGGGGCATGCACCGGCACCTGGCAGGAACATATCTCCATCAGCAACACAGATACCTTCGAGGTGCGCTACAACCATGTCCACGATGTCATGCCAGGGACAAACGGCAAAGAGGGGATGTCCATTAAGGATGCTTCGATCCATGGGAAGGTGTACGGTAACGAGGTCAACAATATCAACGAAGTGGGCATCTACGTCGATGCTGAGGCAGAGCACCTGTACGATGTCGAAGTGTATGGAAACATCGTCCACGATATTCCGGCGATGGGCTTCGCCCTGGCCAGTGAAGCGGGTGGGACACTGGAAAATATCCGCCTGTACAATAACATCGCTTATAACAATCTGGTTGGCCTGTGGCTGTCTGCCTGCTGTAGCGATGTTCACCCCTTTAACGACATTACCATCCAAAACAATACCTTTGCCTATAACGGCCGCGAAGGCTGGGGTGGGGGGATTGGTATTGAGAATGTGCAGTTGCAGAACATCATCATCCGCAACAACATTTGCAGCCAGAACATTTACGGGCAGATGACGGCCGAACCGGCGATCCTGTCCCAAATTCACGCTGATCACAACCTGACGGATGGCGACCGCGACCCCGAATTCGAATTCTACGGCGCCAACGATCTGATTGACGTTTCCCCCGCCTTTGTGGACTCTACTGTATGGAATTTTCACTTGCTAGTTTCCTCTCCGGCGGTAGATGCAGGCTCAACGATTGGCGCGCCTGCAACTGATTATGATAGCGATTTTCGCCCGCAGGATGGGGATGACGATGGTAGCGCCGGATTCGACATCGGCGCGGATGAGGTTGCAGCGGATACCATGAGACTGTATTTGCCTCTTGTGATCAGGCATTGAAAGAGACCAAAGTATCTACAGGCACTTACCTGACCTGTTACAAACAATCGGCACAATAATTAATGCGCGTTTGAATTGTGCAATTGGAGTGCGAAAAGCATGCATTCTGTTCCGTACCTCAATGCCTGGAAGCGGTTGTTGGCTCAACAGCATAATGCTGAAGAGGCCGGTTTGATCGTTGAGCGCATTCAACAGCGTCATGCAGCGCTGCAACGCCAAAAGCCGCAGACATCCAATTCCTCTCAGCGTAGACGCCTGAATAATCTGATTCTCCCCGGCCTGGCTTTGTATCAGGCTTTACGGGAAACCGCGCTTTCTCAAGACGAAAGCCTGGCTGAAACCGAGCGGCTATTCAAAGCAACGTTATTCATCAACGAGTGGAGATTTACCGCCTGGCTGAATCGGTGCCCCGACCCATTTCCGGTTGTGCGCATTGTGCTACGCCAGATCGAGAAAGCTTCGCATGATGAGGCTGAGCAGGAGATTGTCGAAGACAGCCCACAGTGTTTCGCATTCAATGCCCGGGGCTGTTTTCTCCTGGAAACGCTCCGTTTCTACCAGTCGCCGGAGCTTACGCACTTGTACTGCAAAACCGATGACTGGGTTGCCGAAGCCATGCCCAAAGTTCGCTGGCTACGCACGAAAACGTTGGGGCGCGGGGATGCGATCTGCGATTTTCGTTGGGAAAGAGGTAAATAAATGCGCGTAAACCTTCTGATCTTCGGTACACGCGGAGATGTCCAGCCGGCAGTGGCGCTGGGAGTGGGTTTAAAAAAAGCCGGCTTTGACGTTTGGTTAGGGGCCTTTGAAGCATTCCGCTCACTGGTGGATGAGTATGAATTAGGCTTTATTCCGCTGAGCGGGAATGTACCGGAATTGCTGAATCAGGGCGCAGGGAAGAAGGCATTTACCGGGACTGCCTTCTTCGCACTGCTGAAACTATTTCAGAAGATGTTCTCGATCATGTTCACGGAATTCTGGCAAGTGAGCCAGGGCTGTGACCTGTTGATCAGCAATGCCGAGACGACGATGGTTGTGGATCCGGTGGCAGAAAAATTGTGCATTCCCCACATTGAAACCAGCGTCTTTCCCGGTTTTCCGACGAGCGCTTTTCCATCCTTCTTTGGACCCTGGCCGCCCAGCCTGGGGGCGCAAAGCCGAGGCTTTGCCAGGCAGGTTACGGGGGCGATCAATTGGTTTAGTTACCAGCCGGTAAATTGGGCTGTGGCGTTGGGGCTTCGCCCAATTATTGAGCGCAGCCGTAGAGATATTCTTGGGCTGCCAAGAAAACCACAGCAGGCCGGCAGACCGGTCACCCCAATCCTGAGCGGCTTCAGCCAGCATGTCCTGCCCCGGCCAGTTGAATGGGAAGAGCACATTCACGTCACGGGATACTGGTATCTCGATACACCGGGGTTTGAGGCGCCCTCCGACCTGCAAGCCTTTCTGGATGCTGGAATGCCGCCGGTGTATATCGGTTTTGGCAGTATGCCCAGCCAAAACCCCGATCAGGTGACCGAGATGATCATCCAGGCGTTAGCGCTGGCCGGGGAGCGCGGCATCCTGTTCACCGGCCGCGGCCCTTTGGGCCGAGGGATGGCGCGGCAGTCATCTACGCAGCCGGTGTACTTTGTCGATTCGATCCCGCACGATTGGCTGCTGCCGCGCACGGCGGTTGTCGTTCACCACGGCGGGGCAGGTACAACCGCGGCCGGCATCCGGGCGGGTATTCCATCCATTCTAATTCCCATCGGCGCAGACCAGCGCTTGTGGGCGTATCGGGTAGAAACGTTAGGGATTGGGCCAGCGCCGATCCCACGTTCGCGACTGACCGTTGAACGACTGGCAAAGGCGATTGAACAAGCTGTCAGTGACCCAGCGATACGCCAACGCTCGGCTGCCCTGGGAGAGAAAGTCCGCGCCGAAGATGGCGTGG
>CAIQJJ010000701.1 GCA_903872065.1 uncultured Anaerolineales bacterium | reverse complement strand
TTCACCACGTACCCTGTACTGGCCAGATTGGCAATATATTGAGACAGGTGGATGTTCGGAATCCCAGTAAAACTTTCGATCTCTTTGGGTGTGGCGTATCCATTGGCGATCGCCCGTAGGATCGCAATGTAATTGTTAGGATCGCTAATGTAATCATTCAAAAGAATGCGCGGCTCATCTTTTAAGTTCCCGCCCGGCGACAGCAACAAACGCTTGATATTATCCGAAACGGATTTGTTTTGGTCAATCAGCCGCCAATATTGTGGAATGCCGCCAAAGACAGCATAAAGCAAGACTCTCTCGGGAGCCGAGTAGCTTCTAAAGTAAGACTTCGTGATGCCAAAAGGAAGCGGCTTCAATTCCATTTTGGCCGTGGTTCTTCCATACAGCGGCGCAGTTCCAGATAATATTCCCCGAACCATCATGCCCAGATGAGACCCTGAAATGCACAGGAAAATGTTTGCGTTTTCTAAAACGGCATCCCAGGCGCGTTGCAAATTGCTGGCAAGGGTAGGATCAGCCGCCATCATGTAGGTGAACTCGTCAATAAAGACCACCAATCTTTCTCTTTTGGCCAGTTCACTGATCTGATTCCAAACTTGATCCCAATTGGCGAGCGAAAATGTATCGGGGATGGGCAGCGATGGGAACGCTTTTCTGTAAACGATTTGCGAAAACTGGCGCAACAACGACTCTTTTGAATCCTGCTCAGAGACAAAGAAGATCGGTTTGATTTTCCGGGTGGTAATCCACTCGGTCAACAGCCTTGTTTTGCCAACCCGCCGCCGGCCATAAAGGACCAGGAACTCAGCTTTACGACTGGCGTAAAGCTCATCCAGCAGGTTAAATTCAGAGGTTCTGCCAACAAATGATGGGAAATTAGCCATAGCAACCGCCAGACATTGTAATTTCTGTTATTATAACAGAAATTACAATAAAAGATCGTCACCGATGATCGGTTGAGCTATTTTCCAACCCTCCTTGTAGGATCTCACAGTTATTGAGACTCATCTCAAAGATAATGAGACTCGCATCTCAGATATAGTGAGACTGGCTTCACGATTTTGCAGCGAGCATAAATAATTATGAAGGATGTGCACGCCTATCATGTTTTATCGCCAGTAGGCCAGTCTCAATAATTTTGAGATGGAGTTAGGGCAGTCTCAATATATTCGAGACAAATGTAGGGTAGTCTCAATATCTGTGAGACCCAGTCTCATTATCTTTAAGACAAACGCCCATTTTGGCCTCTACAGTCTCATTATCTGTGAGACACGACACTCCTCGTTGCTGTTAATCTGGCGCTGCTGATTCCTCCCGACATACACAACCATAGGTGCAGGTTATCCAAACAGCACTCTGGCCGAAACCAATGCCCAGCATTTTGGGGTGCTAGAACGGCTTGGATGTTATAACATACGGGATATCCTCAGCCCAAGGGGATTGCCGTTGCTAAACAGGGATATGATCCTGCATCCCTGGTTTAGCAAACCTCGATTTTTGCTTGCCCGATTTGACTGCCGGTAGTAAAATATTATCAGATTTTGCGCACCCCCATTGGGCGGGCGCGCTTTTGTTTAAGCGTCAGCCGCGTTAGCCACGCACATGGCCTCCAATCGCGCACCATCCTTCGGGTGGCGCGCTTTTTTATTTCCCTCGTCAAGGAGTGTCCTATGCGCCTGAAGCTCATTCTTCTCACCCTGATAGCTGGCATCATCCTGGCCGCCTGTCAGGGGAAACCCACACCGGCCGTCACGATTCCCACCACTCAGCCATCCATCACTGGCCTGGCTGCGCCAGATGTTGACCAGCCTACCGCCGACGCTATCCGCCAGAACATGGGATTGTTCCTCAAATCCAACCCATTCACCCAATACGAGGCCGGCAGCCAGCTTCTTCTGTACCTGGCCTCCAGCGGGCAGTTCGACCAGGCCACGATCACATTGATCAGCGGGGAAACCTACCAGGCCGATGTGATCTATGCCTACGCCCTGATGAACAGCCAGCGCGTGCTGATTGCGCCTGTTGTGACCGGCATGATTCTGCCGGACGGCCGTTACGCCTACTTCTCCGAGAAATA